>JAKCEK010000185.1 GCA_021838005.1 Actinomycetes bacterium
GGCGTCTCGGTCACCCCTCCACCATCCCGGGATCACCTCCCACGCGACCGCACGCCGTTCGTCCGGCGGTGCGTGGACCCGCCGGGTTCCTTTCCGCCACGGGGTTCGCCACTCGCGACGGTCACGGTGTCCCGAGCGACGCGGCCGCCGAGCCGTAGGGGTCGCACCGCGATAAGAACTCGCTAAAGGGTGACCTCGCGGCCGTCTCCACCGGGGTTCGAGGGCCAGGCCCCGTGCTACGTTCTCCAGCGACCGTCGCGCCCGAACGACCCACGCCCTAGGAGTCCGGTGGAACACCTCGTCGTCAGCCAGATCAGCCGCCACGGCTACCTGGCCATCTTCTTCCTCATGGTCCTCGAGTCGGCCTGTATCCCCATCCCGAGCGAGGCCGTCATGCTCTTCGGCGGGGCCCTCGCCGGGGGCGTCGTGCTGGCGGGCGTGCACGTGCACCTGAACGTCGTCGCGGTCGCCCTCGCCGGGGCCGCGGGCAACCTGGTGGGCTCGTGGATCGCCTACTACGTCGGGCGCATCGGGGGCCGTCCCCTCCTCGAGCGCTACGGGAAGTACGTGCTGCTGCGCCCCCACGACCTCGACCGCGCCGAGCGCTTCTTCGCCCGCTACGGCACCCCGGCCGTCCTCATCTCGCGCGTCCTGCCCGTCGTGCGCACCTTTATCAGCCTGCCGGCCGGCATCGCCGAGATGCCCATCGGCACGTTCAGCGTGCTGACCCTCCTCGGCAGCCTGCCCTGGACCTTCGCCCTGGCGCTCGCCGGCGACGCCGTCGCGGCGAACTGGAAGAGCGTGTCGTCGGCCTTCACGCCCATCAGCATCGTCGTCGCGGCGCTCATCGTCCTCGGGATCGCGTGGTGGGCCTATCGGCGCGTGGGCTCACGCGGGCGCCACGCGGCCTAGCTAGACCTCTTCTCGGCGTGGGCGCGCAGCGCCTTCGCGTACCAGGCCCAGTCCTCGGTGACCTCACTCGGCGACCGAGAGGGCACCCACCCGTTCACGACCCCGACGAGCTCCCAGTAGCGCGCGACGCGCCGGTCGGTGAAGGCCTCGATCCGCTCGGCCGCGGCCGACCGGCCCTCGTCGGCCCGCGGCGCCGCGGCCTCGACGGCCTCGACGACCGCGCGCGCCCCGAGTGAGGTCGGCTCCACCCCGGCGTGACGCGCCGACCGGACCCGCTCTTCGACGGCCCGGCCCTCGGCCAGGCGCTCTTCGAGCGAGGGCCCGTCGGCGGCGCGCTCGACCATCCTTCGGCTCGCGGCGACGAAGTCGGGGTCGCGCAGCAGCCGGGCGGCCTCGACCCAGGCCGCGACCTGCTCGGGGGTGGGGTCCTCGGGCAGCTCGGGCGCGCCGAGGCGCAAGCGCTCAGCCACCGGGCTCTTCGCGTCGCCGAAGACGGCGTCGAGGTAGTCCTCCACGACTCGTCGGCGCTCCTCGGCACTGAGTATCGCGTAGTCGGACACGGCGAGGACCTCCTCGAGACTAGAGACGTGGGTCAGGGTCGCGAGGAGCGTCCGCTGGAGGCGCAAGTGGCGGATCTGGGCCTCGAGGGCGCGGACGTGGCGCTCGGCGACCTTGGTTAGGTCGAGCTCGTCCGCGAGGACCCGGCGCACGTCGGCGAGCCCCACGCCGAGCTCGCGCAGGGTCTTGATGAGCCGGGCCCGTGCGAGAGCCTCGGGCCCGAACTCCCGGTAGCCGCTCGGGGTGCGGGCGACCTCGGGCACGAGCCCCTCGTCGGCGTAGTAGCGCAGGGTGCGCACCGAGAGCCCCGAGAGCCGAGCGAGCTCGCCGATGAACATCCCTCGATTATCGACCCTCCAGTCGCTGGAGGGTCAAGGACCGGCGCGACGGCGGTCTAGCCTCCCCGGGGTGAGCGGGCGACCCGACCGGACGAGCACCGGCCCGCGCCCGGCGGCCCTCCGCCGGGGCCTCGCCCTCGAGTACGCGACGCTCGGCTGGAACGTGGTCGGGGTCGTCGTCCTCGCGGTGGCCGCCCTCTCGGCCCGGTCGGTCGCCGTCGCCGGCTTCGGCCTCGACAGCCTCATCGAGATCGGGGCCTCGACCGTCGTCCTCTGGGAGCTCACCGGCGCCGACGAGGGCCGCCGCGAGAGGGCGCTGCGGCTCATCGCGCTCGCCTTCGCCCTCCTCGCGCTCTACCTGCTCGTCCAGGGCGTCGTCGTCCTCGCGTCGCGCCACCACGCCGGCCACAGCCCCCTCGGCATCGCCTGGACGTCCGCGACCGCCGTCGCAATGTTCTTCCTCGCCGCCGGCAAGGCCCGCACGGGCCGCGCGCTCGGAAACCCCGTCCTTGTCACCGAGGGCCGCGTGACCCTCGTCGACGGGATCCTCGCGACCTCGGTCCTCGTCGGGCTCGTCCTCAACGCGGCGCTGGGGTGGTGGTGGGCCGACCCGGCGGCCGGCTTCGTGCTGGTCTACTACGCGACGAGCGAGTGCGCGGCGATTCTTCGCCACGGTCCCTCGTGAGCGCCGTCACCCTCTACGGGGTGTGCGCGGTCACTTTCATGATGGTGATGTACGCGCTCGAGCGGCGCGGGCCACTCTTCGTCCTCGCCTTCGCCCTGGGGTGCGTACTCTCCTCGGTCTACGGCTTTCTTTCGGGTTCCTGGCCCTTCGGCGTCGTGGAGCTCGTATGGTCAGTGGTGGCGCTTCGGCGATTCAAGAGAGAGCGACCACGCTGAGGGGGCGACGGGTACCCGAGGACCGCGACGTCTGCCCGACGCCCCTCGATGGTGCCGCCACTCTCAGGCCAGACCCAACTCCAGGTCGTCGCCGTGGCTCACCGTCGGGTCCGAGTAGAAGTCCGCCCGACCCACCCGGGACGACACGATCGAGAGCACGAGGCCCAGCGCCGCGAAGCCGAACCCGAAGGTCATCTGCACGCCGTTGAGGGCGTTCGTCGCCAGCTCGTAGATGATGACGAAGGCCATGAAGGCCGCGCCGATCGCGGGGAGAACCCCTCCGAGAACGAAGCTCGACGCGCTCGAGGTGATCGACCTCCGGTAACACCAGATCGCGGTCACCGCCGTGAGCAGGTAGAACATCGCGGCCATGAGGCCCAGGGTGCTCACGACATCGGAGAGAGCCGTCCCGACCGAGCCCACGAGGGTCGATCCCCACAAGAACACGACGTTCAAGAGTCCCAGGAGCACG
>JAKCEK010000186.1 GCA_021838005.1 Actinomycetes bacterium
GACCGTCGCAGCCCAACAGGGCACCCTCGTGAAGCACACCGGCGACGGGTTCCTCGCCCGGTTCCCGGGGGCCGTCGCGGCCATCGCGGCCGCCCTCGAGG
Source organism: Actinomycetes bacterium (assembly GCA_021838005.1). GTDB lineage: Bacteria > Actinomycetota > Acidimicrobiia > Acidimicrobiales > RAAP-2 > RAAP-2. The sequence goes on from JAKCEK010000186.1 coordinate 102, forward strand.
CCCAGCGCCGGCTGCGCGAGGCTGACTTCTCAGACGTCGGCGGGCTCGCGGTACGCGCGGCCATCCACCGGGGCCCGGCTCAGGAGCGTGACGGCGACCTCTTCGGCACCACCCTCAACCAGTGCGGCCGGGTGATGTCGGCGGCCCACGGCGGCCAGGTCCTCGTGACCGCGGCGGTCGCGCGCGCCCTCGGCGACGAGGGGGCGTCCTGGTGCGAGGAGAACGGGGTCCGTCTCCTCGACCTGGGCGAGCACCGCTTCAAGGGGCTCGGCAGCCCCGAGCGGGTCTTCCAGGTGACCTGTCCCGACCTCGACCAGCTCTTCCCGGCGCTGCGCTCGTTGAACGCCCGCCTGGGCAACCTCCCGGCGACGGGGGTCGACCTCGTCGGCCGCGCGGGACTGGTCGAGCGGGTGGTGTCCCACCTCGCCGAGTCGGCCGTCGTGACCCTCACCGGCCCGAGCGGGGTGGGCAAGACCAGTGTGGCCCTGGGCGTCGGCAAGGCGCTCGTCGACGAGTTCCCCGACGGCGTGTGGATCGTCGACCTCTCGCGGGTGGGCGACGCCGGGGGAGTGGCCCTCGCGATCGCCCAGACCATGGGCGTCGCCGCTCGCCAGGGCCAGACGCTCGACGAGACCCTCCACGACGTGCTGGGCGCGCGCCGGGCGCTGCTCGTGCTCGACTCGGCGGAGCGACCCCGCGCCGGTACCCGGACCGCCATCGCCCGGCTCGTCACCCACGGCTCGGCGACGCGGGTCCTCGCGACGAGCCTGTCGCCCCTCGGGGTTCCGGGCGAGGTGAGGGTGCGCGTCGAGCCGTTCGCGACCCCGCCCGACCTCGGGGTGACGACGCCCGCGGCGGCGTTGCGCTGGCCGGCGATCGAGCTCCTCGTCGAGCGGGCGCGGGCCGCGTCGCCCGACTTCCGGCTGGACGAGGGGAACGTCGCCGCCGCCGTGACGATCTGTGAGCGGCTCGACGGGCTCCCCCTCGCGATCGTGCTCGCCGCCGCGCGCGCCGAGCTGCTCACCCTCGACCAGATCGCCGCGCGCCTCGAACGCCGCTTCCAGCTCCTCGGTGGTCCCGCCGCCGGCGACCACCGCCACGAGACCCTGCGCGCGACGCTCGCCTGGAGCGTCGAGCTGCTCGGACCCGACGCCGCCGCGACCTTCAACGAACTGGGGGCCCTGGTCTCGCCCTTCGACCTCGAGACGGCCCGCGCGGTGACCGGCCGCGACGAGCTCGACGTCGTGACGAGCCTGGCGGAGCTGGTGAACGACTCCCTCGTCGTGGCCGAGCGCGACGAGCGCGGCCCCCGCTACCGGATGCTCGAGTCGATCCGCCTCTTCGCCGAGGAGCGTCTGGCCGAGCGGGCCGAGGTCCTCGACGTGCGTTGCCGCCACGCCGAGCACTTCGCGGGCCTCGCGGGGGAGCTCCGCCGGGCGATGTGGGGCGAGCACGCGCTCGACCTGATCGAGGCCACGGCGGCGTCGCTCGCCGACGAGCGCCGGGCCTTCGAGCACCTGCTCGAGGTGGCCCCCGACCGGGCCCTCACGATGGTGGGCGACCTCTACGGCCTCTGGGTGATGCGCGACCTGCCGGGCGAGGGTTTGCGTTGGCTCGACGACGTGCTGACCCGCTACGGCGGGCTCGAGGCCGTGCCGCCGTCGCCGGGCCTCGTCAGCGTCCTCGACGACGTCGGGGACCTGACCTGGATGGTGGCGGACTTCCCCCTCGCCGAGCGCTACCTCAACGCCGCCACGGCCGCCGCCGACGCGCTCGGGATCGACGTCCCGCCCAAGGTCCTCGTGCGCCTGGGGAGCATCCGGATGCTCTCGGGACACCTCGAGGACGGCGTGGCGCTGTGCAATCGGGCGCTCGAGCTCGCCGCCTGGGCCGAGGACGACACCCGCATGGTCGTCGAGCGCATGCTCGGGGCGGTCCTCTCCCTCGCCGGTGAGCGCGAGCGCGGAGCGGAGATCTGCCGTCAGGCGGTCGAGCGGGCCCGCCGCAGTGACCTGTGGCTGGCCTCGGCCCTCGTGAACCTCGTCTGGTCGACCTACTCGCTGGACCCCGCCGCGGCCGTCGAGAGCGCCCACGAGGCGATCGCCGAGGCCTCACGACTGGGCTCGGCCTTCTACCTGGGCAGCGCCTGGTCGGGCCTCGCCATGGCCTACGGGGAGCTCGGTCTGGCCGGGGCGAGCTGTCGGGCCTGGGCCGAGTCGCTCGACTACACCCTCGCCACCGGGGCGAAGAACCACGCCTTCGAGTCGCTGCGGCGCATGAGCGAGACGCTCTTCGACGTCGTGCCCGAGGTGGCCGTGCGCCTCGCGGCGGGCGCCTCGCGCCAGCCCGGACCCGGTGCCGACGGCACGTGGCGCGACGCGCGCCACGAGGCCGTCGCGGGCCGGGCCGAGGGGTTGCTCTCTCCGGAGGCGTTCGAGGAGGCGTGGCGAGAGGGTGAGGCGCTCTCGATCGACCACCTCGTGGATCTCGCCCGCGAGTGGGTCGACGCCGTCTTCCCGCCCGAGCTGGTGAGTGCGACTCCGAGTGAGGGGGAAGGCGAGACGTAGGGGCGAGAGGCTCAACCCCGAGGAGAAACGCGATCCTCGTCGGGGTGAGCGACACCACGACCCCGTCACCGCCCGGCGACGGGACGCTCCCGGACCCCGTGCGGGTGCCGACGCGAATCGACCGGTGTGCTGAGAAGGTGGTTTCAGCCGGTCAACGCCACCTTCTCGCTGGACTTCTCCAATGGTGTCATGTAGTCGAGGGTGGCGCGAGGACGAGAGTCAAGACTCCCCTGAGTGCGCCTCAGGTCCGCCGCTGTGTGGACGGCGAGGTCCGTCTCCTTGGGCGGGTATTGGCGCACCAGAGCGTTGGCGTTCTCGTTCGATCCGCGCTGGCCCGGTGAGCGAGGGTCACAGAGGTAGATGGGCGTGCCCGTGGTCGTGGTGACGTTGACCTCGTTGGTCATCTCGGGACCGTGATCCCACGCCACGCTCTGGCGTAGCTCGGTGGGCGGGTTCCCGATGGCCTTGCGCAT
>JAKCEK010000187.1 GCA_021838005.1 Actinomycetes bacterium
ACATCCTGCCGGTCCTCGAGAAGGTCATGCAGTCGGGACGCTCGCTGCTGATCGTCGCCGAGGACGTCGAGGGTGAGGCGCTCGCCACCCTCGTGGTGAACAAGATCCGCGGGACGTTCAAGTCGGTCGCGGTCAAGGCGCCGGGCTTCGGCGAGCGGCGCAAGGCGATGCTCCAGGACATGGCGATCCTCACCGGCGGCACCGTCGTCAGCGAGGAGATCGGCCTCAAGCTGGAGAACGCCGGGCTCGAGCTGCTCGGCTCGGCTCGCAAGGTCGTCGTGACCAAGGACGAGACGACGATCGTCGAGGGCGCGGGCTCCGAGGACGACATCAAGGGCCGCATCAACCAGATCAAGGCAGAGATCGACAACACCGACTCCGACTACGACCGCGAGAAGCTCCAGGAGCGTCTGGCCAAGCTCTCGGGCGGCGTGGCCGTCATCAAGGTCGGTGCGGCCACCGAGGTCGAGCTGAAGGAGAAGAAGCACCGCATCGAGGACGCCGTCTCGACGACCAAGGCGGCCATCGAGGAGGGCGTGGTGCCCGGTGGGGGCGTCGCCCTGCTGCGCAGCCAGAGCCGTATCCACGAGCTGGCCGACAAGCTGAGCGGTGACGAGGCGACCGGGGCGCGTATCGTCGCTCGGGCCGTTGAGGCGCCGATCAACCAGATCGCGGTGAACGCCGGCCTCGAGGGCGGCGTGGTGGTGGACAAGGTTCGCGGACTGGCCAAGGGGACCGAGGGCCTCAATGCGGCCACCGGCGAGTACGAGGACCTCATCAAGGCCGGTGTCATCGACGCCGCCAAGGTGACTCGCTCGGCGCTGCAGAACGCGGCCTCGATCGCGGCCCTCTTCCTCACGACCGAGGCCGTCGTCGTCGACAAGCCCGAGGAGAAGGCCCCGGCCGCCGCGGGCGGGGGGATGGACGACTACTAGACCGTCGACGCTCGTGACGTGGACGGCGCGGGGCTCCGGCCCCGCGCCGTCGCGTCCGGGCGACCTCGGACGCCGGGCCGAGGGTCCCCTCTAGCATGGGCTCCGTGACCACGCCCGAGCCCCTCGCCCCCTCGCGCGGGCTCAACGTCGTACACCTCTTCTGCCACCGCGACGGCGAGGTCGACGCGGCCGTCCTGCACAAGGCCGTCGACGAGGCGACCGCCGCGGGACACCAGGTGATCGCCCTCGCCCTCGTGGGGGCGAAGGCCGACGTGGGCTTTATGGTCATCGGCCCCGACCTCTGGGAGATCCGCCGGTTCCAGTCGAGGGTGCAGGCGGCCGGCCTGCGGGTCGACGAGTCCTACGTGTCGGTGACCGAGGTGAGCGAGTACGCCCAGGGCATGCCCGAGGCGATGCTGAACGCCCGGCTCTACCCGCAACTGCCCCCGGAGGGCAAGCGCGCCTTCTGCTTCTACCCCATGTCCAAGCGGCGCGGCGAGACCAACAACTGGTATGCGCTCGACTACGAACACCGCGAGCGGCTGATGCGCGAGCACGGCTCGACGGGCAAGACCTTCCGCGGGCGGGTCCTGCAGCTGGTGACGGGCTCGACGGGCCTCGACGACTGGGAGTGGGGCGTCTCGCTCTTCGCCGTGCACGTCGACGACCTCAAAGAGTGCGTCTACACGATGCGCTACGACGAGGGCTCCACCCTCTTCGGCGAGTTCGGTCCCTTCTACACCGGCATCGTGGGCACCCTCGACGAGGTCCTCGACGCGGTTCTCGGCTAGGAACCGTGGCCGGCGACGTCCCCGAGAAGACGCTGCGGCGCTGGTCCGAGGCCCTGGCCGGCGTGGCGAAGACGGGCCTCGGCTTCACCGATAGCCCCTACGAGCGCGAGCGCTTCGAGGAGGTCCTCGCGATCGCGGCCGACATCCGCGCGGCCGCCGACGAGGGGCTCGAGGGCGTGGTCGACGCCGACGGGGTGGTGACCCAGTGGCTGGCCGAGGTCGGTCGCGGGGTGCCCGGCTATCAGACCCCCAAGGTCGCGGTGGGGGCCGCGGTGACCGACGGCGACGGCCGCCTCCTGCTCATCCAGCGATCGGACTCGGGCTACTGGCTCTACCCGACGGGGTGGTGCGACGTCGGCTACTCGGCCCCCGAAGTCGTGGTGAAGGAAGTCCGCGAGGAGACGGGCGTGCTCGTCGAGCCGGTGCGGCTCATCGGCGTGCTCGACGGGATGCGCCTGGGCGAGTCGCGGATCCCCCTCTACTCCCTGGTGTTCCTCTGTCAGGCCGTGGGTGGCGAGCTGCGTCCCCACCCCCAGGAGGTCCTCGACGTCGGCTGGTTCGAGCGCGACCGGCTCCCGAGCCCGATCGTCGGCGCCGAACGGTGGGCCGGTCCGATCTTCGCCGCGATCGACGGCGAGGTGCGCGACGTCTTCTACGACGACCTGCGCCGGCCCGTCTGGAGGGGGGAGGGGTGATCGAGGTCGCGGTGGCGACGTCGGCCGACGACGAGCTCGTCACGGGCCTGAACGCCCTGTTGCCCCAGCTCTCCGCGAGCGCCGAGCCCCTCACCCGCGAGTCCGTCGCGGCGATCGTGGGCTTTCCGGCGACGACGCTCTACATCGCGCGCGAGGACGGTCACGTCGTGGGCACGCTCACCCTCTGCGTCTTCGCGATCCCCACCGGCGTGCGCGCCTGGATCGAGGACGTCGTCGTGGGCGAGGGAGCGCGGGGCCGAGGCGTGGGCGAGGCCCTGACGCGACGAGCCCTAGAGGACGCCCGGGCGCTCGGGGCACGCACGGTGGATCTCACGAGCCGGCCGTCGCGCGAGGCCGCGAACTCCCTCTACCGGAGGGTCGGCTTCGAGGTGCGCCACACGAATGTCTATCGTTTTTTCCTAGAAGGTGATCTCCCGTCTGAGTCGGCGTGAAAACTTGCACTCGAGGTCAGGCAGGTACGTGACATGACGGACGTGGCCCTTAATCTCATCGCTTGCTTCTAGGCGGCACTTGATTCCCCGGTGCCGCCGTCACCGGTGACGTTGTTAGGCGGACAGTCACTTTCCTCAGTGTTCGCCGTAAGTGACCTAGCACAAGCTTCGATCGCCGTGGCCGGTTCAACGTTGGCTTCGTTCGTGACCCTGAAACGCAATGGTCCTCCGCCGGGCGTGGTCGTCGATAGAGAC
>JAKCEK010000030.1 GCA_021838005.1 Actinomycetes bacterium
AGATGGTGTCGGCGCGGGTGGGCTTCGCGCTCGTCGAGACGGGTCGGGGGACGTACCTCGTGCGCACCGTCGACGGTGGCCGCCGGTGGATCCGCAGCGCGGTGTGACCCGACGCGAGGAGCCGGCCCCTGGGCCCGCGACGGGCCCGCTGGTCACCGGGCCGCCCGTCGCCGCGACGGCCCTCGTCGGAGCGCTCGAACGAGTGAGGCCGGTGATCGCGAACGGACGGTGACCTCGACTCGGCCGGCGCACCCGCGAGCGTCGGGGCGTCGAGGTAGACCCTGGTCGGGCTCGTACACCACGTCAGTCCCGGGTGAGCGACGGCGACGTGTGGGGTGCGGCCGGCGACGGTCGGGCTCGGGAAGGCGAGGGGAGTGGGGTCGAGCTAGACCCCGCCGAAGGCCGAGAGGGGCCAGACGCGCCAGGCGACCTTGCCGATGATCGCCGAGCGCGGCACGAACCCCCAGTAGCGGCTGTCGCAGGAGGTCGGCTCGTTGTCGCCGAGCACGAAGTACTGGCCGGGTGGGACGACGATCGGGCTCTGGGGCGCGCCGATGGCCGGCTCGAGGGGGCCGGCGTGGGGCCACGGCTGGGCGAGCGGGCGGTAGTCGACGTAGATCGTGTTGCCCTCGGAATAGAGGGTCTGCCCGGGCAGGCCGATGACCCGTTTGACGAGGTCGGGGGTGGCCTGGGCGCAGTCCTGGGCCACCGCGGGACTGGCGTGAAAGACGATGACGTCCCCGGTGTGGATCGTGCCGAACTCCGCGGCCAGTTTGTCAACGAGGATCCCCTGGCCCGGCCAGAGCGTCGGCTCCATCGACCCCGAGGGGATGTAGAAGGTCTGGACGACGAACGCCCGCACCAGCATCGAGGCGACGGCGACGACGACGAGAAGGACGACCCACGGACGTACCCGACGCCACGACCGAGTCCCGTCGGCGATCGAGCGGCCGGGGGACACGAGGGGCTTGGTGGGCTCCAGGGTGGTCGGCGCCGGGTCGAGGACCCCCTCGTCACTCACCGCTCGAGGCTAGCGCGACGGGGGCGCACCCCGCGAGGGCACCCCCGTGGCGTCGCTACACCTCCTGGGTGCGGTAGTGGTCGCGCCAGATGAGTCGGTAGACGCGCGTCCAGCGCGGGATGGAGCGCACCCCCGGGATGAACGGGACGAGCAGGAGGAGCAAGGAGAGGAGCATCATGATGCCCCAGACCTCGACGTCGGCGTTCGTGCTCGACGAGAACGGCGGGACCTGGTACCAGAAGGTGTACATCCACAGCCAGGCCTGCCCCGGGTAGTTGCCCGTCTCGTTCATCATCCCCCACTGGGTCCCGAGCAGGTGACGCTGCTGGGCCAGGTCGCTGAGGTACGAGCCGTCGGCGAGGAAGAGGAGCGGGAGCGTGAAGTTCGACGTGTAGAAGCCGTTCTGGGTCACCAGGGCCTGGTCGAGCGCGCCCGAGCGGGCCAACTGCTCGAGGGAGTTGATCATCACCGGCACCGGGCCGGCCGCGGTGGTCGGGACCGTCACCGTCGAGTTGACGAAGGTCATCTTGCCCGCGGCCTTGGTGTAGGCGTCCACCCACGCCGTGCGCTGGGCGGGCGAGGCGCCCTTCCACTGGGCGAGGGCCGTGGAGAGCGGCGGGACGGCGGGCTGGGACTCGAGGGGGCTCAGGACGAAGTCCCGCACGGTGTTCACCGGGATCGTCGCGCCGAGCCACTTGGCGAGGGTGAGCGGGCCGAGCTTCTGGCCCGCGGACGCGGTGTTGTAGGGCGCGCCGTAGTGGGCGGTGCCCGAGGTGCCGTTCAACTCCGACAGGGCCGTTTGGGCGAAGTCGATGGGGGTCTTCGTGGACCACTGCTGGATGGTGACCTGCGGGTCGTCGGGCGAGCTGAAGACCAGGGCCAGGCCGATCGTGAGGATCGCGACGACGAGAAAGGCGATGGTGCCCTCCTTGATGATGTCGTAGGGGCGCTGCGGGCCCGTCCAGGGGGCGACCGTGACGTCGGGACTCTCGCTCATCGCGCTTCCACTTTCTCCTCGAAGGGAGGTACGACGCCCTTGGCGCGCACCATCAGGACGTGCACCGCGGTCAGGATGACCGCCGCCAGGGGCAGCAGCACGATGTGCCACATCAGCATCTGGCCGAAGTTCAAGACGTTGAAGAACGACCCGGCCCCGGTCGAGTTGATGCCGTCCTTGGCCTGGGTCGATATCCACTGGGAGTCGAAGTTCGTCTGACTGACGTAGCCGGTGAAGGCGGTCGCGATCGAGGTGAGGAAGGTGACGACACCCGTCACCCAGGTGAGCGAGCGCCCGCCGCGCCAGGCCGCCATGAAGAACTTGCCCCACAGGTGGATGACCATCGCGAAGAAGAAGATCTCCACACTCCACAGGTGCAGGGAGTTGACGAAGTGGCCGATCCCCGACGTGTGCCACCACTGGGGTCCCTTAAGGGCCAGGATGAACCCCGAGAGGATCACCACGGCGAGCGCCGACAGGGTCGTCACGCCGAAGACGTAGATCCACGAGGCCACGTAGGCCGGCTGGGTGTCGGGCAGCATCTTCTCCGGTGGCAGGCGCCGCGCCACCCGATGGCGCAGGCGCGTCGTCCACTGGCGGTCGATCTCGGTCGAGCTCACTTCGTCTCCTTCTTGCTGCGTCGCCCCGGGAACGGTGCGAACAGCGCCGCCACGAACGCCACCACCATCAGTGCGATGACCGTGAGGTTGGCGTAGGAGATGTCAATCCAGTGCCAGTGGAAGTAGTGGCCTGGCCCATCGAGCGACACGAGTGCCGCGAGCAGTGATCCGGCCATCACGTCCTCCCTTCAGTCGAAAAGCAGTCTTCTCATTCGGCTCGCGGTCCTCCTAGGGACCTTTGGCACAATGTGGTCTATCGGACTCTGGGTCGGAAGACTCGGGTCAGGTCCGCGCGCCGGCGTCGGCGACGCCCTCCTCGCCGGCACGCGACAGGAGGAGGCGACGCGCGGCGACGGGGAAGACGAGGGCCGAGAGCGCGGCGGTCACGATCATCGCCGCGCTGTTGTGCGGTCCCAGTCGACCGGTGCGCTCGCCGATCTCGGCCGTGGTCACGAGCATCGTGAGCGGCGCCATCAAGAGCAGGCTCCCCGCGAGGCCCTCGCGCAGGGGGATCTTGCGCCAGGTGAAGTAGCCGACGAGCACGAGGCGCGGCACGCTCTGGACGAGGATGGCGGCGCCCACGAGCGGCGCCAGCACCACGAGGCTGAGCCGCAGGGGCGTCTGGACCCCGACCGTGAGGAAGAACAGGGGGATGAAGAAGCTGTTGGCGACGCTCGTCAGGCGCTCGATGAGGGCCCGCGGCTCACCGATCACGTTGCGAAAGACGATACCGGCGAGCACCGCGCCCATGGCGAGGGCGATGTGGACGACGGCGCTCGCCGCGACGAGCAGGAACAAGAGGGCGAAGGTCCCGCGCAGGCCGACCTCGATCGGGTCGTCGCGCCGATACCAGCGCCGGAAGTGGTGCGGGGTCGCCGAGCGCGCCCGTCGCACCGCGTAGCCGAGGGCGAGCGCTGCGGCCACCGCGGCGAGCGTACGCGCGGTGGCGAGGAGGATCGTCGAGTTGAGGCCCCGTGTCGGTGCGACGCTCATGACGTTGAGCAGGACGACGTAGCAGAACTCCGCGACCGTCCCGATGAGGATCGCCTCCTGGGCGAACCGGTTCTTCAGCCAGCCCTGGGTGTAGAGGACCGGGACGGTGATCCCGACCGACGTCGCCGCGCCGCTCACGACCCACAGCGCCGACGCGTTGAGACCTCGGCCGAGGACGAGGTCGGAGATCGCGAGCGAGAGGCCGAAGAGGCCGAGGCCCACGGCGAGGGCGGCCCTCGAGGAGTGCCATATCCGGCGCAGGTCGAACTCGACGCCCACGAGGAACATCAAGATGAGAAAGCCGAGCGAGCCGAGGGTCCCGATGAAGGTCCCCCGGGCCGTCGTGCTCGCCGGCAGCACGAAGCCGAGGGCCAGGCCCACGATGAGCTCGAGGACCGGGCCGGGCACGCCCGTGCGCTCGGCCACCAGGGGCGCCACGAAGGCCCCCACGGTGAGCACCGCCAGGGTCAGGCCGACGGCGGCCGTCACCGGCCGCCCCCGGCGGCCGCCGAGCCGGGGTGGCGGGGCCTCGTCGTGGTCGTCGTGTGCAAGGCGCCACGCTACCGGCCGATCCGGGCCGCCCGCGACCTCCCTACGCTGTGACGAGGGGAGTTACGGCGGCCTGCACCCGTCGGGTCCCCGGCTCGCGGTCGCGCGCCACCTGGCGCAGGTTGAACTGGGTGACGCCGATGGCGAGCGAGGTCGCCCCCGCGATGTGCAGCTCCACCAGCCAGGCCGGCAAGTGGCTCAGGTACTGGGTGAGACCGATGCCCGCCTGGACGAGGGAGATAAGGACGAGCCGGCGCACGCCGAGCTTCAAGGGGGTGGGGGCGTCGCTGCGCCAGATGGCCGCGAGCAGGCCCGTGACGAGTCCGATGAACAAGACGGCCATCACCGAGTGGACCCAGGCGGCCGAGGAGAGGGCGAAGGGGAGCCGTCGCGCGACGAGTTGGCCCGAGGTGTTCCCGGCGTGGGGGCCCGAGCCGGTCGTGGCCGTCCCGGTCACGACGAGGGCGGCGAAGGGGATCCACAAGAGCCGGGCGAGGAGGGAGAACCACGGGTCGCGCCGGTCGGCTCGGGCGCCCGGGCCGTAGAGGTACTTGGAGTGGTGGTAGAGGGTGGCGGCCAGCACCACCATCGAGAGCGACAGCACCATGTGCAAAGACACGAGGTAGGGGTTGAGCCTGGAGTAGACGACGAACGCGCCGAGCACGGCGTCGCCCACGACGCCCGCGACGAGGCCGAGGGAGAGCCCGACCAGGTCTCGACGGCGCTCCGCCCGGTACCAGGCGGCCACCACGGTCGCCCCGATCACGAGGATGAAGGCGGCGTTGACCATCCGGTTGCCGTACTCGATGAAGGGGTGGATCGACATCGAGCCCGTCACGCGCCCCTTGAAGCAGGTCGGCCAATCGGGACAACCGAGCCCCGAACCGGTGAGTCGGACGGCCGCTCCGGTCAGGACCGAGAGGATCGACCCCAGGAACGAGGCCAGCGCGAACCAGCGGAACACGGGGTTCGGAACGCGGCGCCGCGAGTCGAGCACCTCTCTAGCCTAGAGAAAACCCCGCCACCTAGACTCTCGCCCATGACCGTTCCGGTGACCGTGGCCCGCCCCCTGTCGGACGTGCTGCGCGGTTACGTCGCCCTCACCAAGCCGCGCATCATCGAGCTGCTGCTCGTCACCACCATCCCGACGATGGTCGTGGCGGCGAACGGCATCCCGAGCCTCTGGTTGGTGCTCGCGACCCTCGTGGGCGGCACGCTCGCGGCCGGCGGGGCGAACGCCTTCAACATGGTCATCGACCGCGACATCGACGCGGTGATGGAGCGCACGAAGAGCCGACCCCTCGTGACCGGGGTCATGACGCCTCGGGCCGCTGCGCTGTTCGCGACCGGCCTCGAGGTGCTGGCCTTCGTGACCCTCGCGGTGTGGGTGAACGCCCTGTCGGCGTGGCTGGCGCTGGCCGCGGCCGCCTTCTACGTGGTGGTCTACACGATCATTCTGAAGCGCCGGTCCAAGCAGAACATCGTCATCGGCGGCGCGGCCGGGGCGGTGCCGGTGCTGATCGGCTGGGCCGCGGTGACCAACTCCCTGGGCTGGACGCCGTTCTTGTTGTTCCTGGTCATCTTCATCTGGACCCCGCCTCACTTCTGGGCGCTGGCCGTGCGCTACCGCGACGACTACGAGGCCGCCCACGTGCCGATGATGCCCGTCGTGGCGTCCCTGCGGCGCACGACGCTGGAGATCCTCGTGTACTCGGTCCTGATGTGGGCCCTCACGATGCTCATCGGGCCGAGCGCCCACCTCGGCTGGGTGTACGCCGTGTCAGCGACAGTGCTTGGCGGCCTCTTCACCTTCTACGCGTTTCGGCTCTACAGCCACGCGCGCAACGACCGTGCCGACGTCGCCGAGGCGATGCGCCTCTTCCACTACTCGATCACGTACCTGTCCGCGCTCTTCATCTTGATGGCGGTCGATGTCATCGTCCGGTACCACTGAACCGCGGCGCAGGCCGTCACCGATGATGATGGTCTCGATCGGGATCGGCGTCGTCGTGGCCGTGGCGCTGATCGCCGTGGTGTCCGCGCTCACCGGGGGGAAGGTCACCGGGGGCGCCTCGACGAGCTCCACGTCGGCGCTCGTGGGCACGAAAGCCGCCGACTTCTCCCTGGCCGGGTTGCACGGGGGCACCGTCACCGCGCCCTACCGCGACCACCGCCCCACGGTCCTGCTCTTTTTCGCGAGTTGGTGCCCCCCCTGTAAGGGTGAGGTCCCGAGGGTGAGCGCCTACCTGCGGGCCCACCCGCCGGCGGGCGTGTCGGTCGTCGGCGTGGACTCGAACGACCAGAGTGCCGCGGCGACCCGGTTCGTCGCCCGCGCCGGCTTCCCTGACCCGGTCGCCGTCGACGCCAACGGCACCGTGGCCAGTGGCGACTTCGGCTTCGCGACGCTCCCCGAGACCGTGTTCGTCTCGTCGTCGGGCGTCGTGCGCGCCGTCCACTTCGGGGCCATCTCCGACGCCGCCCTGGCCCGGGGGATCGCCGCGCTCGCGCACTGAGGCTTCGCCGCGCCCGCCCGCGCCGCCGACCGCCCTCTTGGGCGTCCCCGCCCCTCGTTCGTGCGCACGACCCGTCGCCCGGAGCGTCGAGGGGTCGCTGCCTAGTCGAGGCGGAAGGTGCGCGCGGCGAGCAGCGGCGCGGCGACGGCCCAGGCCGCCAGGGCCACCCAGTCGGTCACGGTGGGCACCGCGCCGGAGCCCAGCACGCGGTGCAACGCCTCGGCCAGGGCCCCCGAGGGCAGGCCCACCGCGACGCGTCCCACCGCCCCGGGCAAGGAGGTGAGGGGCACCACGATCCCCGAGACGAGCAGGAGCACGATGTAGAGGCCGTTCGCCGCCCCCAGATTGACCTCGGCGCGCAGCCGGCCCGCGAGGGCGAGCCCGATGCCCGCGCAGCCGGCCGAGCCGAGGACGAGGGCCAGGGTCACCAAGAGGCCCCCCGACACCGCCCCGTGGGGTCGCCAGCCGAGCGCCAGGGCGACCAGGGCGAGGACCACGACCTGGATCGCCTCGGTCACCAGGACCGACACGATCTTCGCCCCGATGAGGCGGCGCCGGCCGAGCGGGGTCACGTGGAGCCGACGCAAGACGCCGGTCGAGCGCTCGAAGCCCGTCGCGATAGAGAGTGCCACGAGCGACGTCGAGAGGACCGACAGGGCGAGGATCCCCGGCGCGATGAAGTCCACGCGCGAGGGCCCCGGTGTCGAGACCACGCGGGCGAGCGAGAAGAAGACGAGGAGCAGGACCGGCAGGCCCAGGGTGACGAGGAGGGTCTCGCCCCGGCGCAGCGTCATGCGGACCTCGGCCGTGGCCTGGGCGAGGAGGGCCCTCACGGCCGGCCCGCCCGACTCTCGGCGATGAGGGCGAGGTAGCGCTCCTCGAGGGTGGCGCGAGTGCGCAGCGAGAGGACGGTGCGTCCGACCCCGGCGAGGTACTCGCTCACCAGGCCCATCCGTTCGGGCGTCGAGGGAGCGGCGATGCGCAGGCGGCCTTCGGGATCGAGGCGGACCGCCACCGCCAAGCGGGCGGCCAGTGGGGCTGGGTCGAGGGGTCCGTCGAGTTCGACCACGATCTCGGGCTCGCCGGCGAGGTCCTCGAGCGACCCCTCGGCGACAACGCGCCCGCGGTGCACCACCACGAGCCGGCCGGCGAGGCGCTCGGCCTCGGCGAGCTCGTGGGTCGTGAGCAGGATCGCGCAGCCCCTCTCGCGCTCGGCGGCGACGATGTCGCGGATCACCTGGCGCCCCTCGGGGTCGACGGCGGTGGTGGGCTCGTCGAGCACGAGGGCCTTGGGTCGGCCGAGGAGGGCCAGGGCGAACAGCGTGCGCTGCTGCTCGCCGCCGCTCAGGCGCCGCCAGGGCGTGCGCCGACACCGCCCGAGGTCGAGCAGCTCGATGAGCTCGGCGGGCTCGCGCGGCGCGTCGTAGTAGGTCGCGGTGAGTGCGAGCACCTCGCTCGGGCTCATCGGCGCCCACACTCCGCCGCGCTGGAGGAGGGCCCCCGTGCGCGCGACCACCCCCGCGTGGTCGCGGACCGGGTCGAGCCCGTGGACGCGCACTGTGCCACCGGTGGGGGTGCGAAAGCCGAGCAGGGTCTCGACGAGCGTCGTCTTCCCGGCGCCGTTGGGCCCGAGCAGGCCGAGCACCTCGCCGTAGTCCACGTGGAGGGAGACCCCGTCGAGGGCGCGGACGGGACCGAAGGTGACCTCGAGACCGGTGACCTCGAGCGCGTGACTCACGGGCTACGAACCTACCGGGCCCCGGGACCCCCGACGACACGTCGGTATCCTGGACGCGTGATCGACCTGACGCTGGTACGCCGCGAGCCCGAACTCGTCAAGGCGGCCCTCGGTCGCCGGGGGGTACCCGGTGAGACGATCGACGACGTGGTCACCCTCGACCTCGAGCATCGCAAGCTGCTCCAAGAGGCCGAGCGGCTGCGCGCCGAGGTGAAAGAGCTGTCGCGCCAGGTCGCCGAGGCCCATCGTCACAAGGACGACGGGCGCGCCGAGACGCTGGCCGCCACCAGCCGGGGGCGGGGCGACGAGGAGCGGGTCGCGCGCGAGAACACCGAGCGGGTCGCTGAGCGCCTGCGCGAGATCCTGCTCTCCCTGCCCAACCTCCCCGACCCGCGGGTGCCCGACGGGGCCGACGACTCCGACAACGTCGAGACGGGCCGGTGGTGGCCGGGGCTCGACGAGGGCGCGCCGCCGCCCGAGTACGCCCCGCACCAGCGCGTCGCGCACTGGGAGGTCGGCGCCGAGTTGGGCATCTTGGACCTCGAGGCGGGCGCGCGCCTGGCCGGCTCGATGTTCCCCCTGTACCGCGGCGACGGGGCCCGACTCATCCGAGCGCTCGCGGCCCTCGCCCTCGACCGGCACGCCGACGCCTATGAGGAGATCCGCCCGCCGAGCCTCGCGCTCACCGAGACCATGCTCTCGACGGGCCACCTGCCCAAGTCGGCCGACGACATGTACGCGATCGAGCGTGACGGACTCTGGGCGATTCCCACCGCGGAGGTCCCGCTGACCTCGTTGCGCCGCGGCGAGATCATCCCCGAGGCGGAGCTGCCGGTGCGGCTCACGGCCTTCACGCCGTGCTTCCGGCGCGAGGCCGGGGCGGCCGGGCGCGACACCCGCGGCCTGCTGCGCGTGCACGAGTTCGACAAGGTCGAGCTCTTCGCGTACTGCACCCCGGAGCAGATGGAGGAGTGCCACGCCGACGTGCTCGCCCGCGCCGAGGGGCTGCTGCGCGAGCTCGGGCTCTACTACCGGCTGCTCACCCTGTGCACCGGGGACCTGGGAACGGCCTCGGCCTACACCGTCGACCTCGAGGTCTACAGCCCCGGGGTGGACCAGTGGCTCGAGGTCTCCTCGGTCAGCTGGTTCACCGACTTCCAGGGGCGCCGGGCCAACGTCCGCTACCGGCGGGCCGACGGCACGCTGGGCTTCGTGCACACGGTGAACGGCTCGGCGCTGGCCTGGGCCCGCATCTGGGCCGCCCTGGTGGAGACCCACCGCCAGCCCGACGGCACGGTCGTGCTGCCCGAGGTCCTCTCGCCCTACCTCGGGGGCCGGCGGCTCATAGCCCCGCGGGGCTGACCGGCTCGAAGCGGTACCCCACGCCACGCACCGTGGTGATGCGCTCGGGGTTCTTGGGGTCGCGCTCGATGAGGGTGCGCAGACGCTTGACGTGCACGTCGAGGGTCTTCGTGTCGCCGACGTAGTCGCTGCCCCAGACCCGATCGATCAGCACCTCGCGGGTGAGGACCCGCCCGGGGTTCTCGAGCAGGAGGAGCAGGAGGGCGAACTCCTTCTTGCGCAGCTTCACCTCGTCGCCGCGCACGTAGAGGCGTCGGGCGTCGACGTCCATGCGCAGGTCGCCGGCGGCGATCTCGGTCGAGGGGGCGGCCAGCTCGTGGGCCCCGCGCCGTCGCAGCACGGCCCGGATGCGCGCGACGAGCTCGCGCAGGCGGTAGGGCTTGGTCACGTAGTCGTCGGCGCCGATCTCGAGCAGGAGGACCATGTCGACCTCCTCGCCCTTGGCGCTCACGATGATGATGGGCACGTCGGAGTCGGCCCGCATGGACCGGCACACGTCGAGCCCCGACATCTTGGGCAACATCAGGTCGAGCAGGACCACGTCGACGGGCCGCTCGCGGAAGAGGGCCAGCCCCTCGTGGCCGTCGCGAGCCACCGTGACGTCGAAGCCCTCGCGGGTGAGCCCCACGGTGAGAGCGTCGACGAAGGACTCCTCGTCCTCCACGACGAGGACCCGGATCCGCTCGGGCTCGCGGGTCACGTTGCGTTGAGGGGCAGCTCGAGCGTGAAGGTCGACCCCTCACCCTCGCGAGAGTCGACGAGCACGGTACCCCCGTGGTTGTGGGCGACGTGGCGCACGATCGACAGACCGAGCCCCGTGCCGCCGGTCTCACGCGCGCGGCCCGGGTCGACGCGGTAGAAGCGCTCGAAGATCCGCTCCAGGTCCTTCGTCGGGATCCCGATGCCCCGATCGGCGATGGCGATGCGCACCACCGGCGTCGGGGGCGCCTCCGCGTCGGTGGCGCCGGGCCGGGAGATCGTGAGGGTGACAACCTCGCCCTCGGGCGAGTAGACGACGGCGTTCTCGAGCAGCGCGTGGACCGCCGAGGTCAGCTGTCGGCGGTCAGCGGTGACGACCGCCGTCTCGTCGGGCTCCTGGAAGTCGATGCGCACCCGGTGCTGGTCGGCCGCGGTGCGGATGCGCTCGATCGCGTCGGCGACCAGCAGCGACACCGACACCGGCTCGCGAGTCGGCGACCCCTCGCCCTCGATGCGGCTGAGGTCGAGCAGGTCCTCGATGATCCGGTTCACCCGGAAGGCCTCGGCGTTGATCCGCTCGGCGAGACGCTGGGCCACCGCGGGGTCGCGCTCGAACTGCAGCGTCTCGGCGAGCAGCCCCAGGGCACCCATGGGCGTCTTGAGCTCATGGCTGACGTTGGCGATGAAGTCCCGGCGTACCTCCTCGAGCCGGCGGCGCTCCGAGACGTCCTCGATCACGGCGAGCACCCCGAGGCTGCGCCGGCCGTCGTCGATCACGCTCGCGCGCGCGTTGAGCGTGCGCCGCGGCGGGCCGAAGATGTCGACGGTCCGCTCGGCGGTGCCGTGGGTCCAGCCCTCCGCCAGCACCTCGGTGACGGCCTGGGCCGCGATCGCCTCGCCGTAGCGGCTGGCCATGAGGCTCTCGGCCTGGTCGTTGCGAAAGACCACCGCGCCGGCCTCGTCGCACAGGACCAGGCCGAGGGGGAGGGTGTCGAGCGAGCGCCGCAGCCGGACCGTCTCGGCGCTCGACTCGCTCACCGCGTGGTGGGCCTCGCCCGTCACCTCCTCGAGGAACGCGAGGGCGCTCTCCACGCGGCCGTCGTCGGGTCGGGCCTCCACCGCCAGGCGCGAGGCCAACGCGTTGAGGCGCTGGGCGATGGCCCGGTGCCCGCGCAGACGCACGACGAAACCGCCGAGCACGAGCCCGACGACGAGCACGCCCGCGGCCACGAGGTAGAGCTCGACGGGCGACCAGTGGTCGACCAGGGTCTTCAACGAGGCGAGGAGCACGGGTCCAGTCTCGCAGACCAGCGCCGCGCCGGCCGACCGTTGGGGCGACCGAGAAGAAACG
This sequence comes from Actinomycetes bacterium, assembly GCA_021838005.1. Taxonomy (GTDB): domain Bacteria; phylum Actinomycetota; class Acidimicrobiia; order Acidimicrobiales; family RAAP-2; genus RAAP-2. The sequence continues at coordinate 11,844 of JAKCEK010000030.1, forward strand.
AGGTCCCGTGCCCATCGCCGACGTCACCCTCTCACCCTCGACGAGTGCCCTACCCGGCAGCGCGGCCCTCCAGCAGCTCGCCAACGGGCTCGCGTCGTGGGCCCTCATCGCGGCCCTCATCGCCTTGTTGCTGGGGGCGGCGTTGTGGGCCATCGGCAGCCACACCCAGAACATGCACCAGTCGTCCCAGGGGCGGCGCGCCGTCGTTGCCTCCCTCGTGGCGGCCGTCCTCATCGGCGCCGCTCCGGCCCTCGTGAACTTCTTCTTTCGCACCGGGCTGCGGGTCCACTGATGGGCGCGGTGGCCTGCGCCCTCAACCCCGCGACGTGCGCCGGGGGCGTGCTCAAGGGGAGCGCGTCGTCCCTCTTTGCGCTCCTCGTCGCGTGGGTCGTGGGCAGCGTCCAGTGGATTGTCCACGGCCTGGCCGTGGTGCTGGGATCCACTGGGACCCCGGACCAGGTTCTCGCGGCCTCGCGGGGGGAGTTCTCGGCCCTGGTGCCCCTGGCTCCGGTGCTGCTCGTCGTCGGCCTCGCGGTCGCGACCCTGCAGGCGTTGCGCCACGGTGACAGCGGCGCGCTGTGGCGCGCGTACCTCGGGGTCGCCCCGGCGTGCGTCGCTGGAGTGGTGCTCGCCCGGCCCATCGGGCGGCTGGTGCTCGAGGCCGTCGACCAGGCGTCGAGCGCCTCGGCCATCCACGTGGCGACCCACGTGGCGACCCTCGCGCGGTTCCTCGCGGCGGTGCCCCTCGGCGTGCCGGGCGCGGCGGTGGGCCTCATCGCCACCTTGCTCATCGCCGGGTCGATGCTCGTCTGGTGCGAGCTCGTCCTGCGCACCCTGGCGCTCGCCCTGCTGCTCGCCGTGGTGCCCGTGGTCGTGCCCCTGTGCGCTTTGCCCTCGCTGCGTCGGTTGGGGTGGCGCCTCGCCGAGACCTTCGCCGTGGTGGCCGCGAGCAAGCTCGTCATCGTCGTCACCCTGGCGCTCGGCACCTCCGAGCTCACGACGCCCTCGATGGCCACGGTCGTCACGGGCGCGGTCACCCTGCTCCTCGCGACGGCGTCACCCTTCGCCCTGCTGCGCCTGGTGCCGGTGATGGAGTCGACGGCACTCGCGGGGCTCGAGGGTCTACGGGCCCGCGCCGCCCGCGCGGCGGGGGTGCCCGGGCCGGGGCGGTGGCGCGGCCTGGTGCCCGCGCCCGAGGTCGAGGACCCCGGCCCACCCGAGCGACCGACGGACCTCGGGATCCCGATGTGGGAGGGCGCCGGGGAGCTCTCCCCGCCCGAGTGGGACCCCGACGCGCCGCGGCCCGCGCCCCCGGTCGTGGGTGAGCGACCCGTGCGCACCGGTCACGTCGCCTACCTGCGCGACCGGCTCGGGCCGGTCGTGGGGTGGCACTGGGATGACTGAGGTCCGTCTGGGCGAGGCCGACGTGCGCGCGCGCGTCGCTGGCCTCCGAGCCCACCAGGTGGTCTGCCCCCTCGTGGGGGTCGCGCTGCTCGCCGAGTCCCTGCTCGGCGGGCCCGCCCGGCCCCTCGTCGGGGCCTTGGGCCTCGCGCTCGCCGTCGCGGCGGCCCCGGTGGCGGGCGGGCTCACCTCGGCCGAGGTGGTGGCGATCGCCGCCGGCTACCTCGGGCGCGGCCACCGCCACGTGGTGGGCGGGCTCGTCCTCGACGGTGACGTCCTCGTCTGGGAGGGTCGGGCGGCGGCGTGGGCGCTCGCCGGTC
>JAKCEK010000188.1 GCA_021838005.1 Actinomycetes bacterium
GACGCCCCCCGTGGCCAGGCGGCGCAGGGCGCGGGGCCGGCGCGCCGAGGGCAGCGAGAAGACCCGCACGACGGCCCAGGCCAGGCAGAAGAGGCCGTCGAGGTAGGCCACCTCGGGGAAGCCCGAGTAGATCGACAGCGCCAACGCGATCGCCGCGACGTACCAGCCGCGCTGGGTGGCGCTCGAGGTCGAGTCGAGGATCATCTCGATGCCGAGCAGCAGCATCGGCAAGAAGGCGACCGGGTTGAGCACGGCGTTGCCCAGCCAGGCGTAGGTGCCGTTCAGCGCGAAGACCATCGCGACACCGGTCGCGGCGAGCACCGGCACCGACAGGCGTCGGGCGAGGTAGTAGGTCGAGATCCCGGCGATCACCTCGAGCACGACGTGGAACCACAAGAGCCCCGAGTTGAGCGCGAAGAGCAGCGTGAGCGGGAAGAAGGCGGCCGACTGCATCTCGCCGAGGAGGGGCTGACCGAGGCCCTCGAAGTAGTTCCACCAGGGCCAGTGGCCGTGGAGTAGGTCCATCGCGGCCAGGTGGCCCTCAGCCACCGTGACGAAGCCGACGTTCGGGTCGATCATCGGCCGCCCGCAGGTGATCCGACAGAGTTGGTGGGAGATCCCCGCGGTCCACGAGATCGGGTCGTTGTTCGCGAGGCGCAGCACGAACATCCCGTTGCCGAGCAGCACCACCAGCACGATCGCCACCAGGGGCCAGGCCGCTGGCGGGACGCGGCGGATGAGGTCGGCGACGCGCGCCCGGGCCGAGGTCACCGTCTCAGGCTACAAGGGCGCTTGACGGCGGCCGGACTAGCGGGGCAGGTAGAACATCTTCTCCCCGAGCAGCACGACCGCCTCGGGGAAGAAGGGGTCGCGAAACGTCCCGAAGACGTCCCAGCGGCGGATGAACCGGTTGCGGTTCTCGATCGGGTCGAGCCGGCCCCGCGAGGAGCCGACGTGGTGGTAGAGGCGCACGTCGGGGGTATAGACCGTGTAGCGGCCCTCGACGAGCGCGCGCAGGCAGATGTCCACGTCGTTCATCACGACGCTGAGTTCCTCGTCCATGCCCCCGAGGCGCTCCCAGAGCGCTCGCTCCACCATCTGGACGGCGCCGGTGACCGCCGCTACGTCCTTGGTGGCGCGCGAGAAGTAGTCGACGTGGGGGTAGTTCGAGTCGGAGCGCAGGTGCTGGGGGTAGGGCGAGACGACGATGCTCTCGTGCTCGCGCCGGCCGTCCTGGTCCAGCAGGCAGGCTCCCACGATCCCCACGTCGGGCAGGGCCGCCAGGGCGATGAGCCGCTCGAGCCAGTCCGGGGTCACGACGACCGTGTCGTTGTTGAGCGTGACCACGAAGTCCGCGTCGGAGTGGGCGACGCCCCGGTTGACGATCTTGGCGTAGTTGAACGGCCCGGGGCAGGGCACCACCCGGTAGCGGGTCTCGGCGAAGTAGGCCCGGGACTCGGCCTGGGCGGAGTCGTTGTCGAGGATGATGACGTCGTAGTTGGGGTACGTCGTGATCTCCTCGATCGACTTGAGGCACCGGTCCAGAAGGTCGATGCGGTCGCGCGTGGGGATGACGATGTCGATCCGCGGCGCCGGGTCGGGCGCGGCGAGCGTCCAGTGGACGAGCCCGTTCATCCGGTCGGCGCTCACCGTCCCCTTCCAGCCCCGTCGTTCGAGCGCCTCACCCACGATCGCGGCCGTGTCCTCGCCCAGGCGCGGGTCCTCGAAGGCCGACGCCGGCCGGCCGGCCGGCAGGACGCGGGTGACGTGGGTGAAAGTGCGTCCCGCCTCGCTCAGGCGCAGGTAGAGGTCGTGCTCGAAGGCGACGCCGGCCTCGGCCCGGAACCCCCCGGCCGCAAAGGCCGTCTCGACGCGCACGAGGGCCGGGCGGCCCACGACGTCGTAGCTCAACAGGGTGTGCGGGCCAACCGCGGGGGGCTTGAGGAGGGGGGCGAAGGGGTGGGGGCCGGCCTCGTCGGCGAAGACGACGTCGACTCCGGGCGCGGCGGCCGCGAGCAGGACGGTCGCGCTGTAGCGGCGCTCGTCCTCGCTGGAGGCGGTGTCGGCGAGGAGGAGCCACTCGGCCGCGGTGGAGTTGAGGGCCTCGTTGAGGGCGGCGACGGTCTCGGCGCTCGGGCGCGCGAGGTCGACGATCGCCACGTGCACGTCGGCCAGGTCCGTCGCGAGGGCGGCCAGCTCGGCCGCGTAGTCGACGAGGCGGGGCCGGTAGTTGACCGGGAAGACGACGTCCTCACGTCGGGCGATCAGCTTCTCCACGCGGCGCCGCTCGGCCCGCTCGCCGCGCAGTTTGCGCAGGGCGCGCAGCGGCGGCCCGAAGACGGCCCGGGCGGCCCGGTAGCGCCGGGTGTTCTCGCCGAGGATCCGCCCGGCCGTGCGCTGGAGCCGGGTCCCCGACATGAGCCGGACCTGGCGGTGGAACTCGATCCAGCGGTGCTTGATCTCCGAGGCCGTGATGGGCGGGGCCCCGGACTCGTCGAATCTCTGGATCAGTGCCACGGTCGTCTCTCGGTCGTGGGCGGTCGCGCCGCGGGCCCCACGGCGCCGCACCGCGAGGCCCGGTGATCCGTCCAGATTACCGGCGGGGAACGGCCCCCCCGGGATCCGTGGAGCGTGTATAACGTGCGCCGGGACTCGTCGACGACGGGCCGGACGCGGCGCCCGTCGCCGGAGGAGAGCGATAGCCATGACCGAGGCCCTGGAGACGCCGGCGACGTCGGCGCACGAGCACCGACTCAAGGCCGGAGTCCTCGGCCTGTTCGACTCGGTCATCATGGGGGTCGCCGGGGTGGCGCCCGCGTACTCGATCGCGGGCACCACGGCCGTGCTCTTCGGCGCCGTCGCCTTCGGCGGGCCCGCGGCCCTGCTGTACTGCGGCGTCGCGATGTTCGGCATCGTCTTCGCCTTCTCCTACCTCGGGCGCGTCGAGACCAACGCCGGCGCGAGCTACTCCTGGGTCCGCCGGGCGCTGCACCCGGCGCTCGGCTACCTCTCGGGGTGGGCCCTCGTCGTCTCGGCGCTCATCTTCATGGTGATCGCCACGTTGCCGGTCGGGTCGAACCTGGTGTCGCTCTTTTCCAACTCGCTGGCG
>JAKCEK010000189.1 GCA_021838005.1 Actinomycetes bacterium
GTCGTGCTCGCCCTCACGGCCGGCCGAGACCGCTACGGCGCCGTCGCCCCCCGGCAACGGGACCTAGGCCAGGGTGACCGTGGGGTCGACCACGACCAGGGTCTTGCCGTGGTTCTCCCCGCGCAGCAGCATCGAGAGCGCCTCGGGGGCGCGCTCGAGCCCCTCGACGAGGTGCTCGCGGTGCGCCAGGCGTCCCCTGAGCACCAGGCTCGCCAGCTCCCCCTGGATCGGCGCGAAGCGCTCGAGGTAGTCGAGCACGATGAAGCCGCGCATCGTCCCGCGCCGGGTGATGAGGGCGGCCGTGTTGACCAGGCCGTGGCGCTCGGCCCCGTCGTACTGGGCGATCGCCCCGCACAACACGACGCGGGCGTGCATCGCGAGATTCGCCAGCACGGCGTCGAGAACCGCACCACCGACGTTGTCGAAGTAGAGGTCCACCCCCTGGGGGCAGGCCTCGCGCAGCCGCGCCGCGAGGTTCGCCTCGCGGTAGTCGAGACACGCGTCGAAGCGGTAGGTCTCGACGACCTCCTGGCACTTTTCGGGGCCCCCGGCAATCCCGATCACCTGGCGCGCCCCGCCCTCGCGGGCGAGCTGACCGACGACCGAGCCCGTGGCCCCGGCGGCGGCCGAGACGACCACGGTGTCCCCGGAGCGCAGGCCGCCGACGTCGTGCACGCCCACCCAGGCCGTCACCCCGGTCACGCCCAGCACGTTCATCACGGTCGCCAGGTCGAGGCCGAGCCCGGCGGGCACGACCGAAAAGCGCGTGTCGTCGGTCGCGAGGGCCCACTCCTGCCAGCCGGTCATCCCGACCACCACGTCGCCCACGGCGTAGCGCGGGGTGCGCGACTCCACCACCACGCCGGCGCCGGCGCCGCGGACGACCCCGCCCAGCTCGATGGGGGGCAGGTAGCCGGGCGCGTCGTCCATCCACGTGCGGATCGTCGGGTCGATCGAGAGCACGCCGACGCGAATCAGGGCTTCACCCTCGGCGCACGCGGGTCGCTCGGCCGACTCCAGGCGCGTCGTCGACACGTCGAGCCTCCCTCGGGGCCGCTCGGCCAGTACCACGCGTCGATTCTCCACGGTGCCTCCTCGTCCGGCCCCCACTGTAGGGAGCGCCGCTAGGTTCGCACCATGGACTACGTCACCCTCGGACACACCGGCGTCAAGGTCTCGCGGATCTGCCTGGGCTGCATGAGCTACGGGGAGCCCACCCGGGGCAACCAGCCCTGGTCCCTCGGGCCCGACGAGGCCCGGCCGTTCTTTACCCAGGCGCTCGAGCTCGGCATCAACTTCTTCGACACCGCCAACGTGTACTCGGCCGGCTCGAGCGAGGAGATCACCGGCGCCACCCTCCTCTCACTGGTCCCGCGCGACCAGGTCGTCATCGCGACCAAGGTTCACGGGCGCATGGGCGAGGGCCCCAACGGCCAGGGCCTCTCGCGCAAGGCCATCCTCGCTGAGATCGACCACAGCCTGCGGCGACTCGGCACCGACTACGTCGACCTCTACCAGATCCACCGCTGGGACTACGACACCCCGATCGAAGAGACCCTGGGCGCGCTCGACGACGTCGTGCGCGCCGGCAAGGCGCGCTACATCGGCGCCTCATCGATGCACGCCTGGCAGTTCGCCCAGGCGCTCTACCTCGCTGACCTGAACGGTTGGGCCCGGTTCGTATCGATGCAGAACCACTACAACCTCCTCTACCGCGAAGAGGAGCGCGAGATGCTGCCGCTCTGTGAGGACCAGGGCGTGGGCGTCATCCCCTGGAGCCCCCTCGCCCGGGGACGCCTCGCCCGACCCTGGGGCGCGTCGACGCACCGCTCGGAGAACGACGAGTTCGGCCGCGCTCTCTACGGGGAGGGTGACCGGCCCATCGTCGAAGCGACGATCGCGGTCGCCGAACGGCTCGGGGTCGCGCCGGCCACCGTCGCCCTCGCCTGGTTGCTCACGAAGCCGGGTGTCACGAGCCCGATCGTGGGAGCGACCACGCCCCACCACCTCGACGACGCCGTCGCCGCGCTCTCGGTGGAGCTCAGCGAGGAGGACGTCGCCGCGCTCGAGGCGCCGTACCGAGCGCACGCCGTCGCGGGATTCCGGTAGGGGTCACCGGGCGTGCGGCGGCTGGGTCGCGCCTCGTTCGCCCTCGACCCCGAGGTGGTGGCGCGCGACCTCCTCGGGACGCTCCTGGTCGTGGGCGCTGGGCCGACGCGCCGCGTCGCGCGCGTGGTGGAGACCGAGGCCTACGGCGGAGCCGACGACCCGGCGTCGCACGCCTTCCGGGGCCCGACGCCGCGCTGCGCGGTCATGTTCGGCCCGGCCGGGGTGCTCTACGTGTACAAGAGCTACGGCGTGCACTGGTGCGCGAACGTGGTGACCGGCCCCACGGGCGCGGCGGGCGCCGTCTTGGTGCGCGCGGGCGAACTCCTCGCGCCCGAGCCGGGGCTGCTGCGCGGGCCCGGACTCGTGACCCGCGCGCTCGGGGTCAGCGGCGCCGACTCCGGCGCCGACTGCTGCGCGCGCGACGCACGCGTCTTTTTCGCCCGCGACGCCGTGGGGCTCGCCGGCGCCGCCGTCGAGGCGACCCCCCGGGTGGGCGTCAGCCGCGAGGTCGAACGTCCCTGGCGCTTTGTCGTGCGCGGCCACCCGGCGGCCTCACGGCGACCCCGCACCACGACCCTGAAGACGACCTAAGCGGAAAACATTTTTTCGTAATCCGCACGAACAGGACCGCCACACTCTCAGTAGAGTTCCGTGACCGCCGACCGAACGAGAGAGCGATGGCCGAGGGCAACCACAACTCCAAGACTCGCCAGCACATCCTCGACGTCGCAAAGATCCTCCTCGGCGAGACGAACAAGGACGCCCTCTCGGTGGCCGTGCTCTGCGAGCGGGCCCACATCGCACCCTCGACCTTCTACTACTACTTCACCTCCTTCGCGGACTGCCTGGCCGAGGCCGACCGCCAACGCTACGAGGACCTGGTGAGCGCCTTCGAGGAGCGGATCGCCGCGATCGAGCGCGCCCTCGACGTCGGCGACCCCAACGTCTTCTACGTC
>JAKCEK010000190.1 GCA_021838005.1 Actinomycetes bacterium
ACCACGAGGCCCAGCAGGGCCCCCTTTGCCACTCGCCACCGTGCGCGCACCACCACTCCTGTCAACGAGGCGAATCCTCGCTGGTCCCGACCGATCGTCGGCCACTCGAGGCGTTCCCAGGCTACCCGGGGGGTCCTCAGAGCCGGGGAAGAACCAAGTAAGAAATGGGTCAACGCGTCCCCTCCTCTGGAACATCGAGCCGAGGCGACCTCGAGATGTCCCCCGCCCCGCGGGGCCGCCCCCTCGACGCGGGCACCACGAGGGGGAGCCTTCGGGCGCCCTACAGTCGCCGCGTGACCCGAAGCGAGCGACCCTACGGCACCTGGCCGTCGGGCGTCTCGCTCGACGCGCTCGCCGAGGGCGCGGTCTCGAGGCGGTGGCTCTGCGCCGACGGGGACGACCTCTATTGGGTCGAGACCGATCCCCGCCGCGCCGGGCGCGGCTACCTTCGCCGCCACCGTCCGGGCGCAAACCCACCGGAGTGGGTCTCAGAGCTCGCGGTGCGCTCGCGCGTCCACTCCTTCGGGGCCCGACCGCTCGCCGTGCGTGACGAGTCCGTCGTCGTGGTGGGCGACGACGACCAGCGCCTCTACCTCCTCGCCCCCGGGCGAGCCCCCGAGGCGCTCAGCGCGCCCGCGCCCGGACCGCGCTCGGTACGCCACGGCGCACCCGACCTCGACGGGCACGGACACGTCGTCGCGCTGCGCGAGCGCGACACCCCCACCGGGACCCTCGACGAGATCGTCCTCGTCGACCTCGCCACGCGCAGCGAGGCGACGATCCTCGCCGGCCACGACTTCTTCGGTGCGCCCGTCCTCAGTCCCGACGGCCGGCGCGTCGCGGTCGTCGCCTGGGACCACCCCGACATGCCCTGGGACTCGACGGTCCTCATCGAGGTCGACCGCTTCCACGGGACGAACCGGGTCGTCCTGGGCGGACCCGGCGAGTCCGTGACCCAACCCCACTACGGACCCGACGGCACGCTCTACGCGGTCACCGACCGCACGGGCTGGTGGAACCTGCACCGTCGAGACGGCGACGCCTGGACGAACATCGCACCGAGCGAGGCCGAGTTCGCCCCGCCCCCCTGGCTGGCCGGGGAGACGAGTTACGCCCCTCGGGCCGACGGCTCGCTCCTCGTCTCGTGGACCCGGGGCGGCCTCGACCACGTCGGGCTCCTCGCCCCGAACGGGGACCTGGCGCCGGTCGCGGGACCCTGGACCTCGATCGGCGGGGTCGCCGCCTCAGACCGGGCCGCCGGTGTCATCGCCGGCGGCCCGCTCTTTTTCGAGCGAGTCGAACGCCTCGACCTCGCCTCGGGTCGCACGAACGCGGTGGTGACCTCCGAGCGCGAGGTCGACCCCGGTGACGTCGCCCGCCCCCAGGTGCTCAGGGTCGACACCGCGTCGGGCCCGGTGCACGCGCTCTACTACCCCCCCACCCGCGCGGACTTCGTCGGCCCGGCGAGCGAGGCCCCCCCGGCCGTGCTGCACGCCCACAGCGGCCCGACCCGGCGGACGCTCGCCCGGTACGACCTCGACGTCCAGTTCTGGACGACCCGCGGCTACGCCTACCTCGAGGTCAACTACGGCGGCAGCACCGGGTACGGGCGCGCCTACCGCGAGCGGCTGCGCGGGCAGTGGGGCGTCGTCGACGTCGAGGACTGCGCGGCGTGCCTGCGCGCGTGCGCCGAGCGCGGTCTGCTCGACCCGGCGCGCGTGGTCTCGATCGGCGCGAGCGCGAGCGGGGTCACGACGCTCGGCCTCGCGCGACGGGGCGTCCTCGCGGCGGCGTCGCTGCGCTACCCCGTGACCGACCTGCGCCGCCTGGCGCACGCCCCGGCGCGCTTCGAGGCTCACTACCTCGACGGCCTGGTCGGACCCCTGCCCGAGGCCGACGCCCTCTACGGCGCGCGCTCGGCCCTCGGGTTCGTCGACGAACTCTCGACCCCCCTCGCGCTCTTCCACGGCACCGAGGACGAGGTCGTGCCCCTCACCCAGTCGCTCGAACTCGCGGCCGCCCTCGACGCGCGCACCGTGCCCCACTGCCTCGTCGTCGTCGTGGGCGAGGGCCACGGCTTTCGCGACCCGGCCACCTGGCGACGCGAGGCGGCCATCGAGGAGTCCTTCTTCGCCCGCGTGCTCGGCCTCGGCCCGTTCGACCCGACCTTCGGGGTTGAGATACGCCACGTCGAGACGCTCGCGCCTGGGCCGCCCTAGCCCAGGTGGGACCGGAAGAAGGCGTCGACGCGCGCCCACGCGTCCTTCGACGCCTCGGGGTCGGGACCGACCCCGGCCACGCGGAGCACCGGGCGCAGCAGCATGGGGCCGGCCATCGCGTCGTTCATGAAGGAGTGGCCCGCGCCGGGGTACTCGGCGACGTCGTGCTCGACGCCGGCGCGCTCGAGGGCGGCCTCGAGCCGCGCCGCGGCGCCACGCAGCGAGCGGTCCCGCCCGCCGTAGGAGGCGACGATCGGACAGGCCCCCGCGAGGGCGGCGTCGAGCTCCTTGGGCAGCTGGCCGTAGTTGACGGCCGCCACGTCGAAGCCGCGGGGGGCGCACAGCAGAGCGAACGCGCCGCCCATACAGAAGCCGAGCACCCCGACGCGCCCGGTGCACCACGGCGCCTCGGCCAGCCAGCGCCGTCCCGCCTCGACGTCGGCGAAGGGGCGTCCCGTCCCGCTCGTCACCGCGCGGAAGATCGTCGTGAGGCACCGCCGGGCCCCGCCGTCGGAGTAGAGGTCGAGCGCGAGGGTCGCGTAGCCCAGCGCGCCCAGGTGTCGCGCCTGTCGGATCATGACGTCGTCGAGCCCGAAGACCTCGTGGATCATCACGACCCCCGGCCACGGGCCCTCACCCTCGGGACGGGCGAGGCGCCCCCGCAGGACCCGCGAGCCGCCGAGCCCGCGGGCCGCCTCGGTGAGGTCCACCTCCTCCACGGGCCCACGCTACGTGGCGCTGGGCCACGAGGGGGCCTTGGCCCCTAGCCCGCGGGCCGCCCGCAAGGCTGTGATGGTAGAGAGGGTCCAGGGAGGAACCACTGAGCACGCACGCCCACCG
>JAKCEK010000191.1 GCA_021838005.1 Actinomycetes bacterium
ATGAAACGCATGAAGCTCACCGGAAAATACTACCCCGGTAGGGGTTTTGACCTAGGGGGCGGCGGCGAGCACCCCGGCGGCGCCGAAGTCGCGGTCCGACGGCTCCGACGGGTCGACGCGCGCGCCGAGAGCCGTGTCGAGCACGGCCGCGAGGGCGCGCAAGAGTTCGCGCAGCTCGGGTGGCGGGGGGAAGTACTCCTCCTCGATGGTGGTCGAGCGGACTTCGACGCCGTCGCGCGGCGCGAGCCGCGCGAGCACCTCCTCGACGAGCGACTCGGGAGCCGAGGCCCCGGCCGTCACGGCGACGACGCCCGAGAGATCGTCGGGAAGTTCGTCGGCTCCGTTCACCCGCAGCACCGGCCCGGCGCAGACCGTCGCCGCGACCTTCGCGAGGGCCACGGTGTTCGAGGAGTTGGCCGAGCCGATCACGACGACGGCGTCGGCCCCGGCGGCGGCCTCGCGCAGCGCCGCCTGGCGGTTGGTGGTGGCGAAGCAGAGGTCGCTGCGTGACGGGGTCCAGACCTCGGGGAAGACCTCGGTGACGCGTTCGCGTACCTCGCGCCACTCGTCGAGGCTGAGGGTGGTCTGGTTCAACAGGGCGACCGGCCCCGCCAGGCCGGCGAGCGCGTCGACGTCGCCCGGCTCCTCGACGAGGCGCACCGCCCCCGGCGCGACCGCCATCGTGCCCACCGCCTCCTCGTGTCCCTCGTGCCCCACGTAGAGGACGGTGTAGCCCTTGGCCGCACGGACCTTGAGCTCGTGGTGGACCTTGGTCACGAGAGGGCACACCGCGTCGACGACGGTTCCGCCGCGGACCCGGGCCTGTTCGACCACCTCCGGGGGCGAACCGTGCGCGCTGAGCATCACCGGCGCGCCGGGGGGCACGAGGGCCACGTCGTCGACGAAGACGACGCCCCGACGTCGGAAGTGCTCGACCACCACCCGGTTGTGGACGATCTCGTGGTAGCAGTAGACGGGCGGCTCGAAGACTCGGGTCATCCAGTCGAGGGCCTTGATCGCCTTCTCCACCCCGGCGCAGAATCCCCGGGGGGCCGCGAGTACGACCTTCTCGACGTCCATGGCGCCAGCCTAGTTACGGTCCCCGGGGCGGCTGCCTAGGCTAGAGGGGTGTCCGGCGCCCGCATTTCCGCGATCACGCCGGGCTCACCGGCCTCTCGATGCGACCTGGCGGTCGGAGACGAGCTGGTGAGCGTCGAGGGCGTCGCCCCGACCGACATCATCGCCTACCAGCAACTCGTCGACGGCCCCTCGCCCACCCTCGTCGTGAGGCGCCCGGGGGAGCTGCTCGCCCGCAAGATCGTCGTGGACAAGGCCGCCGGTGAGCCCGTGGGCCTCGCGATCGACTCGGCCGTCTTCGACCGGATCCGCACGTGCGACAACCACTGCACCTTCTGCTTCATCTACCAGCTGCCCAAGGGCCTACGCCGATCGCTCTACGTGAAAGACGACGACTACCGGCTCTCGTTCCTCTACGGCAACTACACCACCCTGACCCGCTTCACCGAGCTCGACCTCGAGCGAGTCCTCGAGGAGCGCCTCGCACCGATCTACGTCTCGATCCACACGACGAACCCCGAGCTGCGCGCGGCGATGCTGCGTAACCCGCGCGGCGCCACGAGCCTGCGGTGGCTGCGCGAACTGCTGGCGGCCGGGGTGAGCGTCCACGGCCAGGTCGTGGTCTGCCCGGGGGTGAACGACGGCGACGAGCTGGTGCGCACCCTCGACGACGTGGTGACCCTCTACCCGGAGCTCGCCTCCCTCTCGCTCGTGCCCGTGGGCGTCAGCGACCTCTCGAGCGAAGAGACGATGCGTCCGCACACCCGCGCCGAGGCCGCCGCCGTCGTCGAGCTCGCCGAGCGCTACCGAACCCTCACCCGCGACCTCTTCGGTGCGGCGAGGGTCTTCGCGAGCGACGAGTTCTACCTCGTGGCCGGCCGCGAGCCGCCCGGACCGGAGTCCTTCGCCAGCCTCGACGAGGCGGAGAACGGCGTCGGCATGGTCGCCTCGTTCCGTCAGAGCTTCGCCGAGCGCACCCCGATGGCGCGTCTCGGCTCGGGTTTCTTCCAGTCGGTGGACGGGGCGCCGGCGCTCGGCTACCGGGCGCCGCGCGGGCCCGCGCCGGTCGACGCGCGGGCCGGGTCGACCACCGGCGTGACGGTGCTGACCGGCGCCTACGCCGGTCCGATCCTGCGCGAACTCCTCGACGCCCACGGCTACGAGGCCGTCGAGGTCGCCGTCGTCGAGAACCGTTACTTTGGCGGCAACATCAAAGTGGCGGGACTGCTCACCGCCACCGACCTCAACCGTGCCCTGGCCGAGGTGGCCCCCGGTCGGACCTGCCTCGTGCCCGACGTCTGTCTCAACGAGGGCCGCTTCCTCGACGGCTCCACCCTCAAGGACCTGGTGCGCCCCGTCACCCCGGTCGCCACAACCGGGGTCGACCTCCGCCGGGCGCTCGACGCCGTCCTGAGCCCGCTCCTACCCGCGTGAGCCGCCCCCAGGTCGCCGTCGTGGGCCGGCCCAACGTGGGCAAGAGCTCGCTCGTCAACCGCCTGGCCGCGCGACGCGCCACCGTCGTGGAGCACCAGCGCGGGGTCACCCGCGACCGCACGAGCGTCGAGGTCGAGTGGGCCGGGCGGGCCTTTGACGTCGTGGACACCGGCGGCTGGCTCGAGGCCGGCGACGCCCTTGAGGAGAAGGTCTCGCGCCAGGCCGAGGCGGCCGTCGCCGGGGCCGACCTCGTCTTGTTCGTCGTCGACGTCGAGACCGGTCCGGTGGAAGAGGACGCGCGAGCCGCCCGCTGGATTCGTCGTAGCCGCTGCCCGGTGCTGCTCGTGGTGAACAAGGCGGACGACGCGATCCGTGAAGCGACGGCGTGGGAGTTCGTCGGCCTCGGCCTGGGCGGCCCGTACGCGGTGAGCGCCTTGCACGGGCGCGGGGCCGGGGAGCTGCTCGACGCGATCGTCGAACGACTCCCGGAGCCCGCCGACGACGGCGGGGCCGGCGCCGTGCT
>JAKCEK010000031.1 GCA_021838005.1 Actinomycetes bacterium
CTACGAGCCCGCCGAGCGGGGCCAGCCAGAACATGGCGGCACCGGGGGCCATGTTCGCGTGGATCGAGACCAGCGCCATGGTGTAGGCGCCCACACCGTAGGAGACGGCGGAGCCCAGCGCGATGTACCCCGTATAGCCCGAGAACATGTTCCACGAGGTCGCGCAGGCCATGTAAATGAGGGTGAACACGCCAATCGCAACGTAGGCCGGGTTCGACACGACCACCGGGAAGAGCGCGAGGGCGAGCAGACCCAGCGCCCACGCGGCGCGCGACCAGTGGCGCATCAGGCCGTCCTCGCGAGCTGTTTGCCAAAGAGACCTTGGGGGCGCAGGGACAAGACGGCGACCAGGACGATGAAGAAGGTCATTGTCGACCAGATCGGCGACCAGATCACGCCCACGACGTCCTCCAGCATGACCATGCCAATGGAGGCGACCAGGGCTCCGCCAAGGCTCCCCATCCCACCCAGGACGATGATGGTGAGCAGGCGCGAGATCAGGTCGTAACTCGAGCTCGCGTTGAAGGCGTTAGTGGCGCCGAACACCATACCGCCGGCGGCGGTCACCGCCGTACCGATGCCGAAGCAGATCGTCGCGATCCTCCTCACGTTGATGCCGATGAGCGCGGCCGCCGTCTGGTCGGCCAGAGACGCACGCACGCTCGCCCCGAAACGTGTCCGGTACAAGAGGACCCAAAGGGCAGCGAGGAGCACCACGGCCATGAAGAAGCCGAACACGTAAATGTAGGCGAAGTACACCCCGAAAAGCTTGAACGACTGGTTCACGTACCACGCGTTGATCTGAACATCGTTCACCGAGAAGATCATGTTGAGTGAGCCCTCGATGAGCAGAGAGACCGCGTAGGTCACCAGAATCGACATCGCCGTCTTCTCCGGTCCCTTCAGTCGGGACATGAAGGCCCTCTCCACCACGATCCCCACCACGAAGAGGATGGGGATCGTGATGAAGAGGCCGACGAAGGGATCGATGCCCCAGTGGATCTGGATTGCGTAGCTCAGGTAGGCGCCCAGCACCACGAACATCCCCTGGGCGATGTTGATGATGTCCATCACTCCGAAGATGAGCGTGAGGCCCGTCGCCATGAGGGCGTAGACCGAGCCGGTCAGCACCCCGTCGACGATGGCGTAGGTGAGCGCGCTACCCGACATCGATCAGCTCTTCCAGGCTGGCTTCGGGTAGAGGACCTTCACCGAGTTGGGGTCGCCCACCGGATTGACCTGGACGAAGTTGGTGCCCTGCCACTGGAAGGTGAAGGCCGTCGGGTCGACGTTCTCGCCCAACTTGTTGAACTTCACCGGACCCTGTACTGAGGACAACACCGCACCCGAGTGCAGGTACGCGATGATCTTGGCGTTGTTGAAGCCACCGGTCGCCTTCACCGCTTGGGCCATCACCTCGCCGACCGAGTACGCCTCGGCGACGTCGGAGTTGATGTCGGCCGGGGTGCCGCCGTACTGCTTGATGTAGGCCGCGACCATCGCCTTGCTCAGCGGGTTGGCCGAGCCGCCGTACCACGCGTTGGGCACCATCATGCCGCTTGCGTTCTTCGCGCCGACCGCCTTCAAGAAGGCCGCACCCTGGTCGGGGCCGCCCGTCGCGATGAAGGCCTTCGGGTTGTAGTGAGCCTGCTCGAACGCCTGCATGAACGCGGACACCGTAGGCACGTCAACCGAGCCGAGGACGACGACCTGGGCCTTGGCCGCCGCCACCTTGTCGGCAATCGAGGTGTAGTCGGTCACCTCCGCCGGGAAGACGGTGAAGCCGAGCGATTTGATCCCCGCCTTGGACATGATCTTCTGGGCGACCGGGAGCTGGGGCTCGGTGAAGGGGTCGTTCGAGGTCACGTAGTAGGCGGTCGTCGGTCGCTGAGCCTTGGGCAGCGAGGAGACCCAATTAGCGAAGGGCATGAGGTCGTTCGCCACCGGCAGCGACACGTCGAAGACGTTGCTGAGGTGCGCCTGGAAGACCGACGGCGCGCCTCCCGCACCCTCGACCATCGCGTAGCCGAAGCGCTCTGCGGTCTGGGCGGCCGGCACGGTGAGGAGCGACGAGAACGGCCCGAACACCAACTGGACGTGGCTCTGGCCGATGAGGTCCTGGTAGTTCGTCACCACCTGTGTCGGGCTCGACGCGTCGGACTTGATGATGAGATTGATCTTGTGACCGAGCAAGCCGCCGTGGGCGTTCTGCTCCTTCGCCCAAAGCTGGTACCCACGTTGGAACGCCTGGCCGTCGGCCGAGAAGTCGCCCGAGAGCGACAACGAGATACCGATGTTGACCGGGGCGCCCTTGGCGAGTCCCCCGGAACTGGCGCCGGCCGTCGAGGCCACCGCCATCGTGATGAGTGATGCCGCCGCAACCGTAGTCGCCGCCAGCACCCTCACAGTGCTCATTCTCTTCATTGATTCCCCCCGAACCAATCTGTGTGACGACCTCGACGATCCTGCGTAGCGATCGCGCCGTGGTCGTTCGCCGGGACGGCGATGGCGCAACGCTAACGATGGCCCTTGGCCTAATCAAGGCGGCCCGGCGCCGATCACCGTGAAAAGATTTCAAGCACGCCCCCCTTCTCCCGCCGTGGTCGACGGCGTTAGCATTCCAGCCGTCCGGGACGGTGGGGGGGCTTTGACCGACGCGCTTCTGGAGACCGCCATCGCCAACTGGCAGCCCCGCTTCGTGGCGAACGGGGTCGACGCAAGTGACTTTGTGCACATAGTCTCCCGTCTCGGGCGCTGGGAGGACTGGTGTGCCGCCTGGTGCGCGGCCGGTACCGACCACGGGGCCCTCGGCGTCGCCGCCCGCGCCGCGGGTCACGACCGCAGCGCCGGCGAGCACCTCGCCCGCGCCGCCGTCTACTACCACTTCGCGAAGTTCCTGTTCGTCCACGATCGCGAACAGGCCCTCGCGGCGCACGGCCGCGCCGTCGCGGCCCTCGCCGACGCCTCGCCCCTTCTCGCGCCCCCGGCGACCCGCCTCGAGGTCCCCTTCGAGGGAACGAGGCTCGTCGCCCTGCTCCGCACGCCCGACCCCACGCGGCCCCAGCCGACCGTCGTCTTGATCCCGGGGCTCGACTCGGCGAAGGAGGAGTTCCGCGAGGTCGAGCGGGCCTTCCTCGAGCGCGGGTTGGCCACGGTCTCCCTCGAAGGCCCGGGCCAGGGCGAGGTCGAGTGGGAGCTGCCGATTCGGCCCGACTGGGAGGTCGTGGGCGAGGCCGCGCTGGAACACCTGCGGGCGCGACCCGAGGTTGATTCCGAGCGGATCGGCGTCTGGGGCGTTTCCCTCGGGGGCTACTACGCCGCGCGGATCGCCGCAGCCGACCTCGGAGTGCGCGCCACGGTCGCCCTCTCAGGACCGTACGACTTCGCCGCCGCGTGGGAGTCGCTCAACCCTCTCACGCGCAGGGCCTTCGTCGTGCGCTCGGGCTGCACCGACGAGGTCGACGCCGCCCGGCGTGCGGCGGACCTGACCCTCGTCGGGCGTGCGTCGGCGATCCGGGCCCCCCTGCTCGTCGTCCAGGGTCGGCGCGATCGGCTCTTCTCGTGGCGCGAGGGTGAGCGTCTCGTCGCCGAGGCCGCGGGTCCGGCGGAGCTGCTCCTCCTCGACGACGGCAACCACGGCTGCGCGAACGTCACGTACCGCCACCGGCCCTACGCTGCAGACTGGCTCGCCCGCCAGCTGGGCGCGGAGTCTCGACCGATCCCTACCCTCGGAGTCCCCCATGCCTAAGGTCACGATGCCCCAACTGGGAGAGACGGTGGCCGAGGGGACCGTCACCAAGTGGTTCAAGTCCGTCGGCGAGACCGTCGACAAGGGTGACGCGCTCTTCGAGGTCTCCACCGACAAGGTCGACACCGAGATCCCCTCGCCCGTCAGCGGGACCCTGACCGCGATACTCGTCCCGGCCGGCCGGACCGTCGACGTCGGCGCGACCCTCGCGCTCATCGACGAGGAGCCCGACGGCACCGCGGACGGCGCCGCGACCGCCCCGCGCAGCGCGCAGGTCGGCCCCGGGACCCCCACCGTCACGTCGAGCGCTCCTCGAGCGACGGCGGGTCCACGGGACGAGGATGGAGGCGCCGCACGCCTCTCCCCCGTCGTTCGCCGACTCCTCGCCGAGCACCAGCTCGAGCCCGGTGACGTTGTGGGCACCGGGCCGGGCGGACGGATCACCCGCGAGGACGTCCTCTCCCACGTGGCGCTCACGAGCGCCCCTGCCGCCGACGGATCCACGACGATCTCTCCGGTGGTCCGCCGACTCCTGCGCGAGCACGGACTGGGACCCGGTGACGTCACCGGGACCGGCCCGGGGGGACGGGTCCAACGCCGCGACGTCGAGGGTGCGGCGGCGGCCCGGGCTTCGGGCCCCCGCGCGGACGAGGTCATCGCGTTCACGACGATCCGGCGCCTCACCGCCGAGCACATGGTGCGTTCCAAGGCGACGTCGGCCCACACGCTGATGGTGCGCGAGATCGATTACGAGAACGTGGAGCGGGCCCGTCGGCGCCATGGCCCCGCGTTCAAGGAGCGTGAGGGCCACTCGCTCACGTACCTTCCCTTCAACGCGGTGGCCGCGGTCCAGGCCCTCAGAGAGTTCCCGCACCTGAACGCATCGGTCGGCGACGACACGCTCGTCGTGCACGGGACGGTGAACCTGGGCGTCGCCGTCGACCTCGACGGTGAGGGCCTGGTCGTACCCGTGGTGCGCGACGCCTCGTCCCTCTCGCTCAGAGAGATGGCGGCGCGCGTGCGCGCGCTCGCCACGGGGGCGCGGTCCAAGCGCCTCACCGTCGACGACGTGTCCCACGGGACCTTCACGATCACGAACCCCGGGCCCTACGGGACGCTCCTCACCGGGGCCATCATCAACCAGCCCCAGGTGGCCATCCTCGCGACCGACGGGGTCTCACGGAAGCCCGTCGTCGTCGCCGGTCTCGACGGTGAGGAACTGATCGCCATCCACTCCATCGGCCTGGTCGCCCTGACCTTCGACCATCGGGTCATCGACGGGGCCTACGCGGCGCGCTACCTCGCGCGCCTCGCCGAGATCCTCGAGACCCGCGACTGGGCCGCCGAGCTCTGAGCCGTGAACCGCCCGTTGCGCCTCGGCACCTTCACCCCGTCGGTCCTGCTCGACGTGGCCCGTCGTAGCGGTGCACTCGAGCGGGCTGGGCTCGAGGTCGATGAGGTGCCCGTGGCGTCGTCCCCGGAGCAGTTCCAGTCCCTCATCGGGGGAGAGCTCGACGCGGTTCTCACGAGCCCCGACAACGTCCTCGCCTACCACTTCCTCTCGAGCAACCCCCTCGGACGTCGCATCCCCCTCCTCATCGAGGCGGCGATCGACCGCGGGCTGGGCCTCTCGCTGTGGGCCCGCGCGGGGGCCGAGATCCCTCGCTCCGGTGCCATCTTCGCGGTCGACGTCCCCACCTCGGGCTTCGCCTTCGTCGGCTACGCCTTGCTCGCGCGACGGAGCCTCACCCGCGAGGACGTCGAGGTCGTGGCGCTGGGCTCGACGCCCCGGCGCGCCGCGGCCCTCGTCGAGGGCCGGTGCGACCTCACCGTGCTCAACGCGGGCAACCAGTATCGGGCGCGCGCCGCGGGGGCGAGCCTCCTCAGCGAGGCGAGCGACCTCGGCCCCTTCCTGGGCACCGTCCTCGCCGGTTTGGCCACCGCCTCCCCCGAGCGCCGCCGACTCGCCGACGCCCTGGTGGGGGTGGCCCGTGAGATCGCGGGTGGGGGCCACGACAACGCCGTGCGCGAGGCCGCCGCGACCCGCCTCGGCCTTAGCGCCGCTGACGCCGCGGAGTTCGTCGACCTTCTGCGCGACCCCGTGCGCGGTCTGGTGCCGTCCGGGGCCGTTGACCGCCGGTCGGTGCGCACACTCGTCGACCTGAGGCGCGCGGCCGAACCGGATCCCGCCCTCGGCGACGTCGAGAGCGGGCTCGAGGAGTTGGTGGCCCCGGGCCACCTCACGGACTAAGGAGACGTCATGGGCGACACCACCCGCAGCGACGCACTGCTGGCCTCGCGGCCGGTGTGGGGGTCGCTCATCGCCGGCCGTTTCCGGGATCACACCGGGGCGGACCTCTTCACCGTCCACGAGGCGGCGACCGGGAGGCCGCTCGCCCAGGTCGTCGCCGCCTCGACCACCGAGGTCGCCGAAGCGGTCGAGGACAGCCGGCGCGCCTACGAGCAGGAGTGGAGACGGCTCTCCCCGCGGGAGCGCGCGGGCTACATGCGCGAAGTGGCCGCGCGCTTCCGGGCCCACGCCGATGAGCTCGGAGAGCTGTGCGCGCGCGAAGTCGGCAAGCCTCGCCGCGACGCCCTCCGCGTGGACGTGGTCTCGAGCCACACGAGCTTCGACTACTACGCCGGCCTCGCCGACACCGTGCCGGGCCATATCGTAGACCAGGGGCCGATCGAGGCCCGAGTCACCTACGAGCCCTACGGCGTGGTCGCGGCGATCCTCCCGTTCAACTGGCCCCCCATTCACTTCTCCAAGAAGTGCGCGCCGGCGCTCGCGGTCGGCAACACCGTCGTGCTCAAGCCGGGCGAGCAGGCGCCCCTGACGGTGCTGCGCCTCGCCGAGCTCGCCAACGAGGTCCTACCCCCGGGGGTCATCAACGTCGTGAGCGGGATAGGTGCGGGCGCGGCCCTGGTGGACCACCCGCGGGTCGAGCGGATCTCTTTCACCGGCTCCACGGCGACCGGTCGCCGGGTGCTCGAGGGCGCGGCGAAGAACCTCACCTACGCGACGATGGAGCTCGGCGGCAAGAACGCCCTCCTGGTGCTCGACGACGCCGACCTCGACCGAGCCGTTGCGGTGGCGATCGAGGGGATGTTCTACAACCAGGGCGAGGCCTGCACGTCGACCTCGCGCATCGTGGTCGAAGATCCCCTCTACGACGAGTTCGCCCGACGCTTCGTCGAGGCCACGGCGCGCCTCGTCGTGGGCGACCCGCTCGAGGAGGCCACCGACATCGGCCCGATGGTCGACCTTCGCCAGCGCGACCGCGTCAACCACTACATCGCGCTAGGACTCGACGAGGGCGCGACGCTCCTCTACCGGGGCAACGTTCCTCGCGACCGCCCCTTCGACGAGGGCTACTTCGTCACCCCGGTCGTCTTCGGCGAGGTGACCCCGACGATGACCATCGCCCGCGAGGAGGTCTTCGGGCCGGTGGCGAGCCTCATGCGCGCGGCCGATGACGCGCGGGCGGTCGCGATCGCCAACGATTCCGACTACGGACTCACCGCGGCGATCTGCACCCGTGACGAGACCCGTGCGGCGCGCCTCGCCGAGCAGCTCGAGGTCGGCATGGTCTTCGTGAACAACTACACCCGCCGCACCTACATCGGCTCACCCTTCGGCGGCGTGAAAGGGAGCGGCTTCGGGCGTGAGTACGCGCCCGAGACGCTGCACGAGTTCGTGCGCGCGAAGAACGTCCGCTTTCCCTCCGGTCGCGGTCCGGTGCCCGGCTGGCCACCCCGATGAGGGAGGACCGGCCCTCGCTAGTCTTGGCCGATGACCCGTGACCGCATCCTGGAGGCGGCCGCGCTGGAGATCGAACGCAACGGACTGACCCAGTTCCGGGTGAAGCGCGTCGCCCTCGAGGCCGGCATCTCGGTCGCCCTGCTCTACAGCTACTTCAGCGACCGCGAAGACCTCATCGCCTCGGCCATCGTCCACCGGTTCCGGGCCGTCCTGCTCGACCTCGCCGAGACCTTCACCCGTCCGATGCTCGGCGTGGAGACGGCCGCCGAACTGCGCGCGGCCATGCGCACCGTCATCGCCGAGGCGCAGGTCCCCGCCCGCACCGAGGCCCGGATCCAGCGCATCGAGTCGATGTCGTTCGCGCGCCACAATCCGACCGCCTCCCAGGGCATCGCCGAGGCGAAAAAGGAGACGGCCCAGTTCATCGTCGCACGCGTGCAGCCCCTCGAGGAGCGGGGGCTGCTCGCCGAGGGGATGAGCGCCGTCGCGTTCGCACGTATCTGGTACGCGCTCTTCTTCGGCCAGATCGAGCTCGAGGGCGAGCACGCTTTGTCGGTGGGTGACGAGGAGTGGCTCACGGCGCTCACGGTCCTCGCCGACGGCGCCATCCGCCGCGACGGCGGCCCGGGGCTAGCGATCGGTCAGCCCGCGGTCACGAGGGCGCGGGCCCACTCCAGCACGCAGAGGCTGTAGCCGACCTCGAAGACGATCTCGCCCGCCAGGAGATGGGTGAAGCCCCAGTTCGGCAGGGAGGCCGCGGCGAGCACGCCACCGATCAGCAGCACCCAGAAGCCGACACTGGCAAGGGTGGTCGCTCGCCGGCGCATTATCCGCCACGACGCGCCGACTTGCACGAGCGCCCCGATGACCCCCACCGTCATGTGGGCCCAGTTGAAGAACGTGCCCTCGTTGTACGGAGTCAACAGCAACAGGACCAGCATGACCGAGACGACGCGCGCACTCACCCAGCCCGTCGTCTCGACGCCCTCGTCGCGCAGAATCCCCGCGAACCACCAGAGGCCCACAGAGCCGGTCACGTAGCCGACCACCGCGAACACGATCGTCTCGGCGTGCACGCCGTAGTAGGAGATACCGTCTTTCTGGGCCGCGTGGTCGTGGATCAGCATCACGCACAGGGCGAGGGCGCCAAAGAAGACGGCTTGGCTCGCCAGGACGATCCGTCGGGCGCGCTCGAACGGGACGTCGACGGTCGACGTCTCGACGTCGACGCCGTGGCTCGTGCCGTTCGCCATCAGCCTTTGTAGCGCGCCCTCGAGGCCGCCAACTCCTCGAGGGCGGCGGCCCGGGGGGCGTAGTTCTCGACCTTCACCCACTTGCCCTCTTCGAGGTCCTTGTAAACGGTGAAGAAATGCGAAATCCGGTCGAGGTCGGCCTTGGGCACGTCGTCGATGTCCGTGGCGTCCCTCCAGTGCTTGTCGTAGGCGGGCACGCAGATGAGCTTCTCGTCGCGACCCTTCTCGTCGGACATGACGCACATGCCGAGCACCCGAGACTCGATCAGGCAGCCCGGGAAGGTCGGGAAGGCCGTCAGGACCAGGGCGTCCAGGGGGTCACCGTCGCCCCCGAGCGTGTCGGGGATGAAGCCGTACTCGGCCGGGTAGCCCATCGAGACGGTGAGATGGCGGTCGAGCTTGATCTGGTGGCTCTCGTGGTCGTACTCGTACTTGTTGGCGCTCCCCCGGGGGATCTCGATGATCACGTTGACGGTGTCCACGGCGCCTCCTTGTGCGACGGCTAGCCCCATGGTAGCGAGCCCTCCGGGAGGTCTACCGCGCGGTCGTAGACTCGCCCTCGGCCCGGCGACGCCGTGGACAAGGAGGTCCTCGTGGAGAGAATCGGTGTGGTGGGCTGCGGCCTCATGGGTTCAGGCATCGCCGAGGTCGCGGCGCGGGCCGGCGGCCAGGTGATCGTCGTGGAGCAGGACTTCAAGTCCCTCGAGCGGGGCCGCGAGCGCGTCGACCGCTCGCTCTCACGAGCCGTCGCCTCGGGCAAGCTCGCCGACGACCTCGCCGAGCGCACCCACGCGAACCTGACCTTCACTCTCGAGCTCGACGCGCTCGAGGACCGCGAGCTCGTCATCGAGGCCGTGGCCGAGGACGAGGCGACGAAGCTCGAGGTCTTCGCGACGCTCGACAGGGTCGTGCGCGACGCCGACGCCCTGCTCGCGACCAACACGTCCTCGATCCCGATCATCAAGCTGGCGATGGCCACCCGTCGCCCCGAGCAGGTCATCGGGATGCACTTCTTCAACCCGGTGCCCGTGCTGCGACTCGTCGAGCTCATCTCGTCGCTCCTCACCTCGACCGAGTCGACGGCCAAGGCCCGGGCCTACGCCACCGACACGCTCGGCAAGACCGTCATCACCTCGCCCGACCGAGCGGGCTTCGT
The DNA here is from genome assembly GCA_021838005.1 of Actinomycetes bacterium. Taxonomy (GTDB): domain Bacteria; phylum Actinomycetota; class Acidimicrobiia; order Acidimicrobiales; family RAAP-2; genus RAAP-2. Next base: position 9,924 of record JAKCEK010000031.1, read on the forward strand.
CGTCAACGCGCTCCTCATCCCGTACCTGCTCTCGGCGATCCGGATGCTGGAGTCGGGCTTCGCCAGCGCCGAGGACATCGACACCGGCATGGTCGTGGGCTGCGCCCACCCGATGGGCCCCCTCGCCCTGACGGACCTGATTGGCCTCGACACCACGCTCGCCGTAGCGGAGTCGCTCTACGAGGAGTTCAAGGAGTCCCACCTCGCCCCGCCGCCCCTGCTCTCGCGCATGACCCAGGCCGGCCTCCTGGGCCGCAAGTCGGGGCAGGGCTTCTACTCGTACCGCGCGTAGCCCCCTACGCTCTGGGGATGTCCGGCGCCGTTACCTACGTCGCCACGCTGCGCTGCCCGGACGCGCCGGGGATCGTCCACGCGACGACCTCGGCGATCGTGGCCGTGGGCGGGAACATCCTGGAGAACGACCAGTTCACCGACCCGGTGACCGGGCTGTTCTGTATGCGCACGCGCTTCGAGACCGCTCTCGAAGAGCCCGAGCGCGTCGCGACGCGTCTCGGCGAGGAGCTCGAGCGATTCTCCCCGGTCCTGCGGGTGCGCCGAGAGGACCGACGTCGCCGTGCCGTCGTGATGGTCTCGGAGCTCGACCACTGCCTCACTGACCTCTTCTACCGGGTCGAGCACGGCGAGATCCCCCTCGAGATCACGGCCGTGGTCTCGAACCACTCGACCCTCGCCGCCCTCGCCCAGCACCACGGGGCCCCCTTCGTCGAGATCCCCGTGACCCCCGAGACGAGACTCGCCGCGGAAGACGAGCTACGCCGGGTGATCGCCGAGTCCGACGCGGACTACGTCATCCTGGCGCGCTACATGCAGATCCTGACGCCCGCGCTGTGCGCCGAGCTCGAGGGTCGAATCGTCAATATCCACCACTCGTTCTTGCCCGGCTTCACGGGCGCGCGCCCGTACCACCAGGCCCACGAGCGCGGGGTCAAGCTGATCGGCGCCACCGCCCACTTCGTCACGGCCGACCTCGACGAGGGCCCGATCATCGATCAGGACGTGGCCCGGGTCACCCACGCCCGGACCCCGAACGAGCTGGTCGCCCTAGGCCGGGACGTGGAGCGCATCGTGCTCAGTCGAGCGGTGAAGCTGCTCGTCGAGGACCGCGTGGCGCTCGTCGGCCGGCGGACCGTGGTCTTCGCCCAGTAGTCAGCGGGGCAAGCGCTCGATCATCGCGATCAGGTCGTCGCGTCCGACACCCTGACGTCGCGCCACCTCGACGAGCTCTTTGAGCTTGACCGCGACGACCCCGCGATCGGGCCGGCCCGACACGCGGATCGACCGACCTCGGCCCATCTCGACGACGCCCTCGTCACGCAGGGTGCGCAGCGCGCGTAGCACCGTGTTCGTGTTGACGCCGAGCTCGCCCGCGAGGTCTCGCGCCTGGGGCAGGCGCTCGCCGGGTCGGGCTTCGCCGTCGAGGATGGCTCGGCGGATCGCGGCAGCCACCTGGTCGTGCAGGAGCATCGGGTCACCCCGGTCGGGCACGGTCAGACCGAGCCCCGCGCCCCTCGTCGACTTGACGTCGCCCATGACGCTAATTATAGTAGCTCCAATGACGCTGACCGCACCTCCGCCGACGCACCCGTCAGGCGCCTCCCCCGAGGCCCTCATCCCCGAGGCCCGACGACGCGGCCGGCGCCGCAACGCTCGACGGGCCGCGTTCAGCGTCGTCGCGGTCCTTGTCGCCGGGGCGGCCCTCGTTACCGCGCTCGTCGCCCCGGGCACCTCGGGACGCCACGGGCCGGGCGGGGCGCCCGCCGTCGCGGCGTCGGCCCCGCGGGTCACGACCTGCACGGGCGCGGCGGTCGTGGAGCCGGCGACCCTCACGCTCACCTGCGCCGACGCGAACTCGGCCCTCACCGCGACGCGCTGGAGCGCGTGGGGCGCCACGTCGGCGCGAGGCGTGACGACCTTCGCGGTGAACCTGTGCACGCCGACCTGCGCCTCCTCAACGCTGTCGTACTTCCGAGGCGCGCGCGTGGTCCTCGAGCACCCGGTCGCCACTTCGCGCGGTGAGCGCTTCTCGCAGGCCGTCGTGACCTACCGCACGAGCTCGGGCGCCCACCACGTCGTCCAGCCCCTCACGACGACCAGTCCGGCGTGACGCGGCGTCGCTCCGCGGCGGCCGTCCTGGCCCTCGCTCTGCTCTGTGCGGCACCCGTCGCCCTGAACGGCCCGGTGGGGGCGGCGACGACCCCCGGCCTGCTCGCGTGCTCGGGCCACGTGCTGCGCCGACCCGCGTCGTTCGTGATCGCCTGCGCGGACGGCAACACCGTGCTCGCCGCCATCCACTGGACGGCGTGGGGACCGCGGACGGCGGCCGCGGTCGCGGCCTTCGGCGCGAACCCCTGCACGCCGTACTGCGCGGCCTCCAAGATTCGGTACTTCGCCCGCGCGACGGTCCGCCTCGGAGATCCCGTCCGAACTCGATACGGCATCCTCTTCTCCACGATGACCGTCCACTACCGTCAAGGCTCGAGGCTCCGAACGTTCGCGTTCTCGTGGAAGGGAGACCCGGGATTCAAGGGGACGAGAGCGGTTCCACGTCGCGCATCCTCGTGATGGGGGTGTCCGGGGCGGGCAAGACCACGGTCGGACTCGCCCTGGCGGACGGACTCGCCTATCGCTTCGTCGAGGCCGACGACCTCCACCCCCCGCGGAACCGGGCCATGCTCGCCCAGGGACGCCCCCTCACCGACCAGGACCGGTTCCCCTGGCTGCGCGCGGTCGGCGAGCGGCTGGCGGCCCCCGGCGTGGTCGTGGCGTGCTCGGCCCTCGCGCGAACCTACCGCAACGTCCTCAAGGCTCACGCGCCCGACCTGGTGACCGTTCACCTCTCGCTCTCGCCCGAGGCGGCCGCCGAGCGGCTCGCCGAGCGTGAGGGGCACTTCGCCTCGCCCGTCCTGCTCGACACCCAGTTCGCCACACTCGAGCCGCTCTCGCCCGAGGAGCGGGGTTTGACCGTCGACGCGTCCCAGCCCGTGGCGGCGATCGTCGACGAAGTCGAGGCGGCTCTCCTCCGGGGCCTGGAACCCTCCCCCGGGGCGGGCGCCCTCTAGGTCAGGTCACGGCCGACCGCAGGGCGAATCGCTCGTCGCGGTGGGCGCCGCTCTCGATGACGTGCACGAGCCGATCGACCGCGTCGAAGACGTCGACGTAGCGCAAGTAGAGCGGCGC
>JAKCEK010000192.1 GCA_021838005.1 Actinomycetes bacterium
GCGCCCGGCGCCTCGCCGGCGGCGCCCTCGAGCTGGCGCGCGCCAGCGGGGCCTACCAGATCGAGGGCGACGCCCTCGAGATCCTCGAGGAGGAGAGATGAGGCGAGCCACCACCCCCCAACACGTCACCGACGTGACGGCGATCCCGGACCGGGTGCTGCGCAACTACTGGGTGACCCAGACCTACGCCGACCTGTCGCGAGCACTCGCCGAGCGCCTCGCGCCCGACACGGTGAACTGGTGCACCTTCGGCTGCTGGGCGTCGGCGACGGTGGGCGCGAGCATGCGCGGCGAGGCGATGCCCGCGTGGCTGCGCGGCCGGGTGCGCCTGCCCGACGGGCTGATGGGTGCCGTCGCCGCGACCACCCGCCACCACGAGTGGTCGGGGGTGGCCCGCCTGGTCGGCGACCTGCGCCCCGACCACGTCCTCGACGTCGTGAGAGAACTGCTCGGCGAGATGGCGATCAACCTGTCGAACGGCAACACCGAGGTCTTCGCCGAGATCGCCCCGCCCGCGGCCACTCTCCTCGCCGGTAACCCCGCCTCGCCCGGGGCCCGGGCGGCGGTGCTCGCGGCCTGCGAGGGCGTGCCCGAGCTCGACGGCGAGAACTGGCTGGCCGTCGGCTACGGCCACTGGCTGGACGCCCTCGACGAGCCCGACCCGACCCGGCGCAGCCAGCTCGTCCTCGCCGGGTCGCTGCGCCTCGGCGGCCACGAGCAGAACCACCTCCAGCCGGCGATCGCCGGGGCGATGGACATGGGCGTCGACGAGGCGACGGCCCGTCTACGCGCGCGCCTGGGACGCGACGACCCGGCCGTGGCCGGCGCCGGCGCCGACCTGGACCGGGCACTCGAGCCCGTCGCGCGCGCCCTGGGCGACGCCTGGGGCACGATCATGACCGACGCCTACGGCGTCTGGCAGAGCCCCGAGGGCACGTGGCGCCTCGACGCCGACGTGCCGGCACCCCCCGCGGGCCCCTTCGTCCCGCTCGACGTCGCCGACCCCGTCGTCGAGGACCTCGCCGCGCTGCGCGCCCGCTTCGACCGGGCCGACGCGCTCGGGCGCGGCAGCGCCGCCCGGGACTGGGAGAGCTTCGACGAGCGTATGAACTTCATCACCAACCTCTTCGTGTCGCGCCACCACTCCCTCGACTTGCTCGCCGAGCCCTTCGACGAGGCCGCCCGCGCCGCGCTCGAGGCGGACACCGTGCCCCCGGAGCCCGCGTGAGCACGTCGTCGGGCTCGACCCGGTTCACTCCGTCTTTCCTCGAGACCCTGCGCGCCGTGGGCGACCCCCCGGCCGACGAGGCGGTCGCCACCTTCTTCCGTTCCGCCGACGACCCGGGCCCCGCGCCCTACGCTCGCCTCGGGCGCACCCGCGAGCAGGACATGGACGACACCGCGTTCCCCGGCGTGGGGGCGTTCGTCCGCGAGTGCCCGACCTGGCCCGACTGGGCCGATGAGGCGACCGTGCGCGCGGGCCAAGAGGTGTTCGGCCGCTGGGGGATGCAGCTCTCGGTGGGGCTCTTCCTGGCCTCACTGCCCGCCACCTACCTCTGCGCCAAGGGAACGGTGCCGCTCGTGCGCACGGCACAGCTCGTGAGCCACCCACGCCGGCGGATCCTCGAGACCGGCCAGATGATCATCGAGGCGATGGCGCCGGGCGCCCTGGTCCCGGGTCAGCGCGGAGAGCGCGCCGTGCGCCACGTGCGCCTGATGCACGCCGCCGTCCGCTACGGCCTCACCCACCCGGGCGCCCTCGGCGGGACCGACGGGGCGCCGTGGGACGACGCGCTCGGTGTGCCACTCAACCAAGAGGACCTGCTCGGGACCCTGCTCGCCTTCAGCGCGCTCGGCCTCGACGCGCTGGAGCGCCTCGGGATCACCCTCAGCGGACGCGAGGCCGAGGCCTACGTGCACGCGTGGAACGTGGTCGGCACCCAGATCGGCGTGCGCGGGGACCTCCTGCCGCTGTCGGCCGCCGACGCCCGGCTCGTCGCGACGGCGATCCTCGCCGACCAGCGCTCGGCGAGCGACGGCGGACGCGAACTCATGGCGAGCACGATCACCGCGATGCGCGAACTCGTCGGGCTCCCCCTGCTGCGAGGGCTTCCCGAGAGCGGCGTTCGCCACTTCCTCGGTGACGCCGACGCCGACCTCCTCGGCGTCGGCCCGGCCGACTGGACGCGGTACCTGTTCGCCGCCATGCGACGTCTCGACGGTCCCGTCGACCGGCTCCTCACCCACCTGCCCGGCCAGCACCGCCTTTCGGCCCTGCTCGGACGCCGGGTGGTCTCGGGGCTCGAGGAGGTGGAGAGGGGGCCCGGTCGGCCCCGCTTCGAGATCAGCGAGGAACTGCGCGACGCCTGGGGCGTGACCCCGCCGTAGCGCCGGCGTCGCGACGCCGACCGACGACCACCGCTGGGGCCGGCCGCGGTCACTCCACGGAGAGCGACACCCTGGTCACTCGGGCGCGGCGCCCGGTCGCGTCGGCTCCGAGCCCGCCCACAAGGGACCACGGTCCCTACCCGTAGGGGGTACGCAACGGGCAGGGTGGGGCCGCGGACAAGGAGGTGACCGTGTACGGATGGCCCATGGAGTCATGGGGGCCCGGCGGGTGGTTCGTCATGGGACTGGTCATGCTGGTCTTCTGGGTCGTCGTCGTCGTCGGCGTCGTGACCCTCGTGCGCGTCACGTCGCACCATGGGACGCCGCCGCCGCGCGAGCCCGTCGACTCCGCCAAGAAGATCCTCGCCGAGCGGCTCGCCCGGGGTGAGATCAGCCCCGAGGAGTACACGGCGCTCGTCACTCTTCTCTCCCCGGACACCCGGTAAGGGCCGCCACGGCGTGGCTCGCCGCGGCGTCGGTCGTGGCCCTGAGCGCTCAGTCTCGCTACGGTGGGGGCGACGGGCGCGGGTCCCCGCGTCGTCACCACGACTCGCCGCGTGTGATCCACTCTCCGCCCGAGGGACGGCCGTGCGCGCCACGCTCTGCGACGACGGGTCGATGAT
>JAKCEK010000193.1 GCA_021838005.1 Actinomycetes bacterium
GACGACCCGGCCGCGCACGACCCCGCGATCGACGACCTCGGCGCCGAAGAGCTGGTCGACCCAGATCACCGAGGGATCCTCGAGGCGTTCCGCCGCGAGCACGACCCCGCGCAGCCCCTCGGCCGCGGCGCGGTCCTCGACCCCCTCAAAGCGCACCAGCCAGCGGGCCTGGTGCCTCGAGGCGACCAGGACGCGCAGCGGCCCCCGGCCGCTCGACAGGACGCTCCCGGGGGCGAGTCGCTCGGCGCGGTCGGTCCACAGGTCGACCACCACCTCGCCGCGCAGCCCGTGGGCCCGCACGACCCGGCCGACGTCGAGCGTGGGCCGCTCGGCCACGGTCAGTCGACGATGTCGACGCTGGTCGTGACGCCGTCGCGCGCGCCGGCGGCGGCGACGAGGGAGCGCAGGGCCTGGGCGGTCCGGCCCCGTCGGCCGATCACCCGTCCCATGTCGTCGGGCCCGACGCGCAGCGAGAGCACCACCGTGCGGCCCCGACGCTCGGTGTCGACCGAGACGGCGTCGGGCTCGTCGGCCAGGGTGCGCGCGACGTACTCGAGAACGCCCACGGCCGTCGGGGCCAGGGCCTCGTCGAGGGTGTTGACGTCGCCGTCCACGTAGCCGTCGCCCGCCTCGCTCACGAGCCCGCCTTGGCGGCCTCGAAGGCCTCCATCGCGCCCGAGGCCTTGAGCAGCCGGGCGACGCGCTCGGTCGGCTGGGCGCCGTTCTTCAGCCAGGCCACGACCTTGTCGTTGTCGATCGAGACGACCGTCTCGGGCTCGGCGGCCGAGAGCCCTCGGGGCTGGTAGGTCCCGAGGATCTCGAGGTAGGCCCCCGAGCGGGGCCGGCGGCTGTCGGCGGCGACGACGCGGTAGGTGGGCTGCTTCTTCTTGCCCATGCGCACCAGGCGGATCTTCACGGCCACGAGTCGGTTCCCTTCGGTGGAGTCTCTGAGGGCGCGGCGCCCGAGTCCGAAAGTCTATCGCTGCTTGGGCGGGGTCACTCGGCCGCCCTTCTTCTTCTTGCCCCGGGGGCCGCTCGCGGGGACCGGGCGCGCGGGACCGGCCCCGAGCCCGGCGGGCAGTCCGGCCGGGCCCTCGACGCCCCGGGCCTTCACCGCGGCGGCGAGCTTGCCCACGCCCGGGGGCAGGGTCGAGGTGGCGCCCGAGCCCATCTGACGCATCATCTTTCGCATCTCGCCGAACTGGCGCAGCAGCTGGTTGACCTGGGCGACCGAGGTGGCCGAGCCCCGGGCGATACGGGTGCGGCGCGAGCCGTCGATGATCGAGGGGTCGCGCCGCTCGGTCGGGGTCATCGAGCGCACGATCGCCTCCACCCGGTCGATCTCGCGTTCGTCGACGTTGCCCGCCGCCTGGCGCATCTCGCGGGTCACCCCGGGCATCAGGCGCATGAGCCCGCCGAGCGAGCCCATCTTGCGCACCTGGGCGAGCTGGGCGAGGAAGTCGTCCAGGGTGAAGGTGCCCGTCACCATCCGCCCGGCCGACTCGGCCACGACCTCGGCGTCCATGGCCCGCTCGGCCTGCTCGATGAGGGTCATCACGTCGCCCATGCCGAGGATGCGCGAGGCCATCCGCTCGGGGTAGAAGAGGTCGAAGTCGGCAAGCCTCTCGCCGCTCGAGGCGAAGACCACGGGCCGGCCCACCACCCCGCGGGCCGACAGGACGGCGCCGCCGCGGGCGTCGTAGTCGAGCTTGGTCACCACGAGGCCGGTGAGCTCGAGCGCCTCGTGGAAGGCGCGCGCGGTCACCACGGCGTCCTGACCGGTGGCCGCGTCGATGACGAGGAAGGTGTAGTGGGGCTCGACCGCCGCCGACACGCGCTGCACCTCGTCCATGAGGGCGGCGTCGACGCTGAGGCGTCCGGCCGTGTCGACGATGACGACGTCGCGCCCGAGCCGGCGGGCCTCGGCGAGGCCCCGCCGGGCGACCTCGACCGGGTCGGTCGGCTCGCTGAAGACGTCGACGCCGGCCTGGGCGGCCAGCACCCGCAGCTGCTCGACCGCGGCCGGCCGCTGGAGGTCGGCGCCCACCAGGTAGGGCTGGCGACCCTGCTGCTTGAACCAGAGGGCCAGCTTGGCGGCCGCCGTCGTCTTGCCCGCACCCTGGAGCCCGGCGAGCAGCACCACCGTCGGCGGCCGTGAGGCGTAGGTGACCTTGAGCGGCGACGCCCCGAGGATCTCGACCAGCTGGTCGTGGACGGCCCGGACGACCTGTTGGCCCGGGGTCAGGCTCTGGCTGAGCGCGGCGCCGGCGAGACGGGCCCGCACCGCCTCGAGGAATGCTCGCACCACCGAGAACTCGACGTCGGCCTCGAGCAGGGCCGTGCGCACCTCGCCGAGGGCCTCGTCGAGGTCGCGCTCGCTGAGCCGCCCGCGCGAGCGCAGGCCGTCGCTGATGCGCTCCAGGCGCTCGGAGAGGGCGTCGAACACGGACCCGAGGCTACCGGTCAGGCCCCGAGCAGCGAGTCGACGAAGGCCTCGGGGTCGAAGGGCACCAGGTCGTGGACGCCCTCGCCGATCCCGACGAACTTGACCGGGATGGCGAGCTCGCGCTCGATCGCGACCACGACGCCCCCGCGGGCCGTGCCGTCGAGCTTGGTGAGGACGATCCCGGTCACCGCGGCGGCGGCGAGGAACTCGCGCGCCTGGGTGAGCGCGTTCTGGCCGGTCGTCGCGTCGAGCACCAGGAGCGTCTCGACCACCTGACCGGGATCGCGGTCGGCGACGCGACGGACCTTGCGCAGCTCGTCGAGCAGGTTGGCGCTGTTGGGTCGGCGCCCGGCGGTGTCGGCGAGCACGATGTCCACGCCCCGGGCCCGGGCCCGACCGAGGGCGTCGTGGACGACCGAGCCCGGGTCGGCCCCCTCGGCGGCCCGCACGATCTCGCTGCCGGTGCGCGTCGCCCAGGCCTCGAGCTGGTCGGCCGCGGCGGCGCGGAACGTGTCCCCGGCGGCGAGCAGCACGCTCTT
>JAKCEK010000194.1 GCA_021838005.1 Actinomycetes bacterium
CCGGATCCGCGTCGGCCCGGGCCGGGGCTCGGCCGCGGGGTGTTGCGTGGCGTACTGCCTGCGCATCGTGGACATCGACCCCATCGCCAACGGTCTGATCTTCGAGCGGTTCTTGAACCCTGGGCGCAAGCAGATGCCCGACATCGACATGGACTTCGACGAGCGCTTCCGCGGCGACATGATCCGCTACGCCGCCGAGCGCTACGGCACCGACCACGTCGCCCAGATCGTCACCTTCTCGACGATCAAGGCGCGCGCCGCCGTGCGCGACGCTGCGCGCGTCCTGGGCTACCCGCCCCAGCTCGGCGACAAGATCGCCAAGGCCATGCCCCCGCTCGTCATGGGCCAGGACCTGCCCCTCGAGGCGTGCTTCACCCCAACCCCGGGCCACGAGGGCCGCTTCGCCGAGGCGGCCGAGCTGCGGGCCCTCTACGGGAACGACCCCGAGGTCCGCCACGTGGTCGACGTCGCCAAGGGCTTCGTCGACAAGCGACGTCAGGACGGGATCCACGCCGCGGCGGTCGTCATCACGAAGGACCCGGTGCTCGCCTACGTCCCGGTCCAGCGCAAGAGCGGGCCCCACGGCGCGGGCGACGACGCCCCGATCGTCACCCAGTACGAGGCGACCGCCATCGAGAGCCTCGGCCTGTTGAAGATGGACTTCCTCGGGCTGCGCAACCTCGCGATCATCGAGCGCACGCTCGACCACATCGAGCGCCGCCACGGGGAGCGGGTCGACATCGACCGCGTGCCCCTCGACGACCCGGCCGTCTTCGAGATGCTGCGGCAGGGGAACTCCATCGGCATCTTCCAGCTCGAGGGCGACAAGATGCGCCAACTCATGCGCCGACTCGCGCCGACCTCCTTCGACGACATCGCCGCCTTGAACGCCCTCTACCGGCCGGGCCCGCTCAGCGAGAACGTCCACAACGACTACGCCGACCGCAAGAACGGCCGCCAGAAGGTCTCCTACGACCACCCCGACCTCGAGGCGATCCTGGGTGAGACCTACGGGCTGATGATCTACCAAGAGGACATCATGCGCGTCGCGACCACGGTGGCCGGCTTCTCGATGACCGAGGCCGACGACCTGCGCAAGGCCTGCTCGAAGAAGATCAAGGAGATGATCCAGGCCCAGCGGGCCAAGTTCGAAGAGGGCGCCGAGCGCCAGGGGTACGGACGCGCGCTCGGTGCGGCCATCTTCAACAAGATCGAGCCCTTCGCCGACTACGCCTTCAACAAGAGCCACGCCTACGGCTACGCGCTGGTGGGCTACCAGAACGCCTGGCTGAAGGCCCACTACCCGGTGGAGTACATGGCCGCCTTGTTGACCTCGTTCCGCGAGGACAAGGACAAGTCCGCGCTCTACCTGAACGAGGCGCGCCAGATGGGAATCACCGTGGGGGTGCCCGACGTCAACGCCTCCTTCTCCGACTACACGCCCTCGCCGGCCGAGGACCGGACGATCCTGTTCGGGATGGCCGCGGTGCGCAACGTGGGCGAGGCCCTCGTGGAGCGGATCGTCCACGAGCGCGAAGCCCACGGGCCCTTCAGCTCGGTCTACGACTTCGTGCGCCGCGTCGACCCGGTCGTGCTCAACCGGCGTACCCTCGAGTCCCTCGTCAAGGCGGGGGCTTTCGACTCGTTCGCAGTGAGCCGGCGGGGCCTGCTGCTCGTCGTCGACGAGATCGTGGACGTGACGCTCGCCCGGCGCAAGGACCTCTCGCTCGGGATCACGACCCTGTTCGCCGCGCTCGGGGGCGAGGGGAGCGACGACTGGGAGGGGACCGAGGTGCCGATTCCCGCCGACGAGTTCGAGACGGCCGTCCAGCTCGACTTCGAGCGCGAAATGCTGGGCACCTACGTCTCGGACCACCCGCTCTACGGGGTCCAGGCGGCGCTGGCCCAGCGCACCGACGGCTCGCTGAGCGAGATCCGTGAGCGCGCCGAGGAGATCGCCCGCACCGGGCGTCCGGTCACCGTCGGCGGACTCCTCAGCGAGGTGCAGCTGCGTCAGACCAAAGCCGGGCGCACCTACGCGCGGGTGGTGGTCGAAGACCTCGGGGGCTCGCTCGAGGTGAACTTCTCGGCGGCGAGCTTCGAGCGCTTCAGCGGCTTCCTCGTCAAGGACAGTGTCGTCCTGGTGCGGGTGCGGCCCAACGAGGGCGACGAGGACCTGCGCTTCAGCGCGGTCGACGTCGAGGCGTTCGCTCGGTCGGCGGGGGTGGACGAGCTGCGCCTCTCGCTACGCCCCGAGGACCTCACCGCCCAGTCGATCGCGACGCTGCGCGAGATCCTCGCGCGCTACCCGGGCCCGAGCCCCGTCGTGGTCGACACCGGCGCCGCCGGCAAGGTCTTCCGGCTGGGGCCCGCCTACACCGTCGACATCGCCGGGGTGGTGGCCGAGCTGCGTAGCGAGTTCGGCCGGCGGGTGATCTCGGCCTAGACGACCGTTGACTCCGTCGGGGTTGGGTGATGCGCCCGACGTGACGACGGACGGTCGGGCCCCGCGACGGCTCGTTCTCGCCGGGCGGGTGAGGTCAGGTCGGAAGAGATCGCGCCACCAGTGACGACGAGCCCGCTCGGCGAGGCGTCGCCGTCGCCCGCGCCGGGCGCCGCGCCGCCCGTGCCCACGACGTCGGCGCCGCCGCGAGGGACGGGGCTCGCGCCGGGTCGACCAGGATGTGGTCGCGAGGGCCCCCGCACTCCGGTCGCGGGCGCTCGCACGGCGCCCGCGGCTGGCCCACGACCTAGGACACCCCCGCGGCCAGGGAGGACGCCGGGTCCGTCGGCGCGGGGTGGGTCGGGATGCGCGGAGCGCGGCGGGCGACGCGGCCAGGGCCGTCGCCACGACCCGTCGGATTCCCCCCTCGGGCTGCGTCGGGCGAGCGTCCCCACGGTCGGTGTCGTGCGGGGGCGGTCATGGGGAATCCCCAGTGGACGCCCGCCTGA
>JAKCEK010000032.1 GCA_021838005.1 Actinomycetes bacterium
GAGGGCGGTGGCGAGCGCGTAGTGGCGCACGAAGCCCGACTGGGCCTTGCGCAGGCCGAGCGCGCTGCGCCGGGCGGCCCCGGCCACCGCGCCGACCGCGCCGTCGATCACGCGGGGCTCGACCACCGCCTCCGCAACCCCGGCCAGGCGCGTGAGGGGCCGGCCGATCACCGTGTCGTACGCGTCGTCCCAGTGCCAGACGCGCGCGAGGAACGGCCACTCGTAGCGCCGGTCGCTCGTGCGAGAGCTCCAGACGCTGAAGGCCGCCGCCAGACCCACCAGGGCCGCGGCGACGTCGACCGCGGCGAGCGTCCACTGGGCCGCGGTCGTCGCGCCGGCCACCGGGGCGACGTAGCCGAGCACCGGGTGCAAGAAGGTGGCCAGCGACCTCCCGTGGGCCCACGGCAGGTCGACGACCCCGCCGAGCGCGGCGAGGACCGCGAGCACGACGAGGGGAAGGGTCATCACCCAGGGCGACTCGTGCGGGTCGTCGCCGTGGGTCACCTCGCGGAAGCGCTCGTCACCGCGGAAGCACAGGACGAACAGTCGGCTCATGTAGTAGGCGGTCAGCACCGCGGTCACCACCCCGAGGACCCAGAGCACCTTGTTGTGCAGGTAGGCGTTGGTGAGGACGTCGCCCTTGGCGAAGAAGCCGGCGAACGGCGGGACGCCGGCGATCGCGAGCCACGCCACGAGGAACGTCGGGAACGTGAGCGGCAGGTACCGCGCGAGCCCGCCCATCCGGCCAAGGTCCTGCTCGCCGTGGAGCGAGTGGATCACCGAGCCGGCGCCGAGGAAGAGCAGGGCCTTGTAGAAGGCGTGGGCGACCATGAGGAAGATCGCCGCGCTGTAGGCGCCCACGCCGACGGCGAGCACCATGTAGCCGATCTGGGAGACGGTGGAGAAGGCGAGGACCTTCTTGATGTCGCGCTGGGCGGTGGCGATCGTCGCCGCCACGAAGGCCGTGACCCCGCCGATGACGGCGATGGTGAGCCGGCCCGACGAGGAGAGCGCCAGCACCGGTGACATCCGCACCAGCAGATACACCCCGGCCGTCACCATCGTCGCGGCGTGGATGAGCGCCGACACCGGGGTCGGGCCCTCCATCGCGTCGGGCAGCCAGTTGAACAGGGGGATCTGGGCGCTCTTGCCGGTCGCGGCGAGTGCCAGGGCCAGCACGACCAGGGTGGCCACGGTGGGCGAGAGCTGGCCCGCGCGCGAGAAGACGCTGAGGTAGGTGAGCGTGTGGAGCCGGCTGAACAGGAGGAACATGGCGAGGAGCAGCCCGACGTCGCCGACGCGGTTGTAGAGGAAGGCCTTCTTGCCGGCGCTGGCCGCGCTGTCGCGGTCGAAGTAGTAGCTGACCAACCAGTAGGAGCAGGCGCCCACGCCCTCCCACCCGACGAAGGTCATCACGAGCGTGCCCGAGAGCACCAGCACCAGCATCGAGAAGACGAAGAGGTTCAGGTAGACGAAGAACTTGCGGAAGTCGCGCTCACCGTGCATGTAGCCGATCGAGTACAAGTGGATCAGCGCCGAGATCCCCGTGACAAAGAGCGTCATGGTGATCGAGAGGGGGTCCACGAGCAGCGAGGCCGGCACGTGGAGGCTCCCCACCGAGATCCACGTGAAGAGGTGCACGCTGAACTCACGGTTCTGGTGGCCGAGCAAGACGACGAAGGCCGCGACGGCGAGCGCGAAGCTGGCCCCGACCACGCCGGTGGCGATCGCCCCCACGGCCCGCTCGGACGCGCGTCGCGGCAGGCTCATCGCGACCAGCGCCCCCACGAGGGGCAACAGCAAGGTCAGGGTCGCCAGCGCCGCCATCTCAGCCCTTCATCTCGGTCAGCTCGTCGACCGAGGTCGAGTGGCGCCGCCGGAAGACGGCGACCACGATCCCCAGCCCCACGGTCACCTCGGCCGCGGCGACCACCATCACGAAGAAGACGCTCGCCTGGCCCCCGACGTCCGAGAGCGTGCGGGCGAAGGTCACGAAGGTCAGGTTGACGGCGTTGAGCATCAGCTCGACGCACATGAACATGATGAGCGCGCTGCGCCGGGTCAAGAGGCCGTACGCGCCGATGCCGAAGAGCACCGCCGCGAGCACCAGGTACCAGGCCGCCGGGACGTTCACTCGGCCTCCTCGGTCACTCGCTCGCGCCGGGCCAGGACCACGGCGCCGATGACGGCGATGACCAGCAGCGCGGCGGTGGCCTCGAAGGCGTAGAGGTAGGTCGTGAAGACCGCCGTGCCGAGCTGGCGGACGTTGCCGGTGCCCTTGACGAGCGACGAGCCGGAGGCCGAAGTCGCCCCGGTGACCCAGTGTGAGCTGGCGAGCAGGGCGATGAGCCCACCGACGGTCACCGCGACGCCGAGCGCGGCCAGCGGCCGCTGGCCCACCAGGGGCTCGACGTGGTCGTGGCGGCTGCGGCCGACCCCGAGGAACATGATGACAAAGAGGAAGATGACGACGATCGCCCCGGCGTAGACGATCACCTGGACCGCGGCGAGGAAGTCGGCCGACTGGGCGATGAAGGCGACGGCCACCCCGAACAGCGTGAGGATAAGGCTGAGCGCGGCGTGGACCGGGTTGCGCACCGCGAGCACGCCGAGCGCGCCCACCACGATGAGGACGGCCGCCGTCACGAAGACGACGATCGAGGGTAGGGCGTACACCGTGGCGCTCACGCGCCCCTCCCGCGTCGGGGGAGCCGCTCGCGCAGCCGCTCGAAGGCGGCCGCCGGGCCGCGCAGGTCGGCCGGGACGTCGACGGGCTGCAGGTGGTGCACGAAGGCCCGCCGCAGCGACTTGGTGCCGGTGGCGGCGTCGTCGCGCCGGCCGGACTGGCCGCCCTCGGGCGCGCGCTGGCCGTAGCCGAGCTCGCCCGACCACTGCACCACCCCCTCGAACGCGGCGTCGCCGGACGGGGAGGTCGCGCGCATCCAGCCGCCGGTCATCGCCGCCTCCCCCTCGCGCCAGTCCTCCCAGGGCAGGCGCTTCGGGTTGCCGTCGTCGTCGACCAGGAGCTCGGCCTTGGTGTAGATCGCGTCGGACCGATTGGTGAAGGAGAACTCGAACAGCTTCGACTCGGTGATCGCCTGGGTCGGGCAGGCCTCGACGCACATATCGCAGTGAATGCAGCGCAGGTAGTTGATCTCGTAGACGTAGCCGTAGCGCTCCCCCGGGCTCACCGGGTGGTCGGGCGGGTTGTCCAGTCCCCGCACGTGGATGCAGTTGGCCGGGCAGACCCCCGCGCACAGCTCGCATCCGATGCACTTCTCCATCCCGTCCTCGAAGCGGTTGAGGACGTGGCGCCCGTGCTGGCGGGGCTGCTTGGGTCGCTTCGCGCCCGGGTAGCCGACGGTGACGCGCGGGCGTGCGAGGTGCTTGAAGGTGAGCTTGAAGCCGCCGAAGAAGTCCGTGCCGCGCGCCACTAGCCCTCCTCCCGGTCGGTGAGGGACCGCAGCCGTTCCTCGGGCAGCGGACGGCGCCCGACGGGCTCGAGGACCGCCTCGGGCCCGGTCGCGCGCGACGCGCCACGCTCCAAGGCGATCGCGAGCACGACCGACGCGAGCAGCACGGTGGCGGCCATCACGAAACCCCAGCCCGGCGCCACCAAGAAGCCGGCGACGATGAGCATCCAGCCCAGGCTCAGCGGGATCAGCCGCTTCCAGCCCAGGTCCATCACCTGGTCGTAGCGCAGACGCGGCAGCGCCGCGCGGAACCAGACGTAACAGAAGGCGAAGAGGCCCGTCTTCGCGAGGAACCACAGGATCGGGAAGACCCACCGGAGGTGGGCCACCGGCGGCACCCAGCCGGCCGGACCGCCGAAAAAGAGCGTCACGATGATCGCCGACATCGTGATCGTGTTCATGAACTCGGCCATGTAGAACAGGGCGAAGCGGATCGAGGAGTACTCGGTGTTGAACCCGCCCACCAGTTCGCTCTCGGCTTCGACCACGTCGAAGGGTGGCCGGTTCAGCTCGGCCGTGATGGCCACCCAGAAGATAATGAAGGGCACGACGCCCAGGCGGATCACGTTCCAGTGCCAGACCCCCTGGCCCTGGGCGAGGACGATGCCGTGGGTCGTGAGCGAGTGGCTCACCAGGATCACGGTCACCACCGTGATGCCGAGGGCCGCCTCGTAGCTGATCATCTGGGCGCTCGCGCGCACCGAGGAGATCATCGGGTACTTCGAGCCCGACGACCAGCCCGCGAGCATCACGCCGTAGACCGAGACGCCCGACATGGCCAGCATCACGAGGATCCCCATCGGGGGGTTGGCGACCTGGAGCTGGACCGCGTGACCGGCGACGTGCAGCGTTCCGCCGAGGGGCACGATGGCGAAGGTCACGAGCGCCGGCACCAGCGAGAGGTACGGGGCGAGTTTGAAGACGAACCGGTCGGCCTCGGCCGGGACGAGGTCCTCTTTGAAGAAGAGCTTGATGCCGTCGGCGAGGGTCTGGAGAAGCCCGAACGGCCCCCAGCGCTGCGGGCCGATGCGGCTCTGCATGTCGCTGATGGCCTTGCGCTCGAACCAGATCATCATCGTGACCGCGCCCATCCACACGGCGAAGCCGACGACGACCTTGATGAGGACGATGAGGATCACGACCCCGGTGACCCCGTGAGCGAAGAGCGGGTCCGCGCCGGCGATCACCGCGCCTCCACCTTCACCTGGGTGAGGACCGCGCCCGGGTCACCCAGGGCGTTCACGCCCTCGCCCGTGTCGGTCAGCGCCCCGAAGGCGACCTCGAGGACGCCGCGGGGCACCCCGGCGTCACGTTCCACGCTCAGCTCTATCTCCCGCCCCGCGCCGCGCACGAGCAGCCGCCCTCCGGTGTCAAGACCCAGACGGTCGAGGTCGCTGGGGTGGAGCCGCGCCGCGGCCGGACTGACGAGCGCCGCGAGCGGGGGCGAGCCGGTCACGGCGACGCCGTGGTCGTAGAGGCGCGGCGCGATCCTCAGGGCGAAGCCGTACGCGTCGCGCCCGGGCACCTCGGGCACCGGGGCCGGGCCGAGGTCGGCGAGGGTGACGGCGGCGAGCGGCGGCGCGGCGGTCGCGGCGAGCTCGGCGACGTTGCCCGCGGACTCCCCGAGCCCGACCCACTCGGCCGAGCGGATCCCCGGGAAGGCCATCGGGTCGAGCGGCCGACGCGCGACGGGGGCGCTCGGGCTCCCGGCGACGCGGCCCTCGCTCGTCGCGTCGAGCAGGGCGCTCAGGGCCGGGTAGCCGGTGGCGGACTCGTAGTCGCGCGCCGCGTCGACGACCGAGTCCATCGCCAGGTCCGTGCCGAGGGCGCGCGCCAGCTCAGCCGCGATCGCCACGTCCGGCCAGGCCGCGCCCGGCGCGACGACCTTGGGCACGACCGCGGTGACCCGGCCCTCGAGGTTGGTCACCGTGCCGGTGCGCTCGTGCTGGACCGCGGCCGGCAAGACCACGTCGGCGTGGGCGAGGGTCGCACCCCCGTGCCCGGTCACGACGACGACGTCGGCGCGCTCCAGCGCCGCCTCGGCCCCCGGACGGTCGAGCACGTTGCCCACGAGGTCGCCCAGGACCAGGACGGCCCGCTGGGCCCCCTCGCGCAGCGCGGCGAGCTGGGCCGGCGTGTCGCGCCCGCCCGCGGCGAGCACCCGCCCCGGGCGCAGCCCGGGCGCGAGGCCCGCGTCGATCGCGCCGCGCACGTTCCCGCGTCGCAACGCCACGAGGAACCGGGCGCGCGGTAGAGCCTCGGCGAGACGGGTGAGCGCCCGCTCGACGACGGCCGGGTCCTCGGCGAGGTTGGTTCGCCCGGCGACCACCACGACGCCCTCGCCGTCGCCCAGCAGACGCCGGGCGCGTTCGCGCGCGTCGTCGTCGAGGGCGAGGTCGGCCGGCGCGCGTCCCTCGTCGAGGAGGGCGTCGACCACCCGGTGGGCGTCGCCCGGGCGGACCGGGATCGAGACCGTCGCCAGCGCGTGCAGCGCCGAGGGCCCGACCGCCAGCTCGACCAGGTCGCGCCCGGGGCGCAGGAGCGCCCCGCGCAGGCGCAAGAAGAGAACCGGCAGCTCCTCGCGCGGGTCGCCGCAGAGGGTCAGCACCACGCGCGCCGCGCAGGCGTCGTCGATCGTGGCTCCGGGCAGGGCCAGCACCCGGCGCGGGTCGAGACCGTCGCCGTACTGGGCGTCGACGTGCTCGGTACCCAGGACCTCGCGCGCCACGCGCGCCCAGGCGTAGGCCGACTCGTTGGTGAGCGCCGCTCCGCCGACGAGCCCGACCCCGCCCGCGACCTCGCGCGCCGCCGTGAGGACCTCCGCGGCGCGCGCCAGCGCCTCGCCCCAGGTCGTCTCGACCAGCGCGCCGTCGCGGCGCACGAGGGGGCTCGTGACGCGCGCGCGTGGGTCGAGGGGATCGCTGAGGCCCTCGTGGCCGTCGACCGCGTCGAGCGTGAATCGGCCCTTGTCACAGAGCCAGCCGTGGTTCACCGGGTCCGAGTCGACGCCCACCACGCGGGTGAGGCGGTCGCCGGAGGACTGGACCGCGAGCCGACAGCCCACCGCGCACTGGGTGCAGGTGCTCTCGACCTGGTCGAGGTCCCAGGGCCGGGCCGCGAACCGGTAGGGCGTCGCGGTGAGCGCCCCGACCGGGCAGATCTGGACCGTGTTGCCCGAGAAGACCGAGGTGAAGGGGTGCTCCGGCGAGGGCGCGACCTCGATCAGGTCCCCCCGCCCGGCGAAGGCGATCTCGGTGTCACCGGCGACCTCGGCGGCGAAGCGGGTGCAGCGGGCGCACTGGATGCAGCGTTCTCGATCCAGCAGCACGAGCGGGCCGATGGCGATCGGCTTGACGAAGTGGCGCTTCTCCTCGACGAAGCGGGTCTCGCCCGGTCCGTGGGTGAGCGTCTGATCCTGGAGAGGGCACTCGCCGCCCTTGTCACAGACCGGACAGTCGAGGGGGTGGTTGGCGAGGAGGAACTCGAGGACGCCCTCTTGGGCCTTCTTCGCCTTGGGCGAGTCGGTCGTGACGACCATCCCGTCGTTCACGCGCTGGTAGCAGGCCGGTTGCAGGGTCGAGCCCCGGGGACCCTCCACCTCGACCAGGCACATGCGGCACACGCCGACCGGCTCCATGCGCGGGTGATAGCAAAAGCGCGGGATGTACGTGCCCGCGCGCTCGGCGACGTCGATCAAGAGCTCGCCCGGCGCCGCCTCAACCGCGCGGCCGTTCACGGTGACGGTAACGGAGGTGCGCGTCTCAGTCAAAGGGGCATCCCTGCTTTTCGACGTGGGCGAGGAATTCGTCTTTGAACATCTCGATCGCCGCGTGCACGGAGGAGGGGATCGACGAGCCCAACACGCAGATCGTCGTCTGCTGGGGCGGCCACGTGAGTCCGGGCGCGATGTTGTCGCACAGGTCGAGCAGGAGGTCGAGGTCCTCGACGCGTCCGCCGCCGTGCTCGAGCCGGTACATCGCGCGCTCGATCCAGCCCGAGCCCTCGCGACAGGGCGTGCACTGGCCGCACGACTCGCGCGAGAAGAACTTGGTGATCCGCCAGGCCGCTCGCACCGCGCACGAGCGGTCGTCGAACACCACGACCGACCCCGAGCCGAGCATCGACCCCTGGCCCGCCACCTCGTCCTGGCCGAGGGGCAGATCCAGCTGGTCGGGGCCGAACCACGGGGCCGAGACCCCGCCGGGGATGAACGCCTTGACCGGCCGGTCGCCCGGCACGCCGCCGCCCAGGGCCGGGTCGTAGATCAGGTCGCGGAAGGTGTTCTTCACCATCTCGACCTCGTAGACCCCGGGTCGGTTCACCCGGCCCGCCAGCGCGAACAGGCGCGTCCCGGTCGAGCGCCCGGCGCCGAGGGCGGCGAAGGCTGCCCCGCCGTGCAGGAGGATCCAGGGCAGGTTCGACATCGTCTCGACGTTGTTCACCACGGTCGGCTCGCCGTAGAGGCCCTGGACGGCCGGGAAGAAGGGCGGCTTGATCCGGGGAAAGCCCCGCTTGCCCTCGAGTCCCTCGAGCAGGGCCGTCTCCTCGCCGCAGATGTAGGCGCCCGCACCCGGGTGCACCACGACGTCGAGCGAGAAGCCCGAGCCGAAGATGTCCCGGCCGAGCGCCCCGTGGTCGTAGGCCTCATTGAGGGCCGCCTGGACCCGCTCGAGGCCGAGGGCGAACTCGCCACGCAGGTAGATGAAGGCCCGGTTCACCTGCAGGGCGTAGGCCGCGATGATGACGCCCTCGACGAGCTGGTGGGGGTCGCGTTCGACGAGCAGGTGGTCCTTGAAGGTGGCCGGCTCGGACTCGTCGCCGTTCACCACGAGGTAGGCGACCTCGGAGGGGCGCAGCATCGACCACTTGCGCCCGGCCGGGAAGCCCGCGCCACCGCGCCCGAGCAACGAGGCCTGGTCGACCTCGGCCGCCACCTGCTCGGGGTGCATCGAGAGGGCCTTGCGCAGCGCCTCGTAGCCGCCGGTGGCGAGGTAGCGCGCGAGGGTGTGGGAGTCCTCGAGGGCGAGTCGGGAGGTGACGATCCTCGGCGCGTCGAGCACGGCCATCAGCCGGCCCCTTCGAGTCGGCGGGCGCGCGCGGCCTTGGCGGCCGCGCGCTCGGCGACGATCACCTCGTCGGGTACGCGCAGGCCGCCGTTGCGCCGCACCCGCACGAGCGTGCCGTGGTCGGGGATCTCGTGATCGCGCCGTCCCTGGCGGACCTCCTCGATCATCGCGTCGAAGGCCTCGGGCGTGGTGGTGCGCACGTAGCGGTGGTTGACCGTCACGCACGGCGCGTGGCCGCAGTCGGCCAGGCACTCGGTCTCTTCCAGGGTGAACAGGCCGTCGTCGGTGGTCGAGCCGACCGCGCAGTCGAGGCGTCGTGAGGCGTGCGCCAGCAGCTCCTCACCGCCCGCGAAGAGGCAGGCGATGTTCGTGCACACCCCCACCACGTAGCGACCCACCGGCTCGAGGTGGAACATGTCGTAGAACGACGCCGTGCCCCGCACGTCGGCCGGCGTGGTGCCGGTGAGCTCGGCGACCTCGTCGATCCCCTCGGGGCTGACGTAGCCGTCCTGCTCTTGGATCAGGTGCAACAGCGCCAGCATGGCCGAGCGGGGCCGGGGGTAGAGGGCCACCAGCTCCTCGGCGCGCTGGCGCAGATCGACGCGCAGGTGGCTCACCGGTCCACCTCGCCCATGATCGGGTCGACCGAGGAGATCACGGTGATCGCGTCAGAGACCATGCCCCCGCGCATCATCAGCGGCACGGCCTGGAGGTTCACGAAGCTCGGCGCGCGCACGTGCATTCGGAAGGGGTGGGGGCTCCCGTCAGAGACGAGGTAGCACCCGAGCTCGCCGCGGGGCGACTCGATCGCGGTGTACACCTCGCCCGCGGGCACCTGGAAGCCCTCGGTGAAGAGCTTGAAGTGGTGGATGAGGGCCTCCATCGACTCGTCGATGCGCGCCCGCGGCGGCGGCGTCACCTTCGCGTCCTGGACGCGATAGTCCCCGCGGGGCATCCGCTCGACGCACTGGCGCACGATGCGGATCGACTCACGGATCTCGTTCAGCCGAACGGCGAAGCGGTCGAAGTTGTCCCCGTAGGTGCCCACGATGACGTCGAAGTCGACCTGGTCGTAGGCGAGGTAGGGCATCGTGCGACGCAGGTCCCACGCCACCCCGGTCGAGCGCAGGATCGGACCGGTGACCCCGAGGGCCATCGCCTCCTCGGCCGAGATCGGGGCCACACCCTCCATCCGGCCCCGGAAGATGGGCTGGCCGGTGAGCAGCTCGTCGTACTCGTCGGTGCGCTCGAGGATGGTGTCGCAGATCACCGTCACGTCGTCCTCCCACCCGTCGGGGAGGTCGGCCGCCACGCCTCCGGGCCGGACGTAGTTGGTGTTCATGCGCAACCCGGTCGTCTTCTCGAAGAACGCGAGGATGAGCTCGCGCTCCCGGAAGCCGTAGATCATCATCGAGGTCGAGCCGAGGTCCATCCCGTTGGTGGCCATCCACACGAGGTGGGACGCCACCCGGTTGAGCTCGGCCATCATCATCCGGATCCATACCGCCCGCGGGGGCAGCTCCACCCCGAGCAGGGTCTCGACCGCCGTGCAGAAGCCCAACTCGTTCGAGATGGGGCTCAGGTAGTCCATGCGCGTCACGTTGGTCGCGCCCTGGACGTAGCTGAGCGTCTCGCCGGTCTTCTCCATTCCCGTGTGCAGGTAGCCGATCACCGGCTTGGTGCGCAGCACGTACTCGCCGTCGAGCTCGAGCATGAGCCGCAGCACCCCGTGGGTCGAGGGGTGCGCCGGACCCATGTTGATGATCATCGTCTCGTCGTCGCTGCGCTCGACGTCCACGTCGCGCGGGTCGAGGGCGAGTCCCGTGCCGCGCAGCACGGCGCCGACCTCACGACCGAGCTCGTTGAGCTCGGTCGCCCGGCGCTCTAAGAGCCCTTGGGGACCCTCGGAGGTCTCGGCGGTGAGCCGCTCGACGCGCTCAGCGACGCGCACCGTGGTCTCGGGGGTCACGTCGCTCACCGGGGGCCCGGCGCTTCCTTGAACTGGACCGGGACCCGGCCCACGGCGTAGTCCTTGCGCAGCGGGTGGCCCTCCCAGTCCTCGGGCATGAGGATGCGGGTCAGGTCGGGGTGGCCGTCGAAGAGGATCCCGACGAGGTCGAAGGCCTCGCGCTCCATCGCCTCGGTCCCGGGGTAGACGCCGAAGAGGGACGCGACGCGCGGCTCGCGGTCGCCGGCCTGCACGCGCACGCGCACGCGCTGGCGCCGCTCGAGGCTGAGCAGGTTCACCACGACCTCGAAGCGGGTGGCGACCACGCCCTCGGGCAGGTCACGTCCGGGGTGGCCGAGGTAGTCGACCCCGCACAGGTCGGCGCAGAGCTCGAAGCCGTCCTCGCGCCAGGCGCGCACCAGATCGACGTACCCGTCGGGCGTCGGGAAGCAGGCGACGTCGCAGGCGAGCGCGTCCGCGCACGCCACGCCGGGAGGGGCCGTCGGGGGGAGGGGGATCACGTGGGCGTTCCCAGCCTCACCGCCACGGGGACCTCGGGGGTCCAGCCGCCCGACCCCGCCGCGGGCGGGGTCGCGCCCCCGCGGCGGCGCAGCACCTCGCCGGTGCGGATCTGCTCGTGCAGGGTCAAGATCGCGTGCATCAACGTCTCGGGGCTCGGCGGGCAGCCGGGCGCGTAGACGTCGACGGGCACGATCTGGTCGACGCCCTGGACGATGGCGTAGTTGTTGAACATCCCGCCCGACGAGGCGCACACGCCCATCGAGATGACCCACTTGGGCTCCATCATCTGGTCGTAGACCTGGCGCAGCACCGGGGCCATCTTCTGGCTGACCCGGCCCGCGACGATCATGAGGTCGGCCTGGCGCGGCGAGTTGCGAAAGACCTCCATCCCGTAGCGCGCGAGGTCGTAGTCGGCGGCCCCGGCGGCCATCATCTCGATCGCGCAGCACGCCAGCCCGAACGTCGCCGGCCACACCGAGGCCCGACGGGCCCAGCGCACCATGTCCTCGAGCCGGCCGGTGAGAAAGTTGTGGTGGAGGTCCTCCAGGGCCATCAGGCCACCCGCTCGCTCTCGTCGCCGACGCGCTGGATCGTCGAGGCGGTCGTGCGCGCGGGCATCGCGCGCACCAGGTGCTTGACCGGCCCCCAGGTGAGCGCCCCCTCACTCACGAGGAAGAGCAGGGCCCCGAACACGGTGGCCGAGAAGATCAGCACCTCAACGAGCCCGAACACGCCGAGCTGGTGGAACACCACGGCGAAGGGGTACATGAAGACGACTTCGATGTCAAAGATCACGAAGATCATCGCGACCAGGTAGAAGCGCACCGGGAATCGTTGGGACGACTCGGCCTCGGGCACGATGCCGCACTCGTAGGGGGCGAGCTTGGCGTCGCTCGGGCGCTTATGGGGGGCGAGGACGGCCGACACCCCCAGGGAGCCAGCGACGAAGACGATGCCCAACGCGAGCATCACCAGCAGGGGGAGGTACTGGCTCACGTCTATCTTTTCTACCAGGTCCGAGAGCCTCCCTCCGACGCGCGCACACCGGCGCCGCGCGCGCTCGCGCCTAAGGTGTCCGGGTGCCCGACCAGCCCCTGTCGAGTGTGGCCGCGACCGCCTACGACGTGGTGGTGGTCGGCGCCGGACCCTCCGGCTCGGCCTGCGCCTACTGGCTCGCGCGCGCCGGCTGGTCCGTGTGCGTGGTGGAGAAGAAGGAGTTCCCACGCTCGAAGACCTGCGGTGACGGGCTGACCCCGCGCTCGGTGCGCCAGCTCGCCGACATGGGCCTCGAGGGCGAGGTGGCGGCCCACGGCCACCGCTTCGGCGGCCTGCGCGCCCACGGCTTTGGCGCCTCCCTCGAGATGAACTGGCCCGAGCACCCTCGCTTCCCCGGCTACGGGTACACGATCACCCGGTTCGACCTCGACGAGCTGGTGGCGCATCACGCCCGGGCCCTCGGCGCGGTCGTGGTGACCCACGCCGAGGCGACCGACCTCCTCGAGCCCTCCCCCGGCAGGCCCGGGCGTCTCGCGGGGGCGCGCGGCGTCGCCGTGCGCGACGTCGCGACCGGCGAGTGCGCCGAGCTGCGCGCGCGCTACGTCGTGGCGGCCGACGGGCAGCACTCGCGCCTCGGGCGGGCCCTCGGCGTCGAGCGGAACCGCCGGTGGCCGATGGGCATGGCCCTGCGCAGCTACTACACCAGCGATCGCCACGACGAGCCCTGGATCGACTCGTACCTCGAG
>JAKCEK010000195.1 GCA_021838005.1 Actinomycetes bacterium
GGCAAGTCGACGATGGCCCGGCTGCTGACGCGCTTCTACGACGTCACCGAAGGCGCCATCACCATCGACGGCCACGACGTGCGCGACCTCACGCTCGAGTCCCTGCGGCGCGAGGTCGGAGTGGTGCTCGACGAGCCCTTCCTCTTCTCGGTGTCGATCCGCGAGAACATCGCCTACGGACGGCCCGACGCGTCCTTCGACGACGTGGTCGCGGCGGCACGCGCGGCCAACGCCCACGAGTTCATCGTCCAGCTCCCCGACGGCTACGACACCGTCGTCGGCGAGCGCGGCTACACCCTCTCGGGCGGGCAGCGCCAGCGCCTGGCGATCGCCCGCACCCTCCTCATGAACCCGCCCGTCCTCGTCCTCGACGACGCCACGAGCGCCATCGACGTGCACGTGGAAGCGGGCATCCACGAGGCGCTGCGCGGGCTGCTCGCCAGGCGCACCACGCTCGTGATCGCCCACCGGGTGTCGACGATCGCGCTCGCCGACCGCGTCGTCCTGCTCGAGCGCGGGCGCATCGTGGCCTCCGGCACCCACCAGGCCCTGCTCGAGGGCGAGCCCCTCTACGCGCAGGTCCTGGCCCAGGCGATCCGCGACGAGCCCGCGGACGAGGAGCGCTGATGGCCTGGGGCGGCGGCTTCGGCGGCGGGATTTTCGGCCAGAGCGCCAGCGCGGCGAGCGCGCGGGCCGGGCTGCCCTTCGGCGGGATCCCGAGCGAGCTGCGCGATGAGGCCGAGCGGCTCCTCGCCGGCGAGCCCGCGCACCCGCCGGCCGACCTGCGCTTCACCCAACGGCCCGGCGAGCGCGAGCGGCGCCGCCTCACCCTGCCCGGCCTCGTGTTCGCCTACCCCCGCTGGGTGGCCGGGGCCTCACTCACGATCATCTTGAACAGCCTCGTCCTGCAGGCCGGGCCGCTGCTCACCGAACTCGCGATCGCCCGGGGCATGGAGCCGGGCCACCACCACCTCTCGGTCGTGGCCCTGTGCGCCCTCGCCTACCTCGTGCTGGCCCTGGCGGCGGCGCTGCTGCAGCGCGCCGGGGTCAACCTCACGGGCCGGCTCTCGTCGCGGGTGATGCACGACCTGCGCATCAAGGTCTTCACCCACCTCCAGCGACTCAGCCTCGACTTCTTCACCGAGGAGAAGGCGGGGGTCCTCATGAGCCGGATGACGAGCGACATCGAGAACCTCCAGCAACTCCTCCAAGATGGTATCGGCCAGTTCGCCCTCCAGGGGCTCACGATGGTCGTGATCGCCGCGGTGCTCTTCGCCTTGAACGTGACCCTCGCCCTGTGGACGATCCTCGCGATCGTCCCGGTGATGTTCGTCATGACGATCTGGTACCACCGCGCGTCCGAGCGCGGCTACCTGCGCAGCCGCGACCGCATCGCCCTGGTGCTCGCCGACCTCTCGGAGTCCCTCTACGGGGTCCGCGTGGTGACCGCCCACAACCGCCAGCGTCGCAACATCGTCAACCACCGCCACGTGGTCGGCGCCTACCGCGACGCCAACGTCTACACCGGTCGGGTCAACTCGCTCTACGGCCCGGCGACGACCATGATCGGCATCCTCGGCCAGGCCCTCTTGCTCGGCGTCGGCGGCACGATGGTCCTGGACCACCGGCTCGACGTGGCGGCCCTGATCGCGTTCGTTCTCTACCTCAACCGGTTCTTCGCCCCCATTCAGCTGCTCGTCCAGCAGTACACGTCCCTCCAGCAGGGCCGCTCGTCGATCATCCGCCTGCGCGAGCTCGTCGAGACCACGCCGTCGGTCGATGAGAGGGAGGACGCGCTCGAGCTTCCCCTCATCGAGGGCCGGATCACCTTCGAGGACGTGACCTTCGGCTACGACCCCTCCCGACCGGTGCTCGCCCACGTGAACCTCGAGATCGCCCCGGGCGAGTCGGTCGCCCTCGTCGGTCCCACCGGCGCCGGCAAGTCCACCCTGGCCAAGCTGGCCAACCGCTTCTACGACCCGACCGAGGGGCGGGTGCTCGTCGACGGCCACGACCTGCGCGAGGTGACGCTGGGCTCGCTGCGCCGCCAGGTCGGCGTCGTGCCTCAAGAGCCGTTCCTCTTCGCCGGCTCGATCCGCACCAACCTGGCCTTCGGGCGGCCCGACGCCACCGAGGCCGAGATCGACGAGGCGATCGACCTGGTCGGTCTGCGCGAGCTCGTCGAGCGACTGCCCGAGGGCCTCGACACGCCCGTGCACGAGCGGGGCCAGACGCTCTCGGCCGGCGAGCGCCAGCAGCTGGCCCTGGCCCGGGCCTTCCTCGCCCGGCCGCGCGTGCTGATCCTGGATGAGGCGACCTCCTCGCTCGACCTCCAGAGCGAGATCGTCGTGGAGCGGGCCCTCGACGCCCTGCTCGAGGGCCGCTCGGCCATCCTCATCGCCCACCGGCTCACGACCGCCCAACGGGCCGACCGGATCGCCGTGGTCGACCACGGCGGGATCGTGGAAGTCGGCAGCCCGGCCGAGCTCCTCGCGCGCGGCGGCGCCTACGCCGCGATGTACCGGGCGTGGGTCCAGGCGGGTGGGCGCGACGTGAGAGCCGAGGGCGCCGCGGGGGGCCGCTAGACGCGGACCCGCTCGGCCAGCTCGGCCCGTCGGGCCTCGTAGGCGACGATCGAGGCCGCCTTCACGGGACCGAACCCCCGCACGAGGGCGGGCGCGGCCGCGAGCTCGACGGCCCGTTCGTGGGTGTCGGCAGCGAGGGTGGCGATGAGGCGCTCGAGCGTGGCGACGTACTCGTCACGCACGCGGCGCTCCTCGCGGCGCAGCGCCGAGCGGCCGAAGGGGTCGAGGCGCGTCTCGCGCAGGCCGCGCCCGGCGCGCAGGGCGCGCAGCACTCCGCGAGATCCCGGGCCCAGGGCGTGCTTCACGCCCGTCGCTCGCTGGCGCTCGGTGAGAGAGAG
>JAKCEK010000033.1 GCA_021838005.1 Actinomycetes bacterium
TTGAGGGAGCGGACTACTTGTTCTGCGCCCCGGGGTGCGCCGAACGCTTCGACGCGGAGCACGCGCCGCCGGGCTGACCGGCCCCGTCCGGCGGACCTACTCCCCGAAGAGGCCCTGGGGCATGTCGAGGGCGATGGCCTCGCAGCGCACCGTCACCACATCGTCCACCACCACCCACGACCGCACCCGGACCTTGCGGCCGACGACCTCGTCAACCACTCCGCGGAACTCGAGCTCAGGCCCGAGGGGCGTGGGCCGCTCGTAGCGGACGGTGAGGGTGCCCGTGACGCACCGGTGGAAGGGAGGGGTGTCGAGGTCCATCTCGCGCCCCTCACCGCGATAGAGCCCCGAGGCCGCGACGGCCATGCTGTGGCAGTCCAGGATCGAGGCCAGGAGCCCGCCGTAGACGAAGCCGGGGAAGCTCGTCGAGAAGGGGCCCGGCGTGAAGCGCGTCACCGCCTCCTCGCCCTCCCAACGCGTGCGCAACCGGTAGCCGTGCTCGTTCAGCCGGCCGCAGCCGTAGCAGTGGGCCAGGTGCTCAGGGTAGAAGTCCTGGATCGCGGGACCGTCGTCGCTCGCCATCGGCCGATCGTAGGTCGGGGCCCGCGACGAGGACGTGGCTTTTGTCCCTGGGGGACCCGCACGCCACCCGCGAGACTGCGATGAGACCCGACGCGAAGGGACGCCATGGAACAAGACATCCGCCTTGGGCGCATCGCGGGAATCCCGGTGGGCGTCAACTGGAGCGTCTTGTTCATCGTCGCGCTCGTCGTCTGGGAGCTCTCGGCACTGGTGCTGCCGGCCTACGTCGCGGGCCGCCCGACCGCCGAGTACTGGGTCGTGGGGTCGGTCGCGACGGTCCTACTCTTCTCCAGCCTGCTCTTGCACGAGACGTCCCACGCCGTGGTCGCCCAGCGCGAGGGCGTCGGCGTGCGGCGCATCACCCTCTGGCTCTTCGGGGGGGTGTCGGAGCTCGAGGGCGAGGCGCTCAGCCCCGGCGCCGACTTCCGGATCGCGGTGGTGGGGCCCCTCACCTCGTTCGCGCTCGGAGGCATGTTCTGGCTCATCGCCCTCGCCCTCCAGCCGGACCACGGCTCGACGGTGGCCTCGGCCGCCGCTGGGTGGCTCGGGTGGACCAACCTCCTCCTCGGCGCGTTCAACCTGCTTCCCGGGGCCCCGCTCGACGGCGGGCGCGTGCTGCGCGCCGCGCTCTGGCGTCGCCGGGGCGACCGAGCGTCGGCGGCCGCGAGCGCGTCGCGCGCCGGCGTGGCCCTCGGCTACGGGCTCATGGTCCTCGGGGTCGTCGAGTTCATCGCCGGCTACCTCGCGGGCCTGTGGTTCGTCTTCCTCGGCCTCTTCTTGCTCCAGGCCGCCCGCGCCGAGGGCGGCCAGGAGGCGCTGCGCGCGGCGGTCACCGCCGTCACGGTGGGCGAGGTGATGACCCCCGACCCCGTGACCTTCGCGCCCACGATGAGCGTGGCCGACCTGCTCAACACCCAGATCCACCACTACCGCTTCAACACGTTCCCCCTGACCACCTCCGACGGCGAGTTCCGGGGGCTCGCGACCATGCGGCGCGTTGCGCGGGTCCCGCCCGAGGAGCGTGCGCGCACGCGGCTCATCGACGTGGCCTGCCCGCTGGACACCGTCCCCGTCGCGGCCCCCGGCGACCCGATCGCGGACCTGCTGGCCCGCATGGGCGCCTCGCCCGACGGCCGAGGCCTCGTCTTCTCCGACGGACGCCTCGTCGGGATCGTCTCGCCGAGCGACGTGGCACGCTTCGTGCAACTGCGTCTGCTGCGCCACCCGGCGGGTGCCCGCTAGAAACGGGGACTTTCGCCCCCAGGGGGTGAGGTGGCGCGCCATCGACACTGGAGTCGGACAAGGAGGTCGACCATGGCGCGACGCGAACGAGGGGGGTGGGCGTCTCAGGGGGCCGGCGGGGGATGGTTCCTCGGGTTCATCGGCGCCCTCGTCTACTACCTGCACACGCACTCGGGGACCTTCTGGCTGGTCCTCGTCGCCTTGGTGAAGGCGATCTTCTGGCCGGCCTTCCTCGTCTTCCACGTGCTCGGACTGCACTAATGGTCCCGTCGTTCCCACCGGTCCCCCCGGAGCCGGCGGGCGAGGGGGTGCGCTACGGAGCCGTGCGCGTCGAGGTGGCACCCGCCACGCTCCCGCGCCGCCGGCTCTCGGTCGCCTTCCGGTGCGTCCTCGCGGTCCCCCACCTCATCATCGTGGGCGGGCTCGGCGCCTGGTGGCAGTGGGGTGACCACGGCCAGGGGTCGGGCGCTCTCATGGCCGCGGCCGGGGCGATGGCCTTCGTCTCGTGGTTCGCCATCGTCTTCGCCGGCACCCAGCCCCGAGGGCTCTGGGAGTTCACGGCCTACGCGCTGCGCTGGTGGGTGCGGGTCGCGGCCTTCCTCTCACTCGCGACCGACGAGTACCCACCCTTCGGTGACGCGCCCTACCCGGCGACCTGCGTCGTCGCGGAACCTCCGTCGACGAGGGACCGGCTGAGCGTGGCGCTGCGCTTCCTCCTCGCCCTCCCCCAACTCCTCGTGCTCGTCGCGGTGGACCTGGCGTGGTTCGTCGTGGTCGTGGTCACCTGGGTGAGCATCGTCCTCACCGGTCGCGCCCCCGCGGGGGCCGTCGAGTTCAGCGTCGGCGCGCTGCGCTGGACGGCTCGGGTGATCGCCTACGTCCTGCTGCTCACCGACGACTACCCGCCCTTCACCTTGGCCCCGTGAGCTCCCCCGCCGCGACCCGGTGAGTGGCGGAGCTACCGGTGGTCGTCCCGCTGGCCTCGACGGTCGTGGTCTTCGTCAACGCCTCGCACGTGGCGGGGCGCACGGCCGGCCACGTGGTCACCCACGCCCTGGCGGCGACCCCGAACGTCTCGGACTTCCTCGTCGTCATCGACCTGTTCTTGGTGAAGGCGACGACCCTCATCGCGGCACTCGGCCCCTGCGTGCTCTTCATCAATGCCGGCGACGGCCACGGCCTCGCCCTGTCGCGATGGCTCGAGATGCGTGACCTCGACGACCTCAAGACGCGCGTGGTGTCAGTGATCGACCTCGAGGTCGCCGTCACCTTCGCCGAAGTCCTGGTCGGGCTGAGTCGACCCTCCGCCGTCTTCGAGGTGGGCACCGGTGAGGCCGTGGTGATCGCGGCCCCCACCCTCTAGGTCCAGCCGGGCGGCTTCGCGCCACCCCTAGCGCCCCGCCGAGGCACCGGAGTACCGTGAGGTCCAAGCGAATCGAGGTTCCCATGGATGCCACGTCCCGCCACCCCAAGGCCCGCACGGTCGCCCTCATCGGGCGCACCGGGAGCGGCAAGACCACCCTGCTCGACGCGCTCGCCGTCGCGGGCGGCACGCTGGAACGCACCGGACGGGTCGAGGAGGGGACGACCCTCGGCGGGAACGATCCCGAGGAGCGTAAGCACCTCGCCTCTCTCAAGATTGCCCTAACGCCGGTCTGGGTGGGCGAGGACGAGCTGACGCTCCTCGACACGCCGGGCCTCGTCGACTTCCACGGCGAGGCCGAGCGGGCCCTCGACGTCGCCGACGTCGCCCTGCTCGTGGTCGCCGCGGCCGACGGGGTGACCGGGGACACCGTCGTCGCCTGGGAGCTCGCGCGCGCGGCCGGCGTGCCGGTCGTCGTCTTCGTGAACGCGATGGACGCCGAGCGCGCCGACTTCGAGGTCACCCTCACCGCACTCGAGTCCCTCGTCGGGCCGTCCCTCGCCCCGCTCGAGATGCCGCTCGGGGCCGGACCCGACTTTCGCGGCGTGGTCGACCTGCTCGCCGACGAGGCGCTCGTGCTCGCCCCCGACGGCGTGCGCCACGAGCCGGTGCCCGCGGACCTCGCGGAGCTCGAGCAGAGGGTGCGCGCGAGCCTGCTCGAGGCCATCGTCGTGGGCGACGACCAGCTCACCGAGCGCTACCTAGAGGGCGAGCAGCCCACGCTGGACGAGCTCGAGGTCGTCCTCGGCCACCTCATGAGCGAGGGGCGCATCGTGCCCCTCATCCTCGGCTCGGCGGCTCGGGGTATCGGGGTCGACCGGCTCCTCACCCTGCTCGACGAGATCGCCGAGAGCCGTCCAATCCCCGCGCTCGACAAGGGCGAGCCGGTGATGCTGGCGCGCGACCCCGCGGGGGAACTGGTCCTGCGCGCCTTCAAGGTCATCGTCGACCCCTACGTCGGGCGGATCGTCGTCTTCGAGGTCGTCTCGGGCACCCTGCGCGGCGACGTCACCCTCGTCAACTGCCGGACCCACTCCGAGGAACGGCTCCACGGCGCGGGTCACCTCGTCGGCGCGAAGCTCGTCCCGGTCGACGCGGCCCCCACCGGGGACGTGATCGCCGTGGCGAAGCTCGCGAGCGTCCAGGTCGGGGACTACCTCGCCCCGCGCGGACGCGAGCTCGCCCCTCGCCCCCGGACGCCGCTCGTTCCCGCCCTCACCGTCGCGGTGTCCGCGAACGAGGCCGACATGGAGAAGGTCGCCACCGGCCTGCACCGCCTGGCGGAGGAGGACGCGTCGCTGCGCGTGCGCGCCGACGCCCTGTCGCGTCGCCTCGTCGCCGAGTTCGCCGGGGAGTTGCACCTCCAGGTCACCCTGGAACGCCTGACGCGGCGCTTCAACGTCACCGTGACCACCGAGCCCCCCGCGGCCCCCCTCTTCGAGACGATCGTCGGCTCGGCGGAGTCCGAGGGGCGACTCAAGAAGCAGACCGGGGGCCACGGCCAGTTCGCCGTGGTGAACGTCCGGGTCGAGCCGATCGACCCGTCGTCACCTCTGGAGTTCGTCGACGCCGTCGTGGGCGGTGCGGTGCCGCGCCAGTACATCGACGCGGTGCGCCACGGCGTGGAGAAGGCCATGGCCCACGGCGGGCCGAAGGGCTACCCGGTGGTGGGGCTGCGCGTCACCCTCTACGACGGCAAGGCCCACAGCGTCGACTCCTCCGAGCAGGCCTTCGAGACGGCGGGCTCGATGGCGCTGCGCAACGCACTCGACCGGCGCGGCACCTCGGTGCTCGAGCGGATCATGGCCGTGGAGGTCACCGTGCCCTCGGCGTCGCTCGGCGAGGTGATGACCGACCTGTCGGGTCGCCGGGGTCGGGTCGTCGGCACCGACCAGGACGACGAGGGGCGCGCGATCGTGCGCGCCCAGGTGCCCGAGGGCGAGCTCGCCCGCTACGGCCTCGAGTTGCGCACGCTCAGCGGCGGGCGGGGCCGGGCGCGCGTCGAGGAGAGCCACCTCGCCCCGGCGCCGGCGTCAATGCTCAGTCGCTAAGGCGCGCCCCGGGGCCCCGCGGGCCAGGCGGCGGCGCGCTCGGCGTACCACGCCGCCGAGGACTTGGGGGTGCGCGCGAAGGTGGTGCGGTCGACCTCGACCAGTCCGAACCGGGGGCCGTAGCCGAGGACCCACTCGAAGTTGTCGAGCAGCGACCACTGGAAGTAGCCGCGCACGTCGACGCCCTCGGCCCGGGCCGCCCCGAGGCTCGCCAGGGCTCCCTCGAGGTAGCGCACGCGCTGGACGTCGTCGTCGGTGCCGATACCGTTCTCGGTCACGACCAGCGGCACGCCCGCGCGCGCGGCCCGGCGCAGCGTGAAGCCCACGCTCTCGGGCCAGAAAGGGTAGCCCATCGAGGTGAGCTCGCCCTCACCACCCCAGACGAGGCCGTTCGCGTCGACGAGGTGCTTGGTGTAGCACTGCACCCCGAGGAAGTCGTCGCCCTCGCGCGTGGCGAGGTACCGGTCCTCCATCTCGGTGCGGTACGCCTCGAGGGTCGCCTCCCCGCCCTCGAGGGCCTCGTACTCGGCCATCGAGAGGGTGAGGCCCACGGGGTAGTCGCCCGGCCCCGCGCGCAGCGCGTCGCGCATCGCCTCGTGACACCGGCGCATCGTCTCGTTGACCGCCACGAAGCGGCCCCGGTCGCTCGCCCCCGGGGGGAAGAGCCCCGCGAGGTACCCCATCGCGGCCACGATGTTCGGCTCATTGAGGGTGCAGGCCATGGCCAACTCGTCACCGAGCGCGTCGCCGACGAGCGCGACGTAGTCGGCCAGCCACCCGACGATTCCCGGCGCCTCGAAGCCGCCGGCGCCGGCCACCCACAGGGGCAGGGTGAAGTGGTGGAGCGTGACGACGGGGGCGATCCCCCGGTCCCGGCACCCTTCGACCATGCGGCGGTAGCGCTCGAGGGCCGCGCGATCGACGCGGCCGCGCTCGGGTTCGATCCGGCTCCACTCGACCGAGAAGCGGTAGGCGTCGAGCCCCATCCCCGCCACGAGGTCGAGGTCCTCCCCCCAGCGGTTCCACGAGTCGCACGCCGGCCCGCAGGGCGCGGCGCAGATCGACCCCTCCTTCGTCTCGAAACGCCACCAGTCGGTGTTCTCGTTGCCGCCCTCGATCTGGTACGCGGCGGTCGCCGTCCCCCACCAGAACGTCGAGGGCGAGAAGGGCGGCGGACTCACCAGCGGCACGCTAGCCCTAGGTGAGCTCGAGGTCGCGTCCCTCGGGCAGGCCGCGCAGCACCCACAGGGCGGGTAGGAGGGGCAGGAACGTCACCAGGGCCGGGACGCGCAGCCCCGTCGTGACGCTCGCCGGGACGACGTCGGCGACGTAGCCGAAGAGGGCGAACCCCGCGACGGCGCCGGCGACGCCCGCCACCACGATCCACCCGGCCGCCGTGGCCCGATAGCGGTGGGCGAAGACTTCGGTCGCGAGGGCGGCCATCGACGGGGCGAGGACGCCCCCCGCACCCACGCCCACGATGTAGCCGACGATGAAGGCGGTGCGCCCGCCGGCGTAGGCGTAGGCGGACGCGAGGACCGTGAGGAGGGTCCCGAGGGCCACGGCCGCGCGGCGACCGAGGGTCGCCGAGAGGCGCGCGCCGACGACGAGTCCGACGAAGCCCGCGGCGCCGCTCACGACCACGAGGAGTGACACCGAGCGCGGCAGCATGCGCAAGACGCCCTCGCCGTAGACAAAGGTGAACCCCCCGGCCGGACCGGTGGCGACACCGATCACGAAGGCGACGACGGCCACCCTCACGACCGAACCGGTGGCCTCGTGGCCGACCTCGCCGAGGTGGGCCATGGGGTGCTCGTCCGAGCGCACCCGCGGCTCGGGCAGCCGACGGGTCCACGGCGCCACGAGGGCCAGCGGCACCAGGGCGAGCGCGAAGAGCCAGCGGAACGAGTCGGGGCCCCGGATGAGACCGTGCACGAGGGCCGACAGTCCCGAGCCGATGGCCGTGCCCGCCGTCATCACCGCGAGCAGGCGCATGCGGTGCGCCCTCGCCGAGA
Organism: Actinomycetes bacterium; assembly: GCA_021838005.1. Classification (GTDB taxonomy): domain Bacteria; phylum Actinomycetota; class Acidimicrobiia; order Acidimicrobiales; family RAAP-2; genus RAAP-2. The sequence goes on from JAKCEK010000033.1 coordinate 7,314, forward strand.
GCTCGACGGTCACGACCTGCACCAGGGTCGAGGTGGCCCCGAGGAGCGGCCGGGCCACGGCGAAGCAGGCGACGAAGAACCAGTAGGCCGGGCTGAGGGCCGCGAGGGCGGTGACGAGCAGCCCCGCCACCAGGCTCGCGCGCAGGACCGGCGTGCGGCCCCGCCGGTCGGCCAGCGAGGCCAGGGGCAGCGCCACCAGCGAGGAGGCCCGCAGCGTCGAGAGGCCCAGTCCCAGCACCGAGCCCGACAGCCCCACGACGTCTTGGATCGAGTGACCCGAGACGACGTGGCCGAAGTGGCGCGCGACGTCATCGAGCGCGGTGACCGAGCCGAAGGTGGCGAAACCCGACGAGAGGGCTACGGCGAACAGGACGACCGTGACGGGGTCGGTCAGCCCTGAGAGCGTCGGAGCGTGCCGCCCCGGGTCCCGACCGCTCTCCACCCGACTCACGCTAGAGGGCGTCGACTCCGGACACCGGCGCCGGTCTCGGCGTGTCCCCCTAGACGGGAACTGATCGACGGCCCCCGCGCCCTTCTCGACGCGTCGCACGACTACCGGGCGAGCGTGCCTCCCTCACCACCGTCCTCGAGCGTCGCGACCGCCGCCGCGACGCTCGGCCGAGCCGTGGCCGAGCTTCCCCGCGAGGTGTCGTGGGTGGACGGGCCCGGGGCGGCGAACGCGGCGTTCCGCGCCGCGCACCTCGGACCCGCCTCCCCGGTGGGCCCCCGCCGCACACGCCAGGGCCGACGGAGCCTCGTCTAGAAGGTGGCCACGCTGGTCGTCCCGGCCGTCCCCGGCGCGGCGCGCCCGGCCACCGTCGTCGAGCTCGACCTCGTCGCCCGGTGGGTCGGGGCCCTCCACCACCTAACGGGACTCGCGAAGTCCGACTCCCCCCGAGAGACCCGCGCCCCGTTCGCGCGACGCGTCGGGGAGGGCGACGTCTTCGTGGGGGAGGCGGACGGGGAGGCGGCCGCCCTCGCGGGCGTCGTGGGCCTGAGTGACGACACCGCGGCGCCCCTCAGCCGACTCGGTCCCGTCTACAGCGTTCCCGGGGCCCCTCGTCGGCGCTACGGCGCGGCGGTGACGGCCGCCCTCGCGTCGCGCGAGGTCGGCCGCGGCCGCGGGGTCGTGCTCGATGCCGACGCCGAGACGCGCCGAGTAACGTCGCCTATCGCAAGATCGGCTTCGTCGCGCGTGCCGAGACCCCGGCGGTCCGGCTCGGCCCGGCCTAGGGGACGCGCGCCACTCCGACGGTGAACTGGCTCCAGGGCGCGGGGCCCCGGGCCCGGCCCGACTCGTGCCACTCGACCTCGAACCCGGCCGCGCCCACGAGCTCAAGGGGCCGACGAGTCAGGTGACAGCCCCCCGCCACGCGCACCTCGAGCGGGTCCAGCAGATGCTGAAGGGCGAGGACCCCGATCCGGTCGGCCGCGCCGTGTTCGAGGAAGTGGAGGGACCCCCCGGGGCGCACGACGCGGCGGACCTCGGCGAGGGCGCGCACCGGGTCGGCCACGGTGCACAGGACGAACGTCGCCAGTGCCGCGTCGCACGAGTCGTCGGCAAGCTCGATCGACTGCGCGTCGCCTCCGGCCACCACCACGCGGGTCGCACTCCGGGCGAGCCGAGGGGTGGCGAGCGCGAGCGCCCGCGCCGAGGGCTCCACGGCGTAGACGACCTCGACCTCGGCGGGGTAGAAGGGGACGTTCGCGCCCGCACCGAAGCCGATCTCGACCACGGTGCCCGCGAGCCCGGCGCAGACGCGTTCGCGCCACCGCGTGAAGATCCCCGACGCGCAGACGCGGTCGATCACCAAGGGCAGGACCCGGTCCCCGTAGAGGCCCACGACGGCGAACCTAGCGCCTCGCCCCCGCAGGACCTGCGGCCCACCCCATCAGGGCTCCCCTATATTGAGCCGATAGCCCACGACTCCGTGACCCCCCCGCCCGCGAGGCGGTCGTCGGTCGGCCGCGTGGTGGCCGTCGTGGTGGCCGGTGTCGCCCTGTACGTGCTGATGCCGACCCTCGTGAAGGTGCTCGACTCGTGGCCGCGCCTGTTGCACCTCGAGGTCTGGTGGCTGCTGGGGGGGCTCGCCAGCGAGATCGCGAGCTTCGTGTGCGCCATGGCCCTCCTGCGACTGGTGCTGCGCACCTCGAGCTGGTTCGCGGTGGTGACCGCGGGCATGGCCGGTAACGCCGTCACCAACACCCTGCCCGGCGGCGACGCCGTCGGGGCCAGCGTCCAGTACCGCATGCTCGCGGGCAGCGGCATCGACACCGTGCAGGCGGCGGGCGGACTGGCCGTCTCGTCGATCTTCTCGGTGAGTGCCCTGTTCGCCCTCCCGGTGTTCGCGTTGCCCGTGATCCTGGGCGGCACCACCGTGAGCGCCGGCCTCGTCCACGCCGGTGAGCTGGGGGGCGTCGGCTTCGTCTTGCTCGTGGCCTTCGGGGTCTCGGCCCTCAGCACCGATCGGGTACTCCTCACCGTGGGGCGCGCCCTGCAGTGGGTCATCGACCACCTGCCCTCGCGCGTGCGCCGGTCCCGCCACGACCAGCCCATGGGCGAGCGGCTGCTCGCCGAGCGCGACGCGGTGCGCGAGGACCTGGGCCACAACTGGTGGAAGGCCGTCCTGCTCGTCGCCGGGCGGATCGGCCTCGACTTCTTCAGTCTCATCGCCATGCTCGAGGCCGCCGGGGCCCGTCCCCACCCGGCGCTGGTCCTGCTCGCCTACTCGGCGACGGCCGTGCTCGCCCTCCTCCCGCTCACCCCCGGCGGGCTCGGCATCGTGGAGGCCAGCCTCAGTGGACTCTTGATCCTCGCCGACGTGCCCAGCGCCAGCGCCGTCGTCGCCACGCTCGCCTTTCGCATCGGCTCGTACTGGCTCCCCACGGCCGCCGGGGCCGTGTGCTACATCCTGTACCGGCGCCGCTACGGCGCCCTCGGGGTCAACGGCGCGCCGGCGCGCCCCTGAGCCCCCTGGATCTGGGCCCGGATCCGGTCGACGTCGGCCGGACCCAGGTGGGCCGAGGGGTACGCCGAGTACCGGTCGACGACCCCGGCGAAGCGCTCGAGGACCCCGCGCCCCAGCGTCTCGACGGGACCCACGACGGCCACGGCGTCGAGGACGTCGTCGTCGATGAGCTGTCCCATCTCCTCCCAGCGACCCCGCCGGCTCAGGTCGTTGAGCCGGGGCTGCAGGTCGGCCCACCCGTGGAGGTCGAGGACTCCGCGGTAGGCCGGGGTCGAGGCGTAAAAGGCGATCTGGCGGCGGATCTCGAGTGCGTGGTGACGCCGGACGCCCTCGTCCTCGCCCGCGACGACCATGCCCGAGAGGGCCACCTGCACGTCGTCGCGTCGCCGTCCCGAGGCCGCGAGCCCGCGCTCGAGGGCCGGGAGGGTCACCTCACGCAGGTAGCGCTCGGTGGTGAAGGGGTGGACGAGCAGGCCGTCGGCCACCTCGCCGGCGACTTCGGTCATGCGTTCGCCGACCGCGGCCACGAAGACCTTGGGCGAGCCGTAGGGGTTGGGGCCGGGATTGAAGAAGGGGGTCATGAGGGTGTGACGGTAGAACTCGCCACGGAAGGAGAGGCGCGTCCCCTCGTGCCAGGAGGACCAGATGGCCCGCATCGCGAGCACGTACTCGCGCATTCGGGCCGCGGGGTGGGACCAGGGCATCGAGTAGCGCTTCTCGATGTGGGGTCTGATCTGCGATCCCAGACCGAGCAAGAGCCGGCCACTCGAGAGCAGTTGGAGGTCGTTGGCCATCGTCGCGGTGATCAGCGGACTGCGACCGAAGGCGACCACGATGGCGGTACCGAGGGCCACCCGACTCGTCGCGGGCGCCGCGAGGGCGAGCGTCACGAGCGGATCGTGGCCCGTCTCGGCACTCCAGAGGCCGTCGAAGCCGTCAGCCTCGAGCGCGGCGGCACGGGGGGCGACGTCGCGGGCGTCGAAGGCGATCGCGCCGTCTACCAACACGGCGCGCATCCTAGAACCCCCCGCGCGGCCGAGCCCGCCGGTAGCGTGAGGAGGGACAGGAGACGCCGTGGACGACGCTCGCGAAGAGGAAACACCGGCCGGGACGCGCCGGGGACAGCTCTTCGCGCGAGCGCGGCGCTCCGAGGTGCCCCTCGCCACCATCTTGACCACCGTCGGCGTGGTCGCCGGCGTCTACGTCGCCGGTCTCGTGTTGTACCGGCTGCGCGACGTGCTGCTCCTCATGCTCGTCGGCGGCTTCGTGGCGATGCTGCTCAACCCCTTCGTCACCCGGCTCGAGCACACGCGCCTTCGCCGGCGCGGCTTGGCGGTGGCGATTGTCACCGTCGTCGCTGTCCTGGTCTTCATCGGCCTCGCCGTCGCCTTCGGCTACCCGCTCGTGAACTCGACGACGCGACTGGCGAACGCCCTGCCGGCGTACGTGTCCAAGGCCGAGAAGGGCCAGGGGTGGATTGGCCACCTGCTGAAGCACTACCACGTCCAGAACTGGCTCAGCCGCAACTCCTCCAAGCTGGTCACCTTCGCCCAGGACCTGTCCAAGCCGGCTCTATCGCTCGGGCGTGGCGCGGTGACGATCCTCCTCGCGCTGGTCACGATGTTCGCCTTCGTCGTGCTGTTGCTGCTCGAGGGACCCAAGATGCGGCGCTTCATCCTGGACAACCTCGCCGGTGAGCACGCCGAGCGGGTGGTGCGGGTGGCGAATCGGGTCGCCCAGGCGACGGCCGGGTACATGCTGGGCAACCTCCTCACCTCGGTCATCGCCGGCACCGTCGTCTTCATCACCCTGGTCAGCGTGTCGGTCCCCTTCGCCTTCTTGTGGGGGCTGTGGGTAGCCCTGGTGGACTTCATTCCCCAGATCGGCGGGGCGCTCGCCGGCATCCCGACGATCCTGTTCGCGTTCGTCCACTCGCTCGCCGCAGGGGTCATCACCCTCGCCGTCTTCGTCGTCTACACGAACGTGGAGAACCACCTCCTCAACCCGGTCATCATGAGCCGTACCGTGCGGATCAACCCCCTGTGGATCTTCCTGGCCGTCCTCATAGCCGCCGAGATCGGGTCGTGGATCGGCGGCGCCTTCGGCGGTTTCGTCGCGGTGCTCCTGGCGGTCCCGCTCGCGGCCACCGTCCACGTGCTCGTGCGCGAGCTCTGGGCGAGACCGGGACGCTCGTCCCCGGTGGTCTAGGCCTTCCTGTCCACGGGTTGAGGTTGCACCCTGGACCTGAGAGAGGGTCCGGTGGTGGACTCTGTGGTTTCCACCAAGAAATCAAGGAGACCACCACCGTGACCCCCAATGACGTTA
>JAKCEK010000034.1 GCA_021838005.1 Actinomycetes bacterium
CCCCTACTGCTCGGTCGACGACGACCGGGTCGTCGACTCGCGACTGGCCGAGGACGGCGTCGCGATCCGTCGGCGACGCGAGTGCGCGCGCTGCCACCAGCGCTACACGACCTTCGAGCGGATCGAGGAGGTCAGTCCCTTCGTCCTGAAACGCTCCGGCGAGCGCGAGCCCTTCGATCGCGAGAAGATCCTGCGCGGTGTGCGCGCCGCCGCGAAGAACCGACCGGTGGACGACGTGGCCCTCACCGGAGTCGTCACCCGGGTCGAAGAGGCGGTCCGCGCGACGGGCCGGGACGTCTCGAGTGAGGAGATCGGCGTGATCACCCTCGAAGCCCTCCGGGAGCTCGACGACGTGGTCTACGTGCGCTTCGCCTCGGTCTACAAGGGCTTCGAGGGGCCCGAGGACTTCGCGCGTGAGCTGGGCATGCTCGTCAAGACGACCGCGCCCAAGCAGCACGGCTAGATGCGGGCCCTCCGTCTCGCACCGCGCGCGGTCCTTGCGGTCTACGCCCACCCCGACGACGCCGACGTCGCGGCGGGTGGGGCGCTCGCGACCTGGGCGCGCGCGGGCGCGCGGGTGACCTTGGTGGTGGTCTGTGACGGGGCGAAGGGCTCCCACTCGCCGCTCCAAGAGGCCGGGGCGCTGGCCGAGCGCCGGCGCGCGGAGTTGGCCGCGGCGGCCGAGCGGCTCGGGGTCGGCGAGGTGACCTGCCTCAACCGGCCCGACGGCGAGGTGACGAACGACGTGGAGTTGCGCCGGGCCCTGGTCGGGCTCGTGCGCTCGCGGCGGCCCGACGTCGTCGTCGGCCCCGACCCGACGGCGATTTTCTTCGGTGGGGTGTACGTGAACCACCGCGATCACCGTGAGACGGGTTGGGCCCTGCTCGACGCCGTCGCGCCGGCCGCGGCCATGCCCCTCTACTTCCCCGAGACGGGCGAGGCCCATCGAGTCGAGACGGTCCTGCTCTCGGGGACCCACGAGCCCGACGTCGTCGTCGACGTCTCGGCGACGATCGAGGAGAAGGTCGAGGCCGTGCGCGCCCACGCGTCCCAGCTCGGCGGCGACGCCGAGGCGATGGGACAGGCGGTGCGCGAGCGCGCCGCCGCGACCGGCCGACCGGTGGGCGTCGCCTACGGCGAGGCCTTCCGCTGCCTTGAACTCGCCCTCTAGGCGGCCCCGCGTCCTCGAGGCGCCGGTCCTGCACGTCGACCTCGACGCCTTCTTCGCGTCCGTCGAGGTGCTCGACGACCCCTCGCTCGTCGGGCGGCCCGTCGCGGTCGGTGGCGCCGGTGAGCGGGGGGTCATCGCGAGCGCCAGCTACGAGGCCCGCCGCTTCGGGGTGCACTCGGCGATGTCGACGCTCCAGGCGCGGCGGCTCTGTCCGTCCCTGGTCGTCCTGCCCGGTCGCTTCGAGCGCTACGGCGAGTACTCGCGGCGCTTCCACGAGCTCGTGGCCGCCCTCACCCCGGTCTACGAACCGCTCGGCCTCGACGAGGTCTTCTGCGACCTGCGCTCGCTCGCGCGCCTGAGGGTCGACCCGGTCGAGGCCGCCCACGACCTGCGCCGCCGACTCGCCGACGAGCTGCACCTGCGCTGCGGGATTGGGGTGGCGCGCAACAAGCTCTTCGCGAAACTCGCCTCGAAGGCCGCGAAGCCCCGGATCGAGGGCGCCCAACTGCTCGAGGGCGAGGGGGTGGTCTGGGTGGACGCGGCGACCGAGGAGCGGTGGCTCGAGACCTTGCCGGTGCGGGCCCTGTGGGGGGTGGGCCCGGCGACGGCGGCGAAGCTCGAGCGGCTCGGGCTGCGCGCCGTGCGCGACCTGCGCGGCGTGGATGCCGGGACCCTCGCGCGCCGCGTCGGACCCTCGATGGCCGCGACGCTCGTGGCCTTCGCCGTGGGGCAGGACGACCGCGAGGTCGTCACCGACCGACCGCTCAAGTCACTCGGCCACGAGGAGACCTTCGCGCGCTCGCTCGTCGGGCGCGAGGCGCTCGCCGGGGCGCTGCGCGGCCAGGCCGGCGTGGTCGCGCGCACCCTGCGCGAGCGCGACCTGGTCGCCCGCACGCTGACGGTGCTCGTGCGCTTCGATGACGGCACCCAGGTCAGCCGCTCCCAGACCGTCGGCTACGGCCTCGACGACGAGGAGGGCCTGTTCGAGCTCGCCGAGGCGCTGGCGGGTTCGGTCGAGCTCGCGGGGGCGGTGCGCCTGTTGGGGCTGCACGCATCGGGGCTGCGCGCGCGCGTCGGCGAGGGCGTCCAGCTGCGCCTCGCGCTCGGGACGTCCCCGGCCGACGCGCCCGAGGACCGGGCCCGGGCTCGCCAGGTGGAACGGGCCGCCCTGCGCGACGCGATCGACGAGGTGCGCCGGCGCTTCGGGCGTGACGCGCTGGCCACGGCGGGAGAGCTCACGGCCGACGGCGTCGAGGTCGCGACTCAGCGTGGACGGCACCCGTTCGGACCCGAGGTCCCTACGGCGTGACCGTGACGAGGGTCCCGATGGGGGTGTGGGGGAAGACGGTCTTCGCTGCGGAGAAGGGCATCTCGACACACCCGAGGCTCTGGGGGAAGCCGTAGCTGGCGCGGATGAAGCCGTGCAGGGCGTCGCCGCCGTGGAAGTAGGAGACGTCGGGGATCCCCGGGTCGGAGTAGTGCGTGCCGTTGGGGTTGGTGCCCGACATCGTCTGGGAGAGGTAGCGCAGGTAGACGGGGTAGGTGCCCGGCGCCGTCGGGGAGGCCGGGATACCAGTGTTCACGGGGGTGTGGAAGACGGCGCGCCCGGCGACGTAGAGGGTGAGCGTCTCGGGCAGGGCCATCGAGACGTTGACGTAGTCGTAGGGGTGGGGGTCGGTGGTGCCGGCGTTGGCCGCCTGGACGAGGTCGGCCCACGTCGTGGGGTCGGCCTGGCCGGTCGTCGCGAGGCCGCTCTGGAGCTGGAAGGCCATGAGGGCCCCCTGGAGCACGACGTTGTCGCTGCCGACGCCCCACTGGGCGCGCAGCACGGTCGGCAGCGACGGGTAGGCCCAGGTGAAGACGCCGCCCACGGCGGCACTCGGGGTGGCCTGGGGCGCGGCCGGGGTGAAGGTCACCGGCAGGTAGCCGAGCTGGGCGAGGAGCTGGTCCTCCCAGACGACGTCGGTCGCGACCGCGACGCTGGTGTCGCGCACCCCGGTGAACACACAGCGCGCGGTGCACGAGATCCCCGTGGGGGCCGGGATGCGGTAGGTGACGCCCGGAGCGAGAACCTCGGTGGCGACGGCCTGGACGGCGTTGGGCGCCACCTGTCGCCACGCCGTGGGCAGGGCGGGGGAGAGCACGAGGGGTGGGAGCGCTGTCGCGGCGACCGGGTGGCTGAAGACGAGCCGCTCGAGGGGCAGGCGATTCGAGAGCGCCGAGGGCACGGTCGCCTGGGCGCTGGCCAGTCGCGGCGCGCTCGCGCCGGCGCCGGTCGGCGCGAGCGCCAGGGCCGCCAGGGCGGCCACCACGACGAATCCCCGGGCTACACGTGCCATAGGGCCCTAGCGTACCGAGGGGGATGGGCGATTCGACTTACAATCACCCTAGAGGGGAGGCCCCATGGCAGTGCTTCGACTGATCGCCTCGATCATTATCGTCCTCGTCGTCATCTGGGTCGTGCTCGCGGTGGTGGGCGTGCTCTCGTCGATCCTGCGCGCGGTGATCCTCGTCGCGATCATCCTCGCGGCAATCTGGCTGGTCTACCACCTGCTCTCAGGCAAGTGGCGTCGGGGCACTAAGAGCTCGTAGAGCCGACCGCTAGGCTGGGACATCCTGGCGGCGTGGCCGAGTGGTTAGGCAGGGGCCTGCAAAGCCCCGTACTCCGGTTCGAATCCGGACGCCGCCTCGAGAAATGGGGATTCGTTGCCGCTGCTTCTGCCCCTGAAATTCTTAGGGGCAGAAGGCAATGAATGATTGCCTTCTGGCAGTCGTGTTCGAGGGCAGTTTCCGGGCCGTCCAACCTGATCTCGGCGGCGATCGACGTGTGACTTTCGAATGGCACAGAAGTCAGGGGCCTGCGGGCCCCGTACCAAAGAGCGAGAAGCCTGGTGGAGATGGAAGTTTAGGATTCCTGGCCCGGCCCTTGCCCTGGAAACTCACTCTTGGCCTACGTAGAGGATCGCCAATCACCCAAGTAAAGCAACGCGCCATTGATTATCGTGGCGGCCTCGTGACCAGCCGCGTTCCCGGAGCGTGCCCATTCCTGCGGTACCGGGTGGAGCTCGTCTTCGCGGACTTGATGGCCGTCTTCGGTTTGAAGTTCGCGAAGCGATGTTGGGGAATCAGCGGTGCCATCTCTGATTCGGCGTGAAGAACCAAGAACCCCGAATTGGGATCATGACTCGACCTTCTCAGCGTGGGGTTCGCGTCGGGTCCCCGGCACGAACTAGAACGGATCCGTCTCAAGCCGTCAGTGCGTAGTGGCAGAACGTTCGAACCGGGCCTCCGACACCGATCAGGCTTCAGATGAGCTGGGCGGTTCTTCGATCTTGCTCGGTGCGTGGGCGAGGAGCGTGAAAGTAAGTGGAATTCGTGGGCGTCCTTCGGACACGATGAACTGGCCCGACGCGTTCTCGACCAGCCACGGGAACTGCCGGAAAAGTGTCCAGTCGTGTTCGGTCAGTGAACCGAGCACGAGACCGGGTCCAATCAACGCGGAAATGATCTCGGCAATGGAGTGGTTCCACTCATAGATCCTTGAAGCGCGGAGTTCCTCGCCGTCAGTGTACGTAGTGGTGATGTCGAAGATTAAGGGATCATCGGTCTCTTCAAAGTAACTGTAGATGACCCGCTCTCCGTCATCGTCGAAGCACGAAGTAAACGGGTGAACGTCGTGGAGATACAGCCTGCCCTCTGGGGCGAGAAGGTTCGCTACGACTCCACCCCACGTGGCCACGTCCGGCAGCCAGCAAAGCGAACCGAGGCTAACGTAGACGACGTCGAACCGCTTACCCGAGAGCGCTTGAGGCGCGTCGTAGACATTGGCGCAGACAAAGGACGCACGCTCGGATAGCCCCGCGCGCTCTGCAAGCGAAGTCGCTTCGTCAATGGCCGCTGGCGAGAAGTCCAGACCAGTGGCGGTGGCCCCGACTCTGGCCCACTGCATCGTGTCCATTCCGAAGTGACACTGCAGATGCACGAGGGTCTTGCCCTCCAAGTCTCCTAGTGCCTCAATCTCTCTGGACGGCGGTCCAGGTGCGTTACGAAGCCACCCTTCAACGTCGTAGAACCGAGACTCGGCATGAACCCTGACACGACTGTTCCAATTCGTGCGGTTGGCTTCGAGTCGTGGTTCCATCCGCTAAGAGTATTTTCACGAACTGCGGCTCCGGCTGCGGCCGCGTTCGCCTTTCCTTCGAAGGGGCCGTCGGGCCCCCAGTGGGAGGTTGGACTTCCATTGCGTCGGGCCAGCGAGGTACCGAGGCAATGCTGTACGACATAGCTTCACATGTTGTACAATAGGGCCATCGTGAAGATCTCTGTCAGTAAAGCCCGCGAACGACTCGCTGAGGTCGTCGAATTGTCGAAGTCCGAGCCGGTTGAACTCGAGCACTACGGACGGCGTGCGGCGGTCCTGGTGAGCCCGGAACAGTACGACCAAATGCTCGAGGCGTTGGAAGAGTCTGAGGACGTCACCGCCTTTGACGTCGCCATGACTGAGGGGGGAGCCAACATCCCGTGGGAGCAGGTGAAGAGTGACCTTGGCTGGTCATGAACGACTATCGCATCGAATTTCGACCGGCAGCCCTTCGCGAACTTCGCACAATTGATCGATCGGCGCAACCCCGGATTCAAGGAGCGATAGCACTCCTCGCTCAAGATCCGCGCCCTCCGGCGTCTCGGCCGCTGCGGGGACGACAGGGTTACCGTCTGAGGATTGGCGATTACCGGATCATCTACACCACCGATGACGGAGTGCTGGTGATCGTGGTTGTCACCACTGGCCATCGACGTGAGGCCTATCGGTGAGCGAACAAAGGGGATACTCGTCAGTCGGAAAATGCTCTGGCCAGTGCGGGAACCCCTGTTAGTGGTCCGGTGGATCATTTCAAAGGGGACCCCGAAAACCGAACCATGCCGCCTGAACTCAAGAGACAAGCTGGAAAGCAACCCTGGGGCGGGTCATCCCTAGTGCCCTCCAGCGGGCGAAGAGTTGGCCAACTCGGCGCTCGTTCACGGGTGGGAAGTCGGATAATTGCTGGGGAATCGAACTCGAGCCCCCCGACACCCGTGGGTCGGAATAGGTTCGGTGTCGTGGGTCCGACGCGCTCGCGAAGCGAGCGCCCTGCGTGACGTGTCCGAGACCGCAGAAGGAGGGGTAGCACGTGAGCGACGAGCCAACCACGTCCATTCGTTGGGAGAAAGACGTTGCCCCGCACGACTTCGAGGCCGCCCTGGCGTACCTATCGCTTCGCTTCGACGAGGACCGTGCCGAGAAACTGGTGAAGAGGCTGCGGGCCGCGGAGATCACCCACCGCCGAGCGAACGACGTGTTGCGAGCGTGCGATCGCGAGCCGCTGGGCTTGGACGACCCCGGCGTCCGTCGAGACCTCGTGACCATCGCGCGAGGTAAGAAGTTGTCGCCGGTCCTCGTCGTGTACGACAAGGATGGGGGCCCCGACATCGCGGACGGCTATCACCGAGTGTCCCTCGCCTACCGGCTCGATCCCTTCGCGCTGATCCCTCTGCGCATCGCCGCGTCGGACGTGAAGAGAGAGAAGTAGGGCTCACCACCACCATGAGACCACCTCCGCGCACCCTCGACACGAGTCCGCTCGCACGTTACGAGCGCGAGATCCGCGAGAGAATCGAGAACTTCGACGACCCGCGTCAAGAGTGGCGCCGTCTCTGTTCGGAGCTGCTCGGGACGTTCTTCCTCGTGGTCGTCGCCGCCGGCGGCGGAATGATGAACGCCGCCGTGCCGGGCTCGATCGGCCGGTCCGCGGCGGTCGTCGCACCGGCGCTCATGGTCGTGGCCGTCATCTTGTTCATGGGCAAGGTCAGTGGCGCACATCTGAACCCGGTGGTGAGCATCGCCTTCGCCCTTCGCGGGGATTTCCGCTGGCGACGAGTTCCCGGCTACATCGTTGTCCAGCTCGTCGGCGCCACCCTCGCCGCTCTCTTCTTGCACGCCGTTCTCAAGGTCTCATCCCTCTACGGATCGAACTACCCTGCGCACGGCTTCTCCGGCGGCACCGCGATGTGGATGGAGGCGCTCTTGACTATGGGCCTGGTGAGCGTGATCCTCGGGACCGCGTCGGGTGCACAGAACGTCGGGATCCTGGGCGCCTTCGGCGTGGGGAGCTACATCGCCTTGGCCGGGTTGTGGGCCAGTCCCCTGTCGGGCGCCTCAATGAACCCGGCGCGCACCTTCGGGCCCGATCTCGTCGCGACCGACTTCAGGGATTTTTGGGTCTATCTGGTCGGCCCGGTGGTGGGTGCTGTTCTCGCCGTCGGTGTCGCCTACCTGCTGCGGGGCCGTGGTGGTGACCGCAGCGCCGTCGCCGCGGCAGAGGGCACTCTCGTGGTCGACGTGGAGAACAGCCGCCCGGACTAATTGGCGGAACCGGTAGGACTCCACGACGCGTCACGTCGTCCTCGGTCCTCGGGCGGTGGTCGCGAGCCCGGTTTCCGGCGCGCGGCGCTCCGCCGACCCCCTCGGGCTGTCGAGCCCAGAAGCCCACGTCGGACGCGACGCGACGCGCCCCGGGGCCGGGCCCCGGGGCGCGTCGAGAGCCGTGTCGAGAAGGCGGGTTAGGCCTTGACGCTCGTGGCGACGATCACGTTCTTGCTCTTGCCCGCGAGCCGACCGGTCGCCGAGACGGTGGCGCCCTTCACGAGCTTCGAGGCCGAGCCGACGCTGAAGGTCGCCTTCTTGTAGTTGACGATGTAGGTCTTGGCGCCGTCCAAGAGCCAGAACGTGGTCTTGGACGCGTTGACCCGCGAGACCTTGCCCGTGACCGTGGTGGCGGCGACCGTGTGAGTCTTGGTGTGGGTCGGCTTGGACGCGGCCCCCGCCGGTGCGGTCGCGGCGACGCCGAGACCGAGTGACCCGATCGTGAGCGCCACCGGGAGGATCGCCTTGGCCATCGTGTTCTTCATCTGTTCTCCTTTTGGACTGAGTGCGGTGCCGTAAGAGGACTCCGGTGAGGCCTCTTTCCGACGTGCGAATCTCACGGTACCGACGCGACCCGCCGTGGACTTTGTCCTACGGCAAAGAAACCACCAAGATTGCGCCCGCGCGTCGGCCGCCTTATCGTGCGCTTATCGCGCGTGAAGGGTTCTCTCACGAAGGGTCAGCGAGATGGCCGTGGTGACGTCACGTTCGTCGCGAGGTCGAAGGCCACCGACGCGTCGACGCCGCCGGTGTCGGCCGCGAGTAGCTCGACGGTCCCCCCGGAGAGACGCACGAGCTGCTCGACAATGGCGAGTCCGAGTCCGGTGCCCTCGGAATCTGTGGTGCCCCGCCAGAAGCGACCGAGGGCCGCTCGTCGCTCGTCCTCGCTGAGCCCCACGCCGGCGTCGATGACGTGGAGGCGCGCGTGCACGCCGTCGCTCGACACCGTGACGCGCACCGGCCCGCCGTGGGGACTCGCGTCGAAGGCGTTCGACAGGAGGTTGTCGATCACCTGTTCGGCGACGCCCTCCAGCGCCCGGGCGTGGAGGACCTCGGGACCGTCGTAGGTGAGGTCGATCTCGAGCTCGTCGGCGAGGGGCTGCCAGTAGAGGACCCGCTCGCGCGTCACCTCGGCCAGGTCGATCGAGGTCACGATCGCCGGCGCCGCCTCGATGCGGGCCAGCTCGAGCAGGGACGAGACGAGCCGGGCCAGCCGGGCAATCTCACGTCGCACGGGCTCGAAGGCCGGGGCGTCGGGCCCCTCCGGCCCGCCCTGGAGGTTCTCGACGTGCAGCTGCAGCGCCGCGAGAGGGGTGCGTAACTGATGGGAGGCGTTCTCGACGAAGGTCCGCTCGACCTCGAGGAGCCGGATGAGTCGTGCGGCCGTCGCGTTGATCGCCTGGGCGAGTCGGCGCAGCTCGGGGGGGCCGGTGTCCGTGGGCGCCGTCGTCTCGAGGTGGCCCTGGCCTATGGCCTCGACGGCCTGGCCGATCTCGAGCACGCTTCGGGTGAGCGAGGTCGACAGGACGTAGCCCAGTGCGACCGCCACGAGCAAGATGAGGATGGCGAAGACCACCAGCCGCTCCCAGTCGCCTCGGATGGCCCGGCGCACCAGCGTCTCGGGGAAGGTCACGACGAGGACCACCCCGTTGAGGGGGTGAGTCTGGGTGTCGGTGTGGTGCAGGGCCAAGACGACGTAGTACTGGGCGCCCTCGAACGTGGTCTTGGGCACGGTTCCCGAGGCCGGCGTGCCACGGAACGCGTGGAGGACCTTCGTGATCGCGGGGTCGTGGACCTGCGAGGGCCGGGTCGCGATGAGGGTCCCGCCGGGCCCCGCTACCAGGATCTGGCGGTCCGTCGAGCGGGCGTAGACGCGGGCGAAGCGCCGGGCCCGGGCGACGTTGCCGTCCCCGAGCTCCTCGGAGAGGACCGAGGACACCGAGCGCGAGTCCCGCTGCAGCGAGGTGAGGGTGGTTCCCCGCTCGCGTGCGTCGAGGGTGAAACCGACGGGGATCACGAGCAGGACGATCGCCACCACCGCGACCACGACGAAACCGAGGAGGAGTCGACCCCTCATCGGGGGTCGACCAGGCGAAAGCCGACGCCGCGCACCGTCTCGATCACGACGGCGTCCCCGAGCTTCTTGCGCAGAGCCGCGACGTGGACGTCGATCATCTTGGTTGAGCCGTACCAGTTCGCGCCCCAGACCGAGTCGAGAAGCTCTTGACGGGTGATGACGCTCCCCGGATCGCGGGCGAGGAACTCGATGATGGCGTACTCCTTGGGAGTGCAGGCGATCTCGACACCGTCGACGTGCACGGTGCGGGCTCGTCGGTCGATCTCGAGGGCTCCGACCCGTTGGTCGGTCGGGGCGGCGTCGCGCGAGCCCGCCCGGCGCAGCACGGCGTTCATGCGCGCGACGAGCTCGCGCACACCGAAGGGCTTGACCACGTAGTCGTCGGCGCCGAGGTCCAGGCCGGCGACGCGGTCCTCCTCGGTGCCCCGGGCCGTGACGATGATCACCGGGGCGGGCGAGACCTCGCGCAGGCGTGCGAACAGCTCCACCCCGTCGCGATCGGGGAGGCCGAGGTCGAGCAGGACGAAGTCGACCGGAAGCGCGTTGAGCGCGTCGGCGGCGGTCCCCACCGTCACCGGTGAGAATCCCTCGCGCTCGAGCGCCCGGTGCAGGGCCGAGGCGATGGCTCTGTCGTCCTCGACCACCAGTACGCGCACCGCCCAATTCTGACCCGTCGCGAGCTCGACCCGCCGGCACGCCGGAGGCGGTCCACGGACGTCACGCGGGACCCGGACCGAAGTCCCTACCTCGAGGGAAGGAACCGTCCCTACGGTGGAATCGTGAGACGTGCGGCGCGATGGTGGGCCGGTGCGGTCCGTCTCGTCGCGGTCGCGGCGCTCGTTCTCCCCCTGGGGGAACTCGCCGCGGGGACCGCGGCCGCCGCGGACGCGCCGACGACCACCGTTCGCGCCGTCACGGGGCCGGTGATCCGCCTCGGCGCCCGGGGGACAGCGGTGCGGACCCTCCAGCGACGGCTCGCCGCGCTGCGCTACTGGGTCGGACCGGTGGACGGCGTCTTCGGCGACGCGACCCAGCAAGCGATCTACGCGCTGCAGAAGTCCGCCCGTCTCGCCCCCGACGGCGTGGTCGGTCCCGCGACGTGGCGGGCCCTCGCGCGCGGCGTGCGAGCACCGTTCCGCCCGGTGGTGGGCGCCGCGGTCGAGATCGACCTCGGGCGCGACCTGGTGCTGCTCGTGCGCGGGCGGGACCTCCTCGAGGCCTTCAACACATCGACCGGGGGCGGCTACGCCTACGCGACCGGCGCGATGAGCGGCGTCACCACGACACCCCGGGGGCGATTCCGCATCTACCGCCAGGTCGACGGGTTGGACGTGAGCCCCCTGGGCGAGCTGTGGCGGCCCAAGTACTTCGTCGGAGGCGTCGCCATCCACGGCTCGTGGTCGGTGCCCCCGACCCCCGTCTCGCACGGCTGCGTCCGGCTCTCGATCGAGGCGATGGACTGGGTGTGGGCGACGAACCAGATGCCCCTCGGCCGGACGGTCCTCGTCTACTGAGATCCCCCGGGGCGGGGGCCGACCATCATCGGTCTCGGTCGAATCCGTCGATAGGCTGACCGGTCGAGTCGGCCACCGGACGGGTACTCCTCGGGCGACGTTACTCCTGGCGAGAGGGGAGAGACCTTCATGGCGATGGGCACGAGGGCGGCGAGGATGCAACCTACTCGCCGGTGGCGACCCGGGCGACGACCGGGCGCTCTTGTTCGCCTGGCTGCGCTGGTCGGCGTGGCCGGGCTCGCGCTCTCGATCCCGGGCGTCGCGGGCGCGACGACGGTCACCCTGGTGAGCAGTGCGCAGCCCTTCTTTAACGTCGTCGACACGGGCACCAACGTGTGGGCGTCGACCGACGTCGCGTGCGGGTCGGCGGACAACTACGTCTACGAGTTCGGCGAGTCCGGTCAGTACGTCTCGGCCTACGACGTCGGTGCGGCCACCTGCGACGCGCCGCTGGTCGCGAGCAACGGGTCCGACGTGGCCGTTCTTAACGGGAGCACCCTTTACGTGATCGACCCCGCCACCGGGACCGTCACGTCGACCCCCCTCTCGGGGATGGCCCTGAACGACGGGCTCAACGTCACCTTCGACGGAGGGGCGCTCGTGGTCGTCTCCGACTCGGCGACGTCGACGGTCGCGGCGTACCCCTTGGCGGCGCTGTTAGCGGGTACGTCACCGGGGCCGACGTGGACGTTCGTGAACTCGGGCGTGTGCTCCCAGACGGCCGCTCTGGCGAGCGTGAACGGTGACGTTTACGTCGCGTGCGACTTTCCGTACGACCTATTCGAGCTCAACGGCTCGGGACAGTACCTGGCGCAGGCGGCCCTCGCCAACCGCCCGGGACCGATGGGGATCGACGGGACGACCGCGTGGATCCTCAGCCTCTCGGGGACCTCGCTCGACGGTTACGCCCTCTCCAACCTGACCGGCGTCGGCTCGGTGACGCTCGCCTCGGCCGCGTCCGGACTCTACCTGGACGGCGCGACGGCCTGGGTTGCCCAATCCAGTGCGAGCCAGGTGAGCGAGATCAACCTCGCAACCCTGAGCGTTACCGGATCGGTGCCCATCCCGACGAGCGGCAACGGGGGGGCCATTCGGGTCGCGGGGAGCGGGTCGAACGTGTGGGTCGCCGACGACAACGGGAGCCTTTACGGTTTCCTCACCGTGCAGCCCTCGTCGACGAGCCTCTCGGTGGCCGGCGGCGCGACGACCGACGTCTACGGGACGGCCCTGCAGCTCACCGCGACCGTCTCGACGCCGGGGACGGTCACGTTCTACGACGACGGCGCGACCATTGCGGGCTGCGCGGCGGTGGCGGCTTCGACGAGCGCGACGTGCGCCTGGACGCCCGGCTCGACC
>JAKCEK010000196.1 GCA_021838005.1 Actinomycetes bacterium
TGACGAGCGGGGTCCGGCCCCCGGTGAGGTCGCCGGTCACCTGGTACCACGTGCTCCACCCGTTGAAGTCGAGCGTCCCGGTGGTGGTGAGCCGCTCGGACATGGGCGCAGTATAGGAAGGTGCCCGCCGGCCCGGGTTCGTCGTCGGTGGCGCCGAGCCGCCGCACGGGCCCGGTGCGCACCACGCGACGCGCGGATCGGCTCCGGCGAACAAGGCGCGAGATCGAGGGTGGTCGCCACCTCGCCCCGGCCGCCCACCAGCGCGGGCCCTCGCCGCGGCCGGGGCGAGGGCGGACCTCGGGGGCACGCCGCTCACCGGGGGCCCGGGGTCGCGCCCTGGGTATCGTGCTCTGCGAGAACTATGGCCGAGCTCACCTTCACCTACGGCACGATGGCGGCCGGCAAGTCGACCCTCGCCCTGCAGCTGTGCTGGCAGCTGCGTCAGGGGCGTGACGACGTCGCCCTGTGGACCTTCGGCGACCGCAGCGCCGAGGGCATGGTCACGAGCCGCATCGGGATCGAAGCGGCGGCCGAGGCCGTCGCGCCCGGGACCAGCCTGGAGGGTCCCGTGGCCGACCTCCTCGAACGCGGGACGTCGGTGCTCGTCATCGACGAGGCGCAGTTCGCCTCGGTCGGGCAGGTGGACGAGTTGGCCGTGTTGGTGGACGAGCACGGCGTCGACGTGCACGCCTTCGGCCTGGCGGCCGACTTCTTGCTGAACGTCTTTCCCGCCTCGGCCCGGCTCATCGCGATCGCCGACTGGGCCCACGAGCTCCCCCTCACCTCGACGTGCTGGTGTGGCCAGAAGGGGCGCTGCAACGCCCGGGTCGTGGACGGGGTCGTGGCGCGCGAGGGCTCGCAGTTCGTCACCGGCGACGTGGTGACCGGGGCCGTCCACTACCAGGTGCTCTGTCGAGCCCACTACCGGCGCGGCGAGCTCGGCCCGGGCTGAGTCCACGGCGCGCCCGCGCCGACCTGGCACACTGCCCTGGTGAGCGCCGACCACCCCTCGCCCCGCGCCGCGACGGGCGCGAGTCGCTTCGCGGTCTATGACGAGTGCCCCCACTGCGGAGGGCCGCTCGCCCCCGAGCACGCCCACTTCCGCTGCCGGACGTGCGGGTGGCGCGACTCCTGCTGCGACTAGCCGGTGCGCCGACTTTCAGTACTTTTCACCTCGCCCGTCCGTGCGCTTCACGAGTCGTTTACCTGCGCTCCCTAAGTTGCCCGAGGCTGAACGTTCGAGAGTCGAAACGTCGAGTCAACGAGCAAGAGACCCTAGGAGGACAGCTCAGGATGAAGACCCTACTGAGATCACTGACGGCGGGCGCTCTCGCCCTGGGAGGTCTTCTCTCGGTGGCGGCGGTCCCCGCGAGCGCCGCGCCGAAGAAGATCATCACTTGCTTCCGGCTTGAGAACAACGTCGTCCACACCCACCGCTTCCGGGGCGCCTGCGCCAAGGGGTGGACGAAGAAGCGGCCGACGCCCAACCCGATCGCCTCGGTCAAGGTCGAGAACCCCGGCTCGGCGAGCCTCACCGAGACCGGCTCGACCCTCCTGTACCCGCTCTGGAACATCTGGGCCCCGGCCTACCAGGCCGAGTTCCCCCAGGTCAGCCTCACCACGGGCGGCACCGGGTCGGGCACGGGCATCGCGGACGCCGCGAGCGGCACGGTGAACATCGGCTCGTCCGACGCCTACCTCTCCTCGACCCAGCTGAGCGCGACGCCGAACCTGCTCAACATCCCGGTGGGGATCTCGTACCAGATGCTCGAGTACAACATCCCCGGGGTCACCGCCCACCTCAACCTGAGCGGGACCGTCCTCGCGGGGATCTACACCGGTCAGATCACCAAGTGGAACGACTCGGCGATCACGGCGCTGAACCCCAATATCACCCTGCCCGCCACGCCGATCGTGGCCCTGCACCGCTCGGACGGCTCGGGCGACACGTTCATCTTCACGTCCTACCTCTCGAAGACCGACTCGACGTGGGCGTCGAAGTACGGCTACGGCACGACCGTCTCGTGGCCGGCCATCAGCAACTCGCTGGGTGAGAACGGCAACGGCGGCATGGTCTCGGGCTGCAAGGCCACCGTCGGCTGCATCGCCTACGTGGGCATCAGCTACCTCTCGTCGGTCCTGGGCGACGGCCAGACCTACGCGGCGCTGCAGAACGGGGACGGGCAGTTCGTGCTGCCAACGGTCGCGTCGGCTTCGGCCGAGGCCGCCGGGTTCCAGGCCCAGACGCCGGCGAACGGGACGATCTCCATGATCGACGGCAAGATCAAGGGCGGCTACCCGATCGTCAACTACGAGTACGCGATCGTGAACAAGCAGCAGTCGTCCTCGACGGTCGCCAAGGCGGTCCGCTCCCTGCTCGAGTGGTGCATCGACCCGTCCTACGGCCAGAGCCTGCAGTACCTGGGGCAGGTGAACTTCGTCACCCTGCCGACCAAGGTGATCGTCCAGTCGTACAAGCAGATCCAGTCGATCCAGTAGTGCGCGGTCCCCATGGGTGACGACACCGCCTCTCCGGTCGCGACGTCGTCTTCCGCCGCGACCCCCACCCGCCGGGCCTTTCGGGCCCGGCGGGTGGGGGCGTTCGTGCGCGGATCCGAGGAGGGCCTGTGGCGCTGGAGCGCGCGGGTGGCCTCGTTGGTCCCGCTGGCCGGCCTCGCTTTCGTGCTCACCGTCCTCGTCGTCAAGGCGTGGCCGGCGATCAAGGTGAACGGCCCCGGGTTCCTCACCCGCACGGCCTGGGTGCCGGGAAGCACCTACGCCAATCCGGTCACCACCAACGGCGTCGCCCACCCCGTGGGGTCGAGCTACGGGGCGTGGCCGCTCATCGCCGGGACGCTCCAGACCTCGGTGATCG
>JAKCEK010000035.1 GCA_021838005.1 Actinomycetes bacterium
CAGTGTACCGGTCGCGGGCGGGGAATCAGCCGTGGGTAGCATGGCGCGGTGGACGACTTCCGCCAGCTGCGCCGGCCCGGCGGGGGCGGGGCCTTCGGACGCGAGATCGGTCCGGGCGAGGTCAGCGCGCGGCGCGCCCTCGCCCGCTGCCGGGTGACGATGCTGCCCTCGACGACCGAGGCGGTGGCCGCCAACACGCTCAACAAGGGCGACGTCCTGGCGACCGCGCGCGTCGCGGGGATCCAAGCGGCCAAGCACGCGGCGACGCTTCTGCCCATGGCCCACCCGGTCCTCGTCGGCAACGTCCACGTGAACTTCACGATCGCCGACTCCTACATCGAGGTCGAGGCGGCGGTCGACACCGTCGACCGCACGGGAGTGGAGATGGAGGCCCTGACGGCCGTCACGGTGGCCGCCCTGACCATCTACGACATGTGCAAATCGACGGACCGGACCATGACCATCGAGCAGGTTGCGCTGTGGGAGAAGTCCGGGGGCCGTTCGGGCACGTGGCGCCGCGACGAGCCGGGTGACGGGGCGCACGGCGTCTAGTCCGCCGTCGATCCCGGGCGAGTACCCTCCATCCGTGGCCGTCAGGGAGACCGCTATGCGCGCGGGCGTCGAGCAGAGTCGTGAGCGGCTCGTGGCGCTCGTCCTCCTACTCCAGCGCGCCTGGCAGCGCGGGCCGCTCACCCAGGAGCAGATCGTCCGGGAGCTGACCGTTGACGAGTTCCCGTCCTCGGCCAAGGGGCCTCGCAAGGTGCGGGCCTACGAGGGCAGCGACGTCGCGGTGCGCCAGAAGTTCGAGCGCGACAAGGCCCGGATCCGGGACCTCGGATTCGAGATCGAGACGGTGACCACGCCCGAGGGGTCGGTCGGTTATCGGATCGACCCGGCCAGCGCCTACGCCCCGGCCATCGCCTTCACCCCCGACGAGGCCCGGGTGGTGCGCCTCGCACTCACCTTGTGCGGAGTCGGGCGCCGGGGGGTCTTCTCGCTCTTCAGCGACGGCCCGTCGCCCGACGGCGGTCGCGAGGCGTCGCCCTACCTCACGCCGATCCTGCGGGCGCTCCACCTTCGCCGGGCCCTCGCCTTCGACTACCTCTCGTCGTCCAACAAGACCCGGCGGGTCGAGCCGCTCGTCCTCGACGTGATTCGCGGCGTGGGCTATCTCGTCGCCCGGGTCCAGGACTCGACCGAGATCAAGGGCTACCGGCTGAATCGCGTCACCTCCATGCCGGTCGTGCTCGGCGACACCTTCCACGTCGACGAGGAGACGTTGGCCATCGCGCGCGCCTGGCGCCCCGAGTTCGCCCGCGCACCCAGGCCGCTGCGGGTGGTCGTGGCCACCAACGAGGCCTACGCCGAGTTGCTGGCCCGCCAGGACCCCACGGTCGAGGTGGACCGCCACGACGACGGGGTCGTCGAGGTCGTCCTCGACTTCGACGGGCCGCGCAGCGCCCTGCGCTTTGTCCTCGAGGGAGCAGACCGGGTTCGCCTGCGCTCACCCAAGTCCCTCCGGAGCGAGCTCGCGCAGTGGCTCGAAGGGGTCAACCGCGCGCCCGTCCCCGGGATCGACCCCGGGCGCTTCGAGAGCGGCGCGGGCCAGGACGTCCTCGGCCAGACGCTCCAGCTGCTGCACGCGGTCTACGCCAGCGAGGACGGCCTGCGGGTCTCGGAGCTGGCGGCGCGCTTCGGCCTCGCCCCGGCCCACGTGCGCCTGATCATGGACCGGCTCGTCACGATGGAGCCGCTGGTCGACACCACCGACGGCACCGACACGTTCCCCGCGCACGTCATCAAGGAGTGCGACGACTGGGACGACGAGGAGAACGACGACTCCCTCTACCGCGCCGACTTCTCCGACCTCCCCCACGGGGCGCCCGAGCCCTCTCCGCTCATGTGGCGCGACCTCTACGAGATCAACATCGCGCTGCGCGAGGCGTCTCGGGTCTACGACGAGCCGTCGGTCCACTCGGCGATCGCGAAGATCGAGGCCGCCGTCGCCGCACCGGTGCAGGTCGAGTCGGCGACCGAGAGGTTGCTCGGCGACGTCGAACGGGCGGTGGCCGAACACGCCCAGATCAAGGTCGAGTACCTCAGCGCGTCGTCCGGGGAGGCGTCGGTCCGGGCGATCGAGCCCCGCGAGATCCGGGTCCTCAACGGCCACGCGTACGTCCGGGCGTACTGCACGACCCGCGAGGACTGGCGGACCTTCCGGGTCGACCGCATCAACGCCATCCTCGCCACCTCACCGGTCACGGCGACGCGACCGACCGACCCCGTCGCGAACTGGCTGACCCAGGTCGGCGAGGAGGGCCACCAGGTGGTCGTGGTCGTCGAGGCCGGGCAGCGCTGGCTCTTCGAGCCGCTGCCGGGCGCCCGGTGGCTGGCTCTGGAGGACGGGCGCCACGCGGTGACCTTCCGGGTCGGCGACCCCGCGACCCTGGACCGGCTCATGGTGCAGGCCGGTCCCGGCGCCGCCGTCGCCTCGGCGGAGCTGTGCGACGCCGGCCGGGACCTGGCCCGGCGTATCGCCGCGACGTTGTAGTCGACCGTTGGGCCCGGGAGGGCCCCATGATCCGAGTCCTGGCGCGGCGTAGCCTCGACGTCACCTACTTCACCCGGGACCCGGCACGCGAGCTCGACGGCGTGCGCGAGGGCGGACCCGGCTGGTGGCTCCGGGGAGGGGGCGACCCAACGGACCCGGCCCGCGTGGCGGGGGTGCTCGCGAGCACGGCGCGCGCCAGGATCGTCGGTTACGACCTCGTGGTCGCGGCGCCCCGGGCCGTGTCGGTGCTGATCGCCCTCGACGAGGGGAGGGCGGGCGGCGTGGTCGCCGCGCACCGCGCGGCGGTGGGCGCCGCGGTCGCCTATCTCGAAGACCGGGCGGTCGTGGTGCGCGAGCGCGGCGGGGGCGAGACCCGCACGCGCGCCGCCCGGTGGTCGTCGGTGGTGGCCTTCACCCACGGGGTCAACCGTCACGCCGAGCCCCACCTGCACGACCACGTTCTCGTCGGCGCCCGGCCCGAGGGCGCCGACGTCGTGCTCGACGCGCGGGCCCTCGTCGCCCACGCGAGCGCGGCCGACGCCCTCTACCGCGCGACCCTGCGCTCTGAGGTGGCGCGGCGCACGGGCCACGAGGTGTGGCGCTCCTTTGCGGGCGTCGAGCACGTCACCGGGCTCGACGAGGGGTACCGAGCGCTGTGGCCCGGACGGCACCTCCAGCGCGGCGACAAGACCCTCTGGGTCCGTGAGGACCTCGTCGACCTCTGGCGGGCCGAACGTCGCGGAGTCGTCCTGATCGGGGCGCGACCGGCGCCGACGCGACATCGTGGCGCGCTCGACGAGCATCGCTTCGCGGGCGCCTTCGAGGGGCGCCTCGAGGTGGCCCGTCGCCACGTCGTGGCGGCGTGGGCGAACGCCGCGGTGTTCGGACAGGGCGGAAACGACGTGCTCGCCGCAGTCGACGCCCTCTACCCCGAACTGCGCCCGGGCCGGGGCGTCCATGAGTCGACCGTGGGCGTGCCGCGGGCTCGGATGCTCGACCGGGTGCTCGAGCGCGGCGCTCGACCGCTCGAGCCGGTGGCGCTCGACGCGTGGTCTCAGCGCTCGAGATCCCTCGAGAGGTCCCGTGAGCGCTCGTGGTGACGCGCGAAGCGCCCGTCGGCGTAGTAGGGGGTCAGGGCGACCCAGCGTAGGTCGTTCGTCGCCGAGAGCGCGAGGGCGTGGCCCGGGCGCCCACGCGCGACGTCACTCGCGGTGATCCGCGTCCGCTCGATCCAGCCGCGGCTCAGGCTTCGGGCCCGGCCCCGGTGGTCGCGGTGGATCGTGGGGCTCGCCACGAACTCCCGTCCCCCCAGCCGCACGAGGGCCTCGAGCGTTGCGCGGTCGGCGATGCCCGGGAGGATCAGGGTGGAGGGGAAGAGGGAGAGGAAGCCGTCGGCGCCCGCGCCCCACCGGGCGCGGGCCTGACTGAGATCCTGGAGGCAGGCCAGGGTCACGACGCCCTGCCCGCCGCCCTCAGAGACGATCGAGGCGAGTCGCGGGAGGGGCGCGACGTTCGCGAGCTCGTCGAGGGCGAGCAGGAGCCGGGCGCCGTCGCGGGCGCGCTCGTAGGTGGTGTGGACGATCTCGTCGATGAGGCCCACCACCAGCGGTGTGGCCACGGCCTGGTGACGACTGGGTGAGACCACGTGGAGGTGGTGGCCGCCGGCGAGGAACGCGTCAAGGTCGACGGGTGGCTCGAGCGCCGCGGCCCGGGCGGCGTCGGTGCGCAGACCGGCGAACAGGCCGGCGGCGGTGGACCAGATGCTCGAGCGCTCGCGCTCCTCGGTGGCGAGCACGCCGCGCAGGGTGGCGACCGAGGCGTGGCGGTCGCCGTGGTGGGCCACGAGGACGTCACCGAGGTCGTCGACGCGACGCTCATCGACGCGGGTCGCGAGCTGTCCGAGCGTCTCGGTGCGCAGCGCGGCGGCGTGAAGGAGAGGGGCGAGGAGCGCCGCAGCTCTCTCGCTCCAGTGATCCTCGGCGCGCTCCGTGTTGCGTCTCGCGACGTCGACCAGCGCGCGCGCGACGAGGACCGCGCCGTCCCACCGCTGGGCTTGGCGCAGCGGCGAGTAGCCGACGCGCGTGACGCCCTCGGGTGTCGCGACGGTCCCCGAAGGGTCAAAGAGGAGAGTCGCGACGTCGCGACGGGCGCGCGCCATCGTCGTGACGACGTCGTCCTTCGTCGACGTGACGACGCACGCGTCGGTGGTCATCAGGAGATTCGGGATGATGATCGAACTCGTCTTGCCGCTGCGCGTGGGACCGAGCACGAGCGTCGATCGTTGGGCACCACTCGTCGCGACGCCGTTCGAACCGCGACCGAGGTAGACACCGTTGAGATCGGCCACGCACCCATCGGTCGGAAAGTGGTGCGAAATGCTTGACACGCCCTCGTATAGCGAGTGAACTTTTCATTGTCCTCTGGCGGAGGGGGCCGAAAGGCGCGAGTCGTCCTTGACGACGAGCGTCGCTCCTGCGCCACGGGGCCGTGCACTGCGGGCAGTCGCGGTACGGCCGAGAGGCCGGACCGTACATGTGCGAGTTCACGTCAATCAAGGCGGTACCCGACGCGTCATCATGGTGGTGACCGGTGGTCCCAAGTTGATTCAACGTTGAGTCCCAAGGAGGGAAAGTGGCACCTGCCGCGAAGAAGAAGGCCCCGGCCAAGAAGGCTGCGGCCAAGCGCCCGGCCAAGAAGGCTGCGGCGAAGAAGGCCCCGGCCAAGAAGAAGGCCCCGGCCAAGAAGGCTGCGGCCAAGCGCCCGGCCAAGAAGGCTGCGGCCAAGCGCCCGGCCAAGAAGGCTGCGGCCAAGCGCCCGGCCAAGAAGGCTGCGGCCAAGCGCCCGGCCAAGAAGGCTGCGGCCAAGCGCCCGGCCAAGAAGGCTGCGGCGAAGAAGGCCCCGGCCAAGAGGGCTGCGGCCAAGCGCCCGGCCAAGAAGGCTGCGGCGAAGTAGTCCCAGACTCTCGCCGAGAGAGTGGTGCTGGAGGGGGCCCCGGGGCCCCCTCCAGTGCTGTCTAGGGGCCGAGGCGCACGAGGTCGTCCGGCTCGTCGACGTCGAAGCGCCACGGGCTATCGGTGACGGTCCAGCGCGGGAGCCCCAGGCGGGCGGCCTCGAGCTCGTGGAGCGTGCGCGACGAGGGGCCGAACGAGAAACGGAAGCCCACGCCGGTCGGGACGGCGAGCACGTTCGTGCCCGTCCCCCGGTGGTCGGCGACGACGGTGACGCCCACCTCGGGGTAGAAGTCGCCCAGTCCGGCGGGCTCCGCGAGGTCGCCGTGCGCGACGATCGCCAGCTCGGCCCCGTCGCCGAGCTCCCGGTAGGCCGCCTCGACGGCGGCGTTGAGCCCCGGGGGCGCGAGCACCACCACCGCGCCGAGGCCGCGCGCCCACCGGGCGACGTCGCGGTCGTCGGTCGCCACCACCGTGACGCGGGGACGTGCGGCGAGCACCACCGCGCGCGCGAGGCCCTCGACGAGCCCGTCGACGTCGAGCCCCGGCACGGCGCGCAAGCGCGACTTCGCGTGCGCGAAGGACCGCAGGGGCACGATGAGTCCCACGTCGACCACGAGGATGCATGCTACGGGTCGACGCCCCTTGTACCGTGGGCGCGTGGTGGCCCCCGCGGACCTGATGGCGCGCGAGCGGTTACTCCTCGCCGGGGGTGAGGTGGTGGTCGGGATCGACGAGGTCGGTCGCGGTGCCCTCGCGGGACCGCTCTGTGTGGGCGCGGTGCTCCTCGAGCACGGGGCGGACCCCCCGCAGGGGCTGACCGACTCCAAGCGGCTCACCCCCGAGCGCCGGCGGGCCCTCGTCGAGCCGCTGGTCGAGTGGGCCGCCGCGTGGAGCCTGGGCTCGGCCAGCGTCGCGGAGGTCGACGCGTGGGGCGTGACGGCCGCCCTCGCGGTAGCGGCCGGGCGGGCCCTCGACGGACTCACGCCGCGTCCGACCCACGCCCTGGTCGACGGGCCGACGAACCTGCTGCGCGCACCCCGAGACGTCCCGCTCGGGGCGCCGACCGTGCCCGCGTCGCGGGCCGCGTGCGTTCCCGTGACCCCGGTCGTCAAGGGCGACCTCCACTGCGCTTCGATCGCCGCGGCCTCGGTGCTCGCCAAGGTGGCCCGCGACGACCTCATGGTCGCCCTGGCCGCCGACTGGCCCGACTACGGGTGGGCGCTCAACAAGGGCTACGGGACGCCCGCCCACCTGGCGGCCCTGCGGCGACTGGGCCCGTCGCCCCACCACCGAGTTTCCTGGCGCCTGCCCGAACCGGTCGGGCGGCCCCCGGCCGGGGTCGTCTGACTAGGGCCGTCGGGCCGAAAACAGTAGGATTGAGCGGTTATGGCCCCACTGCTCTCGGTCGAGAACCTCAAGGTCCAGTTCGCCTCCCGCGCCTCTCTGGCGACGGCCGTCGACGACTTCTCCTTCCGGATCGAGCCGGGCGAGTGCGTCGGGCTCGTGGGCGAGTCGGGCTGCGGGAAGACGACGACGGGCCTGTCGATCATGCGCCTCCTGCCCCCCAACGGCCACATCGCCGGGGGCCGCATCCTGCTCGACGACGTGGACCTCGCCTCGCTCGGCGACAAAGAGATGCGCCACCACCGGGGCAAGTCGGTCGCGCTCATCCCCCAGGACCCGATGAGCTCGCTCAACCCGACCACCAAGATCGGCAAGCAGATCGGCGAGGGGCTCCAGATCCACGAGGGGGCCTCGGTCGAGGAGGCGCGTGGGCGCGCCCTCGAGGTCCTCGAGATGGTCGAGATGCCCCGGCCGGCTGAGCGCCTGGACCAGTACCCGTTCGAGCTCTCGGGTGGGCTGCGCCAGCGCGTGATTATCGCGATGGGTCTGGTCTGCCGGCCGAAGCTCCTCATCGCCGACGAGCCGACGACGGCGCTCGACGTGACGATCCAGGCCCAGATCCTGGACCTGATCGACAACCTGCGCTCCGAGCTCAACATGGGCGTCCTGCTCATCACCCACGACATGGGCGTCATCGCTGGTCGGGCCGACCGGGTGGTCGTCATGTACGGCGGGAAGAAGGCCGAGCAGGCCGAGACCAACGAGCTCTTCCACCGCATGCGCCACCCCTACGCCCAGGCGCTGCTGGCCTCGATGCCCAACCTGGAGCTCGCCTCCAAGCACCGACTCGACTCGATCGCCGGCCTCCCGCCGGACCTCTCGAAGGAGATCATCGGCTGCCGCTTCGCGCCGCGCTGCGCCTACGCCACGGACCAGTGCCGTGCCGAGGAGCCTCCGCTCTCGGTCGAGGGGGACCACGAGTTCGCCTGCTTCCACCCCGTGAGCGGGCCGGTGCCGGTCGAGGTCCGCGCGGCCGAGACGGCCGCGGCGGCCACCACGGAGGGCTCCGAGATCCTGCGGATCGAGGGGCTGGTGAAGGAGTTCTCCATCAAGGCGGGCCTCGTACGCCACAAGGTCGGGGCTATCCACGCGGTCTCGGACGTCAGCTTCACGATCCGTGCCGGCGAGACCTTCGGGCTCGTCGGCGAATCGGGCTGCGGCAAGACCACCATCGGTCGGATGGTGGTGGGACTCGAACACCCCACGGCCGGCGAGATCTACTTCGACGGGGACCTGATCTCCTCGCGCCGCCACAAGCCCACCCGGGTCCAGCGCCGCGACCGTCAGATGATGTTCCAGGACCCCTACTCGTCGCTCAACCCCCGCATGACGGTCGGTGACATCCTGGCCGAGCCCCTGCGCATCCAGCGTCAGGGCACCCGGGCCGAGCAGCGGACTCGCGTCGAGGAGCTCTTGCGCGTGGTCGGCCTGGAGCGCATGGCGGCGGACCGCTACCCCCACGAGTTCTCGGGGGGCCAGCGCCAGCGCATCGGACTCGCCCGCGCCCTCGCGCTCAACCCCCGGCTCATCGTGGCCGACGAGCCCGTCTCGGCCCTCGACGTCTCGATCCAGGCCCAGATCCTGAACCTGATGAAGGACCTCCAAAAGGAGCACAGCCTCACCTACGTCTTTGTCAGTCACGACCTCGCGGTCGTGTACTACATGGCCGACACCATCGGGGTGATGTACCTCGGCAAGATCGTCGAGATCGGCGACGCCGAGTCGGTCTTTCGCACCCCGGCCCACCCCTACACGCAGGGTCTCCTCGACGCGGTGCCCGTGCCCGAACCCGAGGCCGCCCGCAGCCGCCG
The DNA here is from genome assembly GCA_021838005.1 of Actinomycetes bacterium. GTDB lineage: Bacteria > Actinomycetota > Acidimicrobiia > Acidimicrobiales > RAAP-2 > RAAP-2. Next base: position 8,718 of record JAKCEK010000035.1, read on the forward strand.
GGGCATCCAGGTGCGCGGCGAGTTGCCCTCCGCGGTGAACCCCCCGTCGGGCTGCCGGTTCCGGACCCGTTGCCCGCGCGCCCAGGACGTCTGCGCGGCCGAGGAGCCGACGTTCCGGGCCTTCGGGCCCAACCAGCAGGCGGCCTGCCACTTCCCACTGCGCACGTCGGTCACCCTGAGTTCGGCCTCGGCGGCCGGCCCGACGCCCGCGTCGTAGGCCCGGCCCACGTAGGGCCAAACGGAGAGGGCCGGTACGTCACCGGCGCCGAGGTGACTCCTCGACCTCGCCCGCCCGAAGGGGCTCAGCGCTCGATCAGACGGACCTCGAAGGCGTCACGCAGGGCGTCACCGATGTAGTTGATCGCCACCACGACCAGGATGAAGATCGCCGCCAGGGGGTAGATCTCCCACCAGTAGCCGTTGGCGATCTGGTCGGACCCGTTCTGGAGCATCGTCCCCCAGTCGGTGTTGGGGGGCTGAATGCCGAGTCCGAGGAAGCCGAGGGTCGAGAGGAAGAGGATCGCGTCGGCCACCGAGAAGGTGCCGACGGTCACGATGTTGCTGATCGAGTTGGGGAAGACGTGGCGGCGGATGATGTGCCACTTGGTCGCGCCCATGGCGGTGGCGGCCTGGGAGTACTCGAGCCGCCGGATCAAGAGGGCGTCGCCGCGCACGATACGGGCGTTGCCGAACCACCCGGTCAACCCGATGAGCAAGATGAGGAAGGTCGCCGACCTCGAGAACAGCGTGACGAGGGTGATGAGCAGGAAGAGGAGGGGGATCGAGAGCGCGGCGTCCAGGATTCTCATCAGGACCGTGTCGACGATGCCGCCGACGAAGCCCGAGACCATGCCGTAGATCGTCCCGACGATGATCGTGACCACCCCGGCGAGGAACCCGACGGTGAGCGAGTACTCGCCGCCGAAGGCGATGCGCCCGAGGACGTCGAAGCCGTTGGAGTCCGTACCGAGCGGATGGGTGGCCGACGGCGGGGCGTTGAAGGGCTGGGTCAGGGCGAGGTTCTGGTTGGTCTGGTTGGTCGGGTGGAGGTGCGGCCAGAGGAAGCAGAAGAGGGTCACGAGGACCAGGTAGACGACCGAGGCAATCGCCAGCTTGTTGTGCATGAAGATTCGCACCCGCTGGCGCCACATCGGGATGACGGCGCCCGCTTTGTCCACGACGCCCTCGGGCTTAAGGGAGAGCTCGTCGGCGAGACTCCCGGACACGAGGTCGTGGGGGACCTCCCTCGACTCGAGATCCATCGCCTCGAGCTCCTCGGTGCTCTTCTCGGTCGTCACTGCTCTCCTTGGAGTCGAATGCGGGGATTGACCACGCCGAGCAGGATGTCGGCGATGAGGTTGCCCAAGAGGGTGAAGATCGACACGAGCAGCGTGATCCCGAGCACCGTGGGGGAGTCGAGGTAGGTCGCGGCGTTGACCGTCTCGATGCCGAGGCCGGCGTAGTTGAAGACGCTCTCGATGATGAGGGCGCCACCGAACAGGGCGGGGATCGAGAGGCCGAGGATCGTGACGATCGGGCCGAGGGCGTTGCGGAAGGCGTGCGCGAAGAGGACCCGGCGGTTGGAGCAGCCCTTGGCGCGTGCCGTACGGATGTAGTCCTGGACGAGCACCTCGAGGACCGTGCCGCGCATGAAGCGGCTGATGAGCGCGACACTCAAGAGGGTCAGCGTGCCCACCGGCAGGATGAAGCCGACCGGGTCAGTGAAGATGGCCCACGGCGCCACGCCGCTCGGTGGCGAGGCCGGGAGGTGGACGATGCCGAAGCTGAAGACCTGCAGGACGAGCAGGCAGAGCAGGAAGGAGGGGATCGCGTAGAGGACGAACGCCGAGCCGGTCGCCGTGTAGTCGAACACGGTGTTGCGCTTGTTGGCCTGGAAGATCCCGAGGGGTACCGCGATGATGAACGTCAGCACGAGCGCGGTGAGGGCGAGCCAGACGGTGCGCGGGACGTAGAGGGAGATGATGCCCCACACCGAGAGGTTCTGCTTGTACGAGAAGCCCAGGTTGCGATGCCAGACGACCTGGACGATGTAGTTCCACAGTCGCACGATGTAGGGGTGGTACATCCCGTGCTGGACGCCCCAGGTGTGCACGTTGGCCGGCGAGGCCTTCGTGCCGAGCACGACGTAGGCCGGCGCGAGGATGCCATGGGGCTCGAAGTAGGGCAGCGTGAAGGTGAAGACCAGCACGATGAACAGGACCACCACCGACTGCGCGAGGCGGCGGACGATGTAGGCGAACATGGCCAAACTTTAGCAGCGCGGCGGAAATCGCTCCTTGCGGGCGGACCCCAAAAACCGAGACCCGGGCCCCTTTCGGGGCCCGGGTCTCGGGTCACTCGAACCGCCCGGGGAGCTACTTGAAGTAGTAGTACTCCGGGTTGAAGTTCTGGAGCGGGTTCGGGATGAAGCCGATGTCGTGGACACCGACGTTCTTCTTCACCTCGCCCGGCGTGAAGGCGTTCGGCTGGAACAGCACCGGCACCTGCTGCTCGAAGTACTTGGCGTACTGCGTCAGGGTAGCCGTACCGAACGTCGTCGTCTTGATGATCGACGTCATCGTCGGGTTGTTGTAGTCACCGATGTTGAAGCTGGCGCCCGGGACGAAGCCCCACTCCCCCGAGGGGTAGTAGTCCGGGGCGTAGATCCAGCCCGCACCCCAGTCACACACGTCCCAGTTGGTGGCGTGGGCGGCGCAGTCGGAGATGACGTTGTTGAACGGCTCACCGATCTGCATGGTCTTGATGCCGAGCGAGCCCCAGGCCGAGAGCATCGTCTCCACCGTCTGGGTGAAGGCCGGGGTGCCCGTGCCGTACTCGAAGCGGATCGTCAGGCGGTTGCCCTTCGAGATGCCCTTACCGCAGTCGGAGGCCGCGGCGCCCGGCTTCTCGCAGAGCAGCGCCCCGTGGACCTTCTTCCAACCGTGCGAGGACAGCAGCTTCGCGGCGGTCGTCAGGCTGTAGGGGTACATGTAGGGCGGGACCTTGCCGATCGACGGCGAGGCCGACGGCGGCAGCGGGTTGTCCGAGATGAGCCCGTAGCCCTTGTCGAGCTTCGCGATGATCCCCACCTGGTTCACACCGTCCTGGAGGGCCTGGCGGATGTAGAGCTGGTCGAGGTACTTGGCGAAGGGGTTCTTCGGGTTGAAGTTGTACGCCGCGTAGTCCATGCCCCAGTCACCGGCGCTCGCGATGATGTTGTAGTTGTTCGAGATCGCCGACCAGTTCGGGCCGACCTTGCCCGGTGCCGGAGCCGGCTTGCTCAGGTACGACGTGTCGAGGTACCCGAGGTCGACGGTGCCCGCGCGCAGGTCGTTGGCCTCGGCCTGGGCCGAGGTGTAGGCCTTCAGCTGGACCGCAGCGACCGAACTCTTCACCGGGCCCGCGTACTTCGGGTTCGGCACGAAGGTCGCGTTACCGAGGTTGTCGAACGACTGGAGCAGGTACGGGCCGTCCGAGCCGGCCTGCCAGAACGAGTTCGCGTAGTTCGACGTCGTCTGAGCGTACTGCTGCAGGTAGGTCACGACCGCCTTGCACGCCGTGTCCGTAGAGGCCGCACCGTAGGTGCCGGTCGCGCAGGTCGAGGTCGAGTTGGCGCCGCTCACGTCCCAGGCGTCCGGGAAGGGGGTGATCTCCGACAGGTAGTTGTAGGTCATCCAGCCCGGGTTCACCGCGGACTTGAAGTTGATGACGACCGTCTTGGAGTTGGGTGCGGACACCGAACTCACCTGGTCGGGGATGCCGTAGAGCGGGACGACG
>JAKCEK010000197.1 GCA_021838005.1 Actinomycetes bacterium
CGGCGGCCTCGCGGTGTGGCACCCGCGCGGGGGTATCGCCCGTAAGGAGATGGAGGACTTCAGCCGGGCCCGCCACCTCGAGGGCGGCTACGAGTTCGTCGTCACGCCCCACATCGCCAACGCCCGGCTCTACGAGACCTCGGGGCACCTCGGGTTCTACAAGGACGGGATGTACCCGCCCATGGAGATGGACAACGGGACCTACTACCCCAAGCCGATGAACTGCCCGATGCACTGCCTGATCTACAAGAGCCGCCCGCGCAGTTACCGCGAACTGCCCCTGCGACTCTTCGAGCTCGGCACGGTGTACCGCTACGAGCGCGCGGGCACGCTACACGGGCTGCTGCGCATCCGCGGCTTCACCCAGGACGACGCCCACATCTACTGCACCGAGGGCCAGCTCCAAGAGGAGATCGTCTCGCTGCTCTCGTTCGTGATGGACATGCTGCGGGCCTTCGGCTTCAACGAGTTCACGGCCAACCTCTCGACCAAGGACCCCGAGAAGTACGTGGGGAGCGACGAGATCTGGGAGGCGTCGACCGAGGCGCTGCGCGTCGCCCTCGAGCGCTTCGGGTTGGCCTACGCGGTCAAAGAGGGCGACGCTGCCTTCTACGGTCCCAAGATCGATATCGACGTGCGCGACGCGATCGGGCGGACCTGGCAGCTCTCCACGATCCAGTGCGACTTCAACCACCCGGCCCGTTTCGACCTGGAGTACGTGGGCGCGGACAACCAGCACCACCGGCCGATCATGCTCCACCGGGCGCTCTTCGGCTCGATCGAGCGCTTCTTCGGGGTCCTGCTCGAGCACTACGCGGGCAACCTGCCCACGTGGCTCGCTCCCGAGCAGGCCCGGGTGCTCGGAGTGCGCAACGATCACGACGCCTACGCCGGTGAGGTCGCGGCCGCGCTACGCGCGCGCGGCGTGCGCGTCGGCCTCGGGCCGGCCGACGAGCCGCTGGGGGCGCGCATCCGTCGCGCCAAGCTCGACAAGGTCCCCTACGTGCTCGTCGTCGGCGACGACGACGTGGCCGCCCGCACCCTCGGAGTGAACGCGCGCGGCTCGGCGAGCCCCGAGCGCGGGGTCGGGCTCGACGACGTGGTCGAGCGTCTCGTCGCCGAGATCGCCGCCCACGGCGCGCCCGAGGGCGTCTAGTGCCGCTCGAACGGTTCTCGGCCGCCTGGCGCGAGGCGTACGTCGAGAGCGTCTCGAGCGACGAGCGGCGCGACGTCGGCTGCGTCTTTTGCCGACTGGCCGACGAGGCGGTGGGCGAGGCGACCGGGGTGCTCGAGCGTCGCGCGCACACCTACGTGGTGCTCAACGCCTTCCCCTACGGCTCGGGCCACGTGCTCGTCGTGCCCTACCGCCACGCCGAGACCCTCGAAGAGCTCACCGCGGACGAGTCGGGCGAGCTGTGGGAGACCGTCACCGCCGTCAGTCGGGCGCTGCGTGGCGCCTACCGGCCCGACGGGCTGAACGTGGGTTTCAACCTGGGCCACGCGGCCGGCGCCGGGATCCCGCGCCACCTCCACGCCCACCTGCTGCCGCGCTGGGACGGCGACACCAACTTCATGACGACCATCGCCGAGACCCGGGTCCTGCCCGAGTCCCTCGCCTCGACCTGGCGTAAGGTGCGCGCGGCGCTGTCGTCGGGTCGGCCCGGGGAGTCGTCGGTAGACTTCGGGCAATGAGCCCGGGGGCCAATGTTCGACGGTAGGTTCCGCCGGTCCGTGGAGGTGGTCACCACCCCCATCGGGCGGGGCCTCGTTCGTGCGGGCTTCTCGGCCGACGTGCTGACCGGCTCGGGGCTGGTCTTCGCCTGCGCGACGGCCTGGGCGATCGCTGTGGGCCTGCACTGGGGGGCGATCGGGCTGCTCACCCTCACCGGCTTCCACGACTTGTTCGACGGTCCCGTGGCCAAGGCCAGCCATCGGGTCAGTCAGCGCGGGAGCTTCTTCGACTCGGTCGTGGACCGGGTCTCCGACGCCGTGCTGATGGGTGGGGTGGCCTACTACTTGACGGCGCACCACCACGGCCAGCTGGTCTTGTTGCCCTTCGGGATCGTGACGGCGAGCTTTCTCATCTCCTACCAGCGCTCCAAGGCCGAGAGCCTCGGCCTCTCCGCCAAGGGCGGGCTGATGGAGCGCGCCGAGCGAATGATTCTGCTCGGGGTGGGGCTGCTCACCTCGGCGATCTTCGTGCCCGTGCTGTGGGTGATGCTCGCGCTCACGACCATGACGGCCCTCGGGCGTTTCGCGCGGGTCTGGCGCGCCGCCGACCGTCCGACCCCGGTCGAGCCCCGGTTCCACCCGCGCCGCGAGCACGTCCGTCGCCGCCGGACCCTCAGCCGGGCGTCGCGCCACTAGTCGTGGCGGCGGGGCGCGTCGCGCTCTTCAAAACGGCCGGCCGGATCCTCGAGGCGCTGCCCGAGCGCGTCGACGTCGGCGTGGCGACGGCTCTGGCGCGGGTCCTCGGGCCCCGCGGAGCCAAGGGCGCGAGCCTGGCCGACAACCTGCGCCCGGTGCTCGACCCCGGGGCCCCGGTGGACGAGGACCTCCTCGAACTCTTCGTGCGCCGAGGCTTCGCGAGCTACGGCCGCTACTGGGCGGAGTCGGCGAAGTTGCCGTCGATCGCGCCCGCCGAGGTGGTGCGACGCTTCGTCATCGCCGAGGGACTCGAACACCTCGAGGCGGCTCGCGACGCCGGCCGGGGGACGATCGTGGCCCTGCCCCACGTCGGCTCGTGGGATTGGGGCGGGGCCCTGCTCGCGAGGATCGGACTGCCGATGTGGGCCGTCGCCGAGCGGCTCGAGCCGCCGGAGCTCTTCGCGTGGTTCG
>JAKCEK010000036.1 GCA_021838005.1 Actinomycetes bacterium
CACGACCTCGTGATCCCCAAAGAGCACATCGAGAGCGCGGACCTGGTGGGCGCCGAGCACGCGGGGGTGGTCGACGCGCTCATCCTGCTCGCCCAGCGGGTGGTCGAGGTCGAAGGCGTGCGCGAGCGCGGCTACCGGCTCGTCTTCAACGTGGGCGAGGACGGGATGATGACCGTCGCGCACCTGCACCTGCACGTGCTCGGTGGGCGCCGACTGGGCTGGCCGCCCGGATGACTCCCGAGTCGCCCGCGGGAGCGGCCGCCACGACCACCACCTACGTCGCCAACACCCACCTCATGGCGGGCTTGCTCGGCGCGCGCGACGAGAACCTGCGGGCCATCGAGGCCGCCTACCCCGACTCGACCATCCAGGTCCAGGGCAACCGGATCACCGTCACCGGCCCCGACGCCGCGGCGGTGCTGCGGCTCTTCGACGAGCTCGTGCTCGTCCTCGAGGGCGGCCAGGGGCTGGACCTCGCCAAGGTGGAGCGCACCATCGACATGGTGGCCGAGGACGTGCGCCCGAGCGAGGTGCTCGGCCACGAGGTCGTGCGCGCCAAGGGCAAGTCGGTGCGCCCCAAGACCGCCGGCCAGAAGCGCTACGCCGACGCCATCGACGCCTCGGTCATCACCTTCGGCGTCGGGCCGGCCGGCACCGGCAAGAGCTACCTCGCCGTCGCCCAGGCCGTCCAGGCCCTCCAGCGCCGCCAGGTCCAGCGCATCGTCCTCACCCGCCCGGCCGTCGAGGCGGGGGAGAACCTGGGCTTCCTGCCCGGGGACCTGATGGCCAAGGTCGACCCCTACCTGCGCCCGCTCTACGACGCCCTCTACGACCTGCTCGGCCCCGACGGGGCCCAGCGCCTGCTCGCCAACGGCACCATCGAGGTCGCCCCCCTCGCCTTCATGCGCGGGCGCACCCTCAACGACTCGTTCATCATCCTCGACGAGGCCCAGAACACCACGCCCGAGCAGATGAAGATGTTCCTCACGCGCATCGGCTTCAACTCCAAGGCCGTGGTCAACGGCGACGTGACCCAGGTCGACCTCAACGGCAAGCGCAGCGGCATGAGCGACGTCGAGCGGATCCTCACCGGCATCGAGGGGATCGCCTTCGTGCACCTGACCAACAAGGACGTCGTGCGCCACCGCATCGTCGCCGACATCGTCGCCGCCTACGAACGGCCATGACCATCGACATCTACGCCGCCGACGAGCAGCACGCCCGTCCCGTCGACCTCGAGCGCTGGGTGGCGCTGGCGCGCGCGACCCTCGCCGAGGAGGGCGTGCGGGCGCCGGCCGAGGTGTCGCTCATCTTCACCGACGAGGCCACCATCGCCGACCTCAACCAGCGCTTCCTGGGCAGGGCCGGTCCGACCGACGTGCTGAGCTTCCCGATCGACACCGAGCCCGAGCCCGGGGGGCGCTCGCCCGACGGGGGCACCACGGGCCCCGGCGACGAGCCGACCGAGGAGATCCCCACCCTGGTGGGCGACGTCGTGATCTGCCCGGCCGTCGCGGCGCGCAACGCGCCCGAGCACGGGCTGAGCGTCGAGGACGAGACGGCCTTGCTGGTGGTGCACGGGGTGCTGCACCTGCTCGGCTGGGACCACGAACTCGACGAGGAGGCCGAGAAGATGGAAGCGCGCGAGCGCGAGCTGCTCGCGCGCCACCACCGCTCGAGCGAGCCGTGATCGGGGCCGTCTGGGCCGTCGCGGACACTTGGATGGTGGTCGCGGTCGTCGTCCTGCTCGCCCTCTCGGGCTTCTTCGCGCTCGCGGAGACCTCGCTCACGCGCATGAACCGCTCGCGGGCCCGGGCCCTCGCCGACGAGGGCCGCCGCGGGGCCCGGGCCCTCGCGGGTCTCACCGAGGCGCCCGAGCAGTTCTTGAACCCGCTGCTCTTGCTGGTGCTCATCTGCCAGCTCGTCTCGGCCACCCTGGTGGGCGTGCTCGCCGGCCACCTCTTCGGAGCGTCCGGGGTGCTCGTCGCCACGGTCGTCGAGGTCGTGGTCATCTTCGTCGCCTTCGAGGCGATCCCGAAGAACTTCGCCCTGGCCCACCTCGACGAGGCGGCCCTCGTGACCGCGCCGGTCGTCGGGCGGCTCCTGCGGTGGTGGCCGGTGCGCTTCGTCTCGAGCACCCTCAACGCCGTGGCCCTCGCGACGATCCGCCTGGTGGCTCCGGGCCGGTCGACGGGCACGCGCATCACCGAGTCCGAGGTCCTCGCCATGGCCGACGTCGCCCACGAGGACCGGGCCATCGAGTCGACCGAGCGTGAGTTCATCCACTCGGTGATCGAGTTCGGCGACACCGTGGTGCGCGAGATCATGGTCCCCCGTCCGGACATCGTCCACGTCGACGACGTCACGGCGGTGCGCGGGGCGCTCGACCTCGCCGTCGCCTCGGGCCGCTCGCGTCTGCCGGTGATTGGCGACGGCGTCGACGACGTGGTGGGGATGGTCAACCTGCGCCACCTGGCCGCCCTCGTCGTCGAGGGCCACGGCGACGAGCCCGTCGCCGCGCGCATGGGTGAGGCCCGCTTCGTCCCCGAGACCAAGCGCGTCGCGACGCTGCTCACCCAGATGCGCCGGGAGAAGACCCACCTCTACGTGGTCGTCGACGAGTACGGCGGGACGGCCGGGCTCGTGACCCTCGAGGACGTGCTCGAAGAGCTCGTCGGCGAGATCGTCGACGAGTCCGACGTCGACGAGCCCGCGACCCCCGTCCCCGCGTCCGGGACCGGGGTCGAGGTGTCGGGTCGGCTCAACATCGACGACGCCAACGAGGAGTACGCGCTCGACCTGCCCAAGGACGGCTGGGACACGGTGGGCGGGCTCGTGCTCGACCTCGCCGGGGGGGTGCCGGTCGAGGGCGACGTCTTTACGACCGAGCACTACCGGCTCACGGTCACCCGGGTCGAGGGTCGCCGCGTCGAGCTCGTGCGCGTCGAGGCGGTCCCCGGGTGACCCGCGCCGGCTTCGTCGCCGTCCTCGGACGGCCCAACGTGGGCAAGTCCACCCTCGTGAACCGGCTGGTGGGCGCGAAGGTGACCATCACCGCGCGCACCCCCCACACCACCCGTCAGGCGGTGCGCGGGGTCCTCACCGAGGGCGAGGTCCAGGTCGTGCTCGTCGACACCCCCGGGCTGCACCGGCCCCGCACCGCGCTCGGCGGGCGGCTGAACGAGTCGGCGCGCGCGGCCGCCGAGGACGTGGACGCGATCCTCGTCGTCCTCGACGCCGCGGCGGCCCTCGGCGTCGGCGACCGCCAGGTCCTCGAGGCCCTCGTCGCGCGGACCCGCGCCTCGGGCGCTCCGGCGCCGGTCGTCGTGGTGAACAAGGTCGACCGCACCGACCGCGTGGGGGTCGCCGAGCACCTCGCCGGGGCCTCGGCGGCCGTGGCGGCGGCGGCCGAGGCGGCCGGCCGACCCGAGGTGGCCGGGCGCGTCGAGTACTTTCCGATCTCGGCGCGCACCGGGCGCGGGGTCGACGCCCTGCGCGACCACTTGATCGCCCTGGTGCCCGAGGGGCCCTTCTTCTTCCCCGACGAGGAGGTCTCGGACGTCGGCGAGGAGCGCTGGGTGGCCGAGCTCGTGCGCGAGCAGCTGCTGCGACGCACCCGCGACGAGCTGCCCCACTCGATTCACTGCCGGGTCGTCGAGTTCGAGTGGCCCCACGTCGTGGTCGAGATCCTCGTCGAGCGCGAGAGCCAGAAGGGGATCGTGATCGGCGCCGGCGGCCAGGTGCTCAAGGAGGTCGGCACGGCCGCCCGACGCGAGCTGCCCGAGGGCACCTACCTCGAGCTACGGGTGCGTGTTGAGCCGGGCTGGCAGCGCCGCGCCGAGATCCTCGACCGGCTCGGGTACTGAGCGTCGGGCGAGCCACGCCGCGCCGGCGAGGGCCACGACCTCGAGCGCGGCGGCGACGGCCAGGGCGTCGTCGGGCAGGCCCAGGTACTTGAGCCCCGAGAGCACGACGACCGCGGCGATCCCCCGGCGCAGCCACGGCCCGTTGGCCCGCGAGGAGAGGAGCGAGCCCGCGACGACCGCCGGCACCGAGCCGACGGCGATCGACGAGGTGAGCGCCAGGTCGACGTGGTTGAACACGAGGGTGCCGAGCGTCGCCGCCAGGGTCAGGGGGACGGACTGGGCGAGGTCGGTGCCGACGAGCTGGTCGTTGCGCAGCCCCGGGTAGAGGGCGAGCAGGAGGACCAGGATGAGGCTGCCGGCCCCGACCGAGGTGAGACCGACCATGAAGCCCCCGAGGACCCCGACCGCGACGGTGAGGGCGGGGCGCACCGCGGGCCGTCCGACGGCGCGGCGGGTCCGGCGGCGCACCGAGCGCACGGCCATGGCGAGGCCCCCCACCAGCAGGGCCGCCCCGAGGGCCAGCTCGAGACGGCGCTCGGCCGCCGCGCTCGCGCCCACGAGCCGCAGGGTCGCCGCGCCGGCGAGGGCCGCCGGGACCGAGCCGTAGGAGAGGTAGCGCACGAGGGGGCCGTGGATCGTGCCGCGGCGCCAGTGGACGAGGACCCCGGCCGGCTTCATCACGAGGGCGGCCACGAGGTCCGAGGTGATGGCCGACGAGGGGGCCACCCCGAAGAGCAGGACCAGCATCGGGGTCATGAGGGCCCCGCCGCCCATGCCGGTGAGGCCGACGAGCAGCCCGACCACCGCACTGCCCAGCACCATCAACGGGTCGAGGCCCACTGTCTCCCTATCCTAATAAAAACTAGTGAAATACTAGTGTATACCGTCAGGCCGGTGGCTCCTGGTGGGGAGTGGCGGTGGGGCAGTCGCCCGACCGACCGCGACTGGTGCTCACCCCTGCTCCCGGGCGTCGCGGGGCCGACCCTCGTGCTCCTCGGGCGAAGGGACGTCCAGGTCGACGTCGCGCTCGAGGGCGTCGCCCTCGAGCGCGGCCGCGGGCCACCCTCGGGTCACCTTCGTCCATCCGGCCAACGCGAACCACGCCCTCAACGAGGCCACCCGCCCCCTCGCCGAGGTCGTCCGGGCCCCGGGGACGGGCGACAACGAGGACGGGCCCGCGCCTCGACCCCGAGGCCCTCTCCTCCCCCCTCGACTGGCTCGGGGCGGTCGTGGGCTGGGCGCCGTGGCGCGTCGCGCGGCGGCTGGACCTTCCCCTTGGGGCAGGCCCCAGAATGGGCGCGACGGGCCGCGGGCCCGGGTCGGGCGGGTGACGTGGACGAGATGAGCATCGGGGAGTTCTCCCGCCGGTCGCGTCTCTCGCCCAAGGCGCTGCGCCTCTACGACGAGATCGGGCTCCTCGCACCCTCGCGCGTCGAGCGTCACTCGGGGTACCGCTACTACACGGCCCCCCAGCTCGAGCGCGCCCGGCTCGTCGCGGCGCTGCGCCGGCTCGACGTCCCCCTCGCCGACGTCGCCCGGCTCGTCGATCTCGACCGGGCCGCCGCCGCCGAGGCGCTCGGGGCGCTCGGGCGCGAGCTCGACGCGACCCACGCCGCTCGGCGCCGGCTGGTCGACGCGCTCATCGACGACCTACACCGAAGGAGGGGAAACATGAAGGAAGTGGACGTCCGCGAGGTGCCCGAGCGGCACCTGCTCTGTCTCAAGCGCCACGTCGACCCCGCGGGGGCGTGGGACCTCGGCAAGGAGTTCATCGCCGTGGTGCGCGACGCGGGGCTTCCGAGGCTGGAGGGACCCGCGGGCGAGACCTTCGCGATCTTCTGGGGCGAGGTGAGCCAGGACAGCGACGGACCCGTGGAGTGGTGCCGGCCCGTCCCCGCCGACGAGGCCGACGCCCTGGCCGCGGGGGTGCCTGGCTTGAGCGCGCGGGTGGAGCCGGCGCACCGCGAGGCGTACGTGGCGATGGGCAACTACGCCGACCTGGGCGACGAGGACTGGCCCCTCGCCGAGCGGGCGCTGCGGCGCTGGGCCGAGGAGCGGGGACTCTCCGACGAGGGGCTCTCGACCACCCCCGACGACCTCGGGGTGCGCATCACCTACCACTTCGCCGAAGAGGGCCCGGACCTCGACTTCGCCGTCCCCATCGACTGAGGCGCCCGGCGTGGGGCGCGGCTCAGGTGAAGATGATCTGGCCGCCCGCCGACATCGCGTAGAACTCGCCGACGGTGATGATGGACTTCACCTGGGGCACGAAGTCGCCCTCGGAGAAGCCGAAGAGGTCGGCCGAGGCCTTGCACCCGTAGAGCCCGCAGCCGGCGTCGGCGACGAGCTCGATGAACTCGGGCAGTCCCGGGATGTCGAACTCGTCCATCTTGTGCTCCATCATGCGCGTGGCGATGGCCGACATGCCCGGCAACACCCCGAGCAGGCTCGCCATGTGCAGGCCGGGGTTGCCGACGGCCGCCACCTTCACGTGCTCGATGCGCTTGGCGTTGATGGCGTCGAGCCCGAAGAAGGTGAAGAACAGGTTGGCCTCCATGCCCTCGGCGCGCGCCCCGTTGGCCATGATGAGGGCGGGGTACACGCCCTCGAGCGACCCCTTGGAGACGACGATCGAGACCTTGGTGATCGGCTCGGCCATGACTCCTCCTAGATGCAGCCGTGGGGCTTGGGGATCCCCGCGATCTTCGCCGCGGTCTTCGCCGGACCCCTGGGGAAGAGGGCGTAGAGCTCTCTCACCGACACCCCCGAGGTCTTGGCGAGCAGGCGCACGTTGGGCCCGGCCCCGGTCGTCTCGTAGGCGTGGCGCATGAAGCGCACGACCTCCCAGTGGCGCGGCGTCAATTCGACGCCCTCCTCGCGGGCGATCTCGGTGGCCATCGCCTCGCTCCAGAGCGAGGGGTCGGCGAGGAAGCCTTCGGCGTCGCGCTCCACGGCGACGCCGGCGAGGGTGGACGTGGTCACGTCGGACCTCCGGCGTAGGCGGGGTGGCGCAGCATCGAGAGCCGCTTGCCGCGGGTCGGCATGGGGCTCGCCACGCCCGGGATCGAGTGACCCGGCAGCAGCGCGTGCCAGTAGAGGGACTCGAAGGCCAGCTTGCCCAGGTGGTCGAGGCGGCTCGGGGCGAGCAGGGGGAGACCGACGGGGCCCGGGTAGTGGCCGGGGAGAGGCTCGACGTCGCGGTTGAAGTCGATGAGGAGGGCCTCGCCGTGGCCGAGTTCTAAGAAGCAGTTGGTGTGGCCGTCGAAGCGGGCCAGGGGTGGACGGCCGTCGAAGGTCGCCACCAGGTTCTCCACCACCACCTCGCTCTCGAAGTGGGCGACCGACCCGGCCTTGGAGGTGGAGAGGCCGGTCGCGTCACCCAGGGCGAAGACCTCGGGGTGGCCGGGCAGCTGCAGTGTGGACTCGTCGACCGGGATGAAGCCGAGGGCGTCCCCGAGACCGGGTGAGCGGGTGACGAAGCCCGGCCCGTCGTGGGCCGGGACGACGACCGCGAGGTCGAACGCGACGCGGCGCCCGTCGTAACTCTCGATCCGCCCGGCGGCGCCGTCGACCGACGCGGTGGGAAAGGAACTGACCAGCTCGACGCCGCGCTCGGCGAGGAGCCCGCCCAGGCGCGCCGAGGCGATGGGTTGGGTGAAGGCGCCGTCGAGGGGGGTGACGTAGGTGATCTCCACGTGGTCGCGCACGCCGCGTCGGCGCAGGGCGTCTTCAGCGAGGAAGGTGAACTCGAGGGGGGCGACGGGGCACTTGATGAGCGTGTCGAGCACCGCCACGACCAGCCGTCCGCCGTTGAAGGCGGCGAAGGCGTCCGCGAGCGCTGCGGCGCCCTCGGCGGAGTAGAAGGTGAAGACCCGCTCCATCCAGCCCGGGCCGGTGAGCCCCTCGGTCTCGTCGGGCGCGAGGGAGGCGCCGGCCGCGACCACGAGGTAGTCGTAGTCGAGCGAAGTGCCGTCGGCGAGGCGCACCGCGCGCCCCTCGAGGTCAACCGCGTCGACCTCGCCCAGGACGAAGTCGACGCCGTGGTGCAGCTGGGCGCGCCGCGAGCGGGTGAGAGAAGGCAGCGTGCGCCGTCCGAAGGGTACGTATAGGAGCCCTGGCTGGTACAGATGGTCGTCGTCGCGGTCCACGCACACGATCGACGCGTCGTCGGGCGCGAGCGCCCGGCGCAACCGGTTGGCCACGGGCGTGCCCCCGGTGCCGGTGCCCAGAATGAGAATCCGTCGCACGCCACCTCCTCGCCCCCAGTGTCGTGGGCGGGGCGGTCGTCCCCCAGGGGATTAGGTCCCTTCCTCGGCGGCCGCGCGCAGCGCGCCCAGAAAGTCGATGACCTCGGCGCGGTCCCGGGTCCGGCGCATCGGGGGGAGCTGGGGGAAGATCCGGCCCCGGTAGCTCGCCTCGGCGAGGCGCGTGTCGAGCACGGCGACGACCCCGCGGTCCTCGCGCGTGCGGATCAGCCGGCCGACCCCCTGGGCGAGGAGCATCGCCACCCGGGGCAGGTCCACCTCGGTGAAGGGGTTGGCCGAGCGCTCCCGGCGGGCCTCGGCGAGGGGGTCGCCGGGGACGCTGAAGGGGAGCCGGTCGATGGTGACGAGGCTGAGCGAGTGGCCGGGCACGTCCACGCCCTGCCAGAAGCTGGTGACGGCGAAGAGGCTGGCCTCGGGCGAGGCGCGGAACTCCTCGATGAGCCGGGCCCGCGAGAGGGTGCCCTGGACCAGGACCTCGGTCGGGACGCGTCGGGCCACCGCGTCGGCGACCCGACCCATCACCGCCCGGTTGGTGAAGAGCGCGAGGGTGCGGCCGCCGGCCGCGGCGATGAGGGCCACCAGCTCCTCGACGATCGCGGCCTCGGCGCCGTCCTCGTTGCGTCCCGGGAAGTCGCCGGGGACGTAGAGCAGGGCGTGGCCCCTGTAGTCGAAGGGGCTCGCGACCTCGAGGCGGCGCGCGCCGGCGAGCCCCAGGCGGGCGGGCAGGGTGGGCGGGAGCGTGGCGCTCGTGAGGACGCCCGTCACCTCGCCCCACAGCTCGCTCGAGAGCCGCGGGCCGACCTCGACCAGGGAGAGCTCGACGTCGACCTCGCGGTCGCGCCGCGAGAGAAAGACCAGCTCGTCCTCGCCCACCTGGGTGAGCCGGGCCAGGTCGCCGGCGAGGTGGGTCGCCGGCCCGAGCGCCCGGGTCCGGCGGAACTCGCCGTCGGGGCCCGCCGCGTCCAGGCCCCGCAGGGCCTCGACGAGCGCGGTGACGAGCGCGCGCGCGGCGTCGAGCTCGCGCACGGCCCCCTCGTCTAGGCCCCGGAGCCGGCCCTCGGCGAACTGGACCTCGAGGTGGGCGCCGAGCCGGTCGGCGACCGCGGCCAGGGCGTCGGCCTCGGCGGGTGGATCGGGGGCGAGCGTCGCGCGCGCGAGGGCGGCCACGGCCCGCAGGGCCGAGGGGTTGACCGTGGTGCCGAGCAGCGTCGCGAAGATGTCGGGCGCCTCATGGGCCTCGTCGAGGACGAGGTAGTCGTGGGCGGGCAGCAGCATCGAACCCGAGGCCAGGTGCGAGGCGTAGAGGTGGGTGTTCACGATGAGGACGTCGCTCTCGGCGGCGCGGTCGCGCGCGAGCTCGGCGAAGCAGTTCGCCCCCTCCGGGCAGCGCGCGCGCGTGAGGCACTCCTGGGGGGTGACCGAGAGCATCCGTCGGGCCCGGCCGTCGAGCTCGAAGCCGACGTCGTCGAGGTCGCCGCTCGGGGTCCCGTCGGCCCAGCGCAGCACCCGGCGGACCTGGTCGACGACGCCGCGGGGGGCGCGCTCGCCGCTGTCGAGGTCGAATACGGCCCCCCCGCCGACGTCGCGCGCGCGGAAGCGGCACAGGTAGTTCTGGCGACCCTTCAGGACCTCGACGCGCAGCCCGCGGACGTGGGCCGCGACCTGGGGGGCGTCTTTTGTCGCGAGCTGGTCCTGGAGGTTCTTCGTGGCGGTCGCCACCACCACCCGCCCGCGCACGGTCGCCGCGGGCACGAGGTAGGCGAGCGACTTGCCGACCCCGGTGCCGGCTTGGACGGCCAGGGGCCGCCGTCGCGCGAGCGCCGTGGCCACGGCCTCGGCCATCGCGCGCTGACCGTCCCGGCGCTCGCCCCCACCGGGGAGGTCGCCGGTCACCCGGTCGAGCAGCTCGAGGGTCGCGGCGACGTCCACGCCGTCGCCCTCGTGCAGGTCGACACCGGCCTCGGGGTCGGCCTCGGAGCCGGGGCCGTCCTCGTCGGGGTCGTAGGAGTGCACCGTGTGACCTTACGGGCCCAAGGGAGGGGCCACTAGTTTGCTTCCCGTGGCCGATCCCCGTCCGACGCCCCTGCCCGAGGGGCTGGGGGCCGACGTGCCGCGCCACGTGGCGATCGTCATGGACGGCAACGGCCGGTGGGCCACGGCCCGGGGCCTGGCGCGCACCGAGGGCCACGGGGCGGGCGAGGCGTCGCTCGTGGACGTGACCTACGGGGCCATCGCGGCGGGGGTGGAGGCCCTGACGGTCTTCGCCTTCTCGACCGAGAATTGGCGCCGGCCGGTCGACGAGGTCCGCTACCTGATGAACTTCAACCGCGGACTGCTCGACCGTCGCCAGGCGGAGCTCGCGGCCGACGGGGTGCGCATCGTCTTTTCGGGTCGGCGCGACTGGCGGGTGCCGCGCGGGGTGCTGCGCCGCATGGCCCGGGCCGAGGTGGAGACCTCCGCCAACACCGCCTTCACCTTGAACATCGCTTTCAACTACGGCGGCCGCGCCGAGATCATCGACGCCGTGCGCGCCCTCGTCGCTGAGGGGGTGAGCCCCCGCCAGGTCGACGAGCGCGCCCTCGCGCGCCACCTCTACCGGCCCGATCTGCCCGACCCGGAGCTCGTGGTGCGCACGTCGGGGGAGTACCGGGTCTCGAACTTCCTGCTCTGGGAGATCGCCTACGCCGAGTTCGTCTTCACCGACGTGCTCTGGCCCGACTTTCGCCGCGAGGACCTCTACGACGCGTTGATGGAGTACCAGCGACGCGAGCGGCGCTTCGGCGGGGTGACCCCGTGATCTGGACGCGCGCGACGATCCTCGTCGCGCTCGTCCTCTACGGCGGGCTCTGGGTGCTGGCCGCGGCCGGCGCGGGCTCGCTCCTCGTCCCGCTCCTCGTCCCGCTCGTGCTCGCGGTGCTCGTCGGCGGTGGGGTCGCCCTCAACCGCTTCCTCGGAACCTCGCCGCGCTCGCCGCGCTTCGAGGAGCCGCCCGCGCCGAGTGACGGGGACGGCCCGGAGCGCCGGTGAGAGAGCTCGCCGACGACGGGGTCGTCCTGCGCACGTACCGCTACCGCGAGGCCGACCGGATCGCCGTGCTCTTCACCCGCCACCACGGCAAGGTCCGCGTCCTCGCCCGGGGCGCGCGCAAGACCACGAGCCGCTTGGGGGGCGCCCTCGAGGTGCTCGGCCACGTCGGGGTCGACCTCGTGGCGACCCGCGGCGAGCTCTACGTCGCCCGTCACGTCGCGCACCGCTCAACGCTCTCGACCCTGCGCGCGGACTACGCGCGCATCGGCGCGGGCTACGCCGTCGTCGAGGCGCTCGACGCCCTGCCCGAGGGGCTGGCCGACGAGGCCGTGTACGAGCTCGCCGTGCGGGTGCTGCGGACCCTCGACGACCGGGCCTACCGGCCCGCCCTGGTGCCGGCGTCGTTCTACCTGCGCCTGCTCGCCCTCGACGGCTCGGCGCCGATGGTCGAGGCGTGCGTCGAGTGTGGCCGCGAGGCGCCCCTCGTGGCCTTCGACGCGGTGGGCGGCGGGGTGCGCTGCGACCGGTGCCGCAAGGGCCGCGCCCTCTCGGGCGAGGGCCTCGCGCTGCTGCGCCGGGTGCTCGGCGGCGAGCTCGCCCAGGTGCTGCGCGAGCTCGACCCCCCGGGGGCGGCCGAGGTGAGCGCCCTCGCCCACGAGGCGGCCGAGGCCCACCTCGGCCGGGCGCTGCGCGCGCTGCGCGACGGGGCGAGCGGCCCCGGCCCCGGGGGGGCGCCCGGCCGCTAGGGTGCGCGCGACGTGGACGGCGCGGCGACAATCTTCTGGTTCCGGCGCGACCTGCGCACGGGGGACCACCCGGCGCTCGAGGCGGCCGCGGCGCGCGGGGCGGTGCTCGGGGCCTTCGTGGGCGACCCGGCCCTGCTCGCCCCGGCCGGTCCGGCCCGGGTGGCCCACCTCGTGGCGAGCCTGCGCGCGCTCGACTCGTCGATCGGCGGGCGTCTGGTCGTGCGCACCGGCCCCCCCGGCGGGGTGCTCGGCGTCCTCGCGGGCGAGGTCGGCGCCCGGCGGGTCGTCGCGACGGCCGACTTCGGTCCGGCCGGGCGCGCCCGTGACGAGGGGGTCGCGCGCGCGCTGCGCGCGCGCGGGGTCGACCTCGAGCTCCTCGACTCGCCCT
>JAKCEK010000198.1 GCA_021838005.1 Actinomycetes bacterium
TGGTCGCGCACCACGTGCACCCCGACGCCTGGGTCGTCGTGCCGGGCGAGACGACCCACGACGCGGTGGCGGGTGATCACCTGCGGGTCGTGACGGCCTGGGGGCCCGGGGCGACCGAGGCGCTCGAGCGCCTGGCGCCGCGCCGGGGCCCCGGGGGAGGGGCCCCGTAGGCTGGCCCCGTGTTCCCCGCCCAGCGACCCCGCCGCCTGAGGGCGAGCGCCGCCCTGCGCGACCTCGTCGCCGAGACCGACCTCTCGGCGTCGCGGCTGATCGCGCCGTTGTTCGTCGCCGAGGGGCGTGACGAACCCCGCCCGATCCTCTCGTTGCCCGGCCACTCCCAGCACACCCTCGACTCGCTGCGCTACGAAGTCGAGGCCCTCGGGCGCGCGGGGGTGGGCGCGGTGATCCTCTTCGGAGTCCCCGAGACCAAGGACGAGACCGGCTCGGGGGCCTGGGACCCCGAGGGCGTCGTCCAGGTCGCCCTCGCGCGCCTGCGCGCCGACGTGGGCGACGACCTCGTCGTCATGGCCGACCTGTGCCTCGACGAGTACACGAGCCACGGCCACTGCGGCGTTCTCGACGCCCGCGGGGTGGTCGACAACGACGCCACCCTCGAGCTCTACGCCCGCGTGGCGCTCGCCCAGGCCGAGGCCGGGGCGCACGTGGTGGCCCCGAGCGGGATGATGGACGGCCAGGTCGGGGCGATTCGCACGGCCCTGGACGGGGCCGGCTTCAGCGACGTTGCCATCCTCGCCTACAGCGCGAAGTACGCGAGCGCCCTCTACGGACCCTTCCGCGAGGCCGTCGCCGTCGAGATCGCCGGCGGGGGCGACCGGCGCGGCTACCAGCAGGACCCCCGCAACCGCCGCGAGGCGCTGCTCGAGGCGCGCGCCGACGTCGACCAGGGGGCCGACATGGTCATGGTCAAGCCGGCGATCGCCTACCTCGACGTGCTGAGCGACCTGCGCGGTGCGCTCGAGGTGCCGGTGCTCGCCTACCAGGTGAGCGGGGAGTACGCGATGATCAAGGCCGCCGAGGAGCGGGGCTGGATCGACGGGCGGGCCGTCGCGCTCGAGCTGCTCACCGCGATCCGTCGAGCCGGGGCCGACGCGATCCTCACCTACTTCGCCCGCGAGCTGGCCGGGGCGGTGTCGTGACCAACGACGAGTGGTTCGCGCGGGCCCGCGCGGTCATCCCCGGCGGGGTCGACTCCCCGGTGCGCTCCTTCGCCTCGGTGGGGGGTGTGCCCTACACCGTGGCCCGCGGCGAAGGGGCCTACGTCGAGGACGTCGAGGGCACCCGCTACCTCGACTACGTCCAGTCCTACGGGGCCTCGCTGGTGGGTCACGCCCACCCCGAGGTCGTGGCCGCCCTGGCCCGGGCCGCGGCCGGCGGGTCGACCTTCGGTGCGCCCACCCCCGGCGAGGTCCTGCTCGCCGAGGCGATGACCGAGGCCGTCGCCGGGCTCGAGCAGGTCCGGCTCGTCTCGTCGGGCACGGAGGCCGCGATGAGCGCGGTGCGCCTGGCGCGCGGGGCGACCGGGCGGGACCGCGTCGTGAAGTTCGACGGCTGCTACCACGGCCACTCCGACGCCCTGCTCGTCGCGGGCGGCAGCGGAGTGGCCCAGCTCGGGCTGCCCGGCTCCGCCGGGGTCACGGCCGGGGCCGTCGGGGACACCCTGGTCGCCCCGTACAACGAGGTGCCCACCCTGGACGAGTCGGTGGCCTGCGTGCTCGTCGAGCCCGTGGCCTGCAACATGAACCTGGTCGCGCCGGCGCCGGGCTTCCTGGAGGGGCTGCGCGCCGAGTGCGACCGGGTCGGCGCCCTGCTCGTCTTCGACGAGGTCATCACCGGCTTTCGCCTCGCCCGGGGCGGGGCCGAGGAGCACTTCGGGGTCACCCCGGATCTGTGGTGCTTCGGCAAGGTGATCGGCGGCGGGCTGCCGGTGGGGGCCTTCGGCGGGCGACGCGACACGCTCTCGGCCCTCGCACCGGAGGGCCCCGTCTACCAGGCGGGCACGCTCTCGGGCAACCCGCTCGCCACGGCGGCCGGGCTCCAGGTCCTCTCGATGGTCGAAACGAGGGACCTCGCGGGCCTCGCCGCCCGCGTGGCGACCCTGGCGCGCGCGATCGAGGCCGCGGTGGCCGACGCCGGCCTCTTCTGCCGGGTCCCGACCGTCGGGGCCCTGGCGGGGATCTACCTGGCGGCGGAGGAGTTCGCGACGCCCACCAACGCCGACCAGGTCCGCCCCCTCGCCACCAACGGGCTCTACCCCCGGTTCTTCCACGGGATGCTCGAGCGCGGCGTGGCCCTCGCGCCCGGTGCCTACGAGATCCTCTTCACGTCGCTCGCCCACACCGACGCCGACCTCGCGCGCACGGCCGAGGCCGCCGGCGACGTGGCGCGCTCCCTGCGCCCGTGAGCGCCGTCGCCAGCGCGGGCTGGAGCGTCCGGCCGCCCTTCGTCGCGAACGGCCCGACCGAGCCGGTGACCCTCCTGCTCGACGACGCGGTCCTCACCCAGCTGGCCGGGGCGCCGCCGGTCGCCTGGCAGACCCCCTGGAGCGAGCTCGAAGAGGTCGAGCTCGTGCGCGCGGGCGGCCGCGTCGGGCTCGCGGCCACGGTCGGTGGCGTCCGCTACCTCTGGCGCCGACGCGGGGTCGAGGGGTTCGACGCGCTCGCGGCGCTCGTCGAGGCCCACGGCGGGGTGGTGCGCCGGGGACGGCCGCGCCTGGCGCTCGTGGTGGTGGCCGCGGCGGTGCTGGTGGCGTCGGTCGCCGCCGGGGTCGTGGCCTGGCTGGT
>JAKCEK010000037.1 GCA_021838005.1 Actinomycetes bacterium
ATCTTCTCGGGCGGTCTGATGCTGGTGGTGATGCTGACGCTCCTGCCGATCTACGTCACCCCGCCGCTCGAGATCGTCTGGAAGTTCTTCGACACCGGCCTGCTCGGCACGATCCAGGCGTTCATCTTCACGCTCCTCACGATGCTCTACTTCGGCTTCGCGATGAGCCACGACGAGTCACCCGAGTCGCACGAAACGCCGGCGCCCGCCCCGGTCGCCCACGAGGTCCTGCAGTGAACCATCCCAGGAGGAGTAGATAATGGCAACGGACACCACAGCGATTAGCGACGCCGTTCGCAACGCCGGGGCGCTCATCGGAGGCGGTCTCGCCCTCGGCGGCGGCGCCATCGGCGCGGCGATCGGTGACGGCCTGGCGGGGAGCCAGACCATCGCGGCCATCGCGCGCCAGCCCGAGATCGAGAACAAGGCGAGGACGTACTTCTTCTTGACGGTCGGCCTGGTGGAGGCGATGTACTTCATCAACCTGCTGTTCATGGTCGTCTTCGTCTACGTGTTCCAGAAGCACTGACCCGGGGACACCCTCCACTAGGAAAGTTGGCCCACCATGCTCGCCACCTCCATCTTCCTCCTGCCCAACGGGACGTTCGTCGTCGAGTTGGTCGTCTTCGTCGTCCTCCTGCTGATCGCCCGGCGCTACTTCCTCCCGCCGATCGTCAAGGCCATGGAGAGCCGCCAGGAGAAGGTGCGCACCTCGCTCGCCGCCGCCGAGGCCGCGCGGGCCGAGGCCGCCCAGGCCGAGGACGAACGCGCCCGCGTGTTGGCCGACGCCCGTGACCAGGCCCGCCAGATCGTGGCCGCCGCCCAGGCCACCTCGGACCAGCTGAAGGCTGAGGCGGCCGGTCGGGCCCAGGTCGAGTACGAGCGCATCGTCTCGGGCGCCCAGGTGGAGGTCGACGCCGCTCGCCAGCGGGCCGTCGACGGCGCCTCGGCGAGGATCGGGGAGATCGTCTTCGACCTCGTCGCCAAGATCGTCGGCCGCGAGGTCGATCAGAGCACCCACGAGGACCTCGTGCGCGAGGCCGTCGCAGCCCTCCACGCCGAGGCCGTCCGGGGGTCGAGCCGCTAGTCATGCTCGCCCAGCTCGAAGGCTTCGCCACCGCTCTCCTCGGACGCCTGTCCGGCGACGACCTCGGGGTCGTCGCCGCCGACCTGCGCGCCCTGGTGGACACGGTGCGCGACCAGCAGGCCCTCGACTCGGCCCTCACCGACACCTCGTTCGCGCCGCTCGCGCGCGGTGCCGTCGTGCGCGACCTGCTGACCGGCAAGGTGAGCCCCACGGCGGTACGCCTGGCGGCCTACGCGGCGACCGAGTCGCCGGGTCCCGAGGTGCCCCGCTCCTTCGAGGAGCTCGCCCACGTCGCGCGGACCCTCGCCGAGACCGGATCGATCGAGCTCTCCGGTCTGGGACTGATGGCGGCGCGCCACCGGGTCGCCGGCTACGCCGACGCCGTGCTCGAGGACGTCGCGACCGAGCGGTTCGCCCGGATCGAGACCGAACTCTTCGAGTGGGCGCGTACCCTCGAGGCCAATCCCGCGCTGCGCCGGGTCCTGCTCGACCGCGACGCCCCGCTGGAGGCGCGCCTCGGGCTGACCGACGACCTCGTGGGCGCGCGCGGCGACGCCGTGGCGCTGTCGCTCGCGCGCTTCGTCGTCATCGGCGGACGGCCGCGCGACGTGATCGGCACCCTCGACTACCTCGTCGACTACGTGGCCGCCGCGCGCGAGTGGCGCGTCGCGCGCGTGCGGAGCGCGCGCCCGCTCGACGACGCCAGCCGCGAGGCGCTGCGCGCCAGTCTGAACGCCCTGACCGGCAAGCCGGTCGAACTGCAGGTCGACGTGGAGTCCGACCTGCTCGGGGGGGTCCTCGTCCAGGTCGGAGACCTCCGCCTGGACGCCACGACGCGCGGCCGCCTCGGCACGCTGCGCGACGCCGTGGCCGCGACGCGCGGCCTCGTGTCGGTCCTCGACGGACCGGCCGACAACGAGTAGGAGACCAGCTATGACCGATCTCAACATCAGCGCCAGTGACATCACCGAGGCGTTGCGGCGTCACATCACCGACTTCAATCCCGAGGTCTTCGCCGAGCAGGTGGGCCGCGTGGTCGAGGTCGGCGACGGCATCGCGCGCGTCTCGGGGCTGCCCGGGGCGAAGCTCAACGAACTCCTCGAGTTCGAAGACGGCACGGTGGGCCTCGCGATGAACCTCGACGAGGACACGATCGGCGCCGTGGTGCTGGGCGAGGTGGACCGCATCGAAGAAGAGCAGGTCGTGCGCGCGACGGGCCGGATCCTCTCGATTCCGGTCGGCGACGCGCTGCTCGGCCGGGTCCTCAACCCCCTCGGCGAACCCCTCGACGGAAAGGGGCCGATCCAGGGCGCCCGCGAGCGCCGCATGGAGATCCAGGCGCCGGGCATCACCGGTCGCCAGCCCGTGGCCGAGCCCCTGCAGACCGGCATCAAGGCGATCGACGCCATGACCCCGATCGGGCGTGGTCAGCGCGAGCTCATCATCGGCGACCGCAAGACCGGCAAGACCACCATCGCCATCGACACGATCCTGAACCAGAAGGGCCAGGGCGTGAAGTGCATCTACGTGGCGGTGGGCCAGAAGAACTCCTCGGTGGCCCAGACCGTCAAGACCCTCGAGGACCACGGGGCCATGGAGTACACCGTGGTCGTCATCGCCGGTGCGGGCGACCCCGCGCCCTTCAAGTACCTGGCCCCCTACGCGGGCTGCGCGATCGGCCAGGAGTGGATGGACAACGGCGGCCACGCCCTGGTGATCTACGACGACCTGTCCAAGCAGGCCGAGGCCTACCGGCAGATCTCCCTGCTCCTGCGCCGACCGCCGGGCCGCGAGGCGTACCCCGGAGACGTCTTCTACCTGCACAGCCGGCTGCTCGAGCGCGCGGCCAAGCTCTCCGACGAGCGCGGCGGCGGCTCACTGACGGCCCTGCCGATCATCGAGACCAAGGCCGGTGACATCTCGGCCTACATCCCGACCAACGTGATCTCGATCACCGACGGCCAGATCTTCCTCGAGTCCGACCTCTTCTACTCCGGAGTGCGCCCGGCGATCAACGTGGGCAACTCGGTGTCGCGTGTGGGCGGGGCGGCCCAGATCCGCGCCATGCGCTCGGTGTCGGGCTCGCTCAAGATCGACCTGGCCCAGTTCCGCGACCTCGAGGCGTTCGCGACCTTCGGCTCGGAGCTGGACAAGGCCTCCCAGGCCCAGCTCGACCGCGGCTACCGGCTCACCGAGCTCTTGAAGCAGGGACTCAACGCGCCGATGCCGGTCGAAGAGCAGGTCGTGGCGATCTACGCCGGCACCCGCGGGTGGCTCGACACGATTCCCGTGGAGGACGTGCGCCGCTTCGAGGCCGAGCTGCTGACGGCCTTCCGGGCCCGTCACGCCGACCTGCTGACCCACATCCGCGACACCCGCCAGCTGCCCGACGAGGCGACGATGGACGCCGCGATGCGCGAGGTCGTCAACGGCTTCGCGACGAGCGACTAGGCGGCGATCGTGGCCGGTGGGCAGGAGAGGGTCCTGCGTCGACGGATTCGTTCCGTCAACTCGACGAAGAAGATCACCAAGGCGATGGAGCTCATCGCCGCGGCCCAGATCCCGCGCGCCCTGGCGCGGATCGCCTCGAATCGTCCCTTCCGCGACGGCGTGGAGCGGATCGTGCGCGAGGCGATCGAGGGCGACCGCTTCAGCGCGCGACGGCTCCTCGAGCTGCCCGAGCACGTCGAGGCGGCGTCGGTGCTCGTGATCTCGGGCGACCGGGGCCTCTCGGGCCCCTACAACAACCAGAACCTGCGCGCGGGCGAGCGACTGGTCACCGACCTGCGCGCCCGGGGCACCCGGGTGCGCCTGGCCGTCGCCGGCAAGAAGGCCGCCCCCTACTACCGGTTCCGGGGCATCGACGTCGAGCGGTCCTTCGCCGGCTTCGTGGAGCGCCCTACCTACGCCGACGCCCAGGTGATCGCCCGGTACCTGGCCACGCCCTATATGGAGGGCGAGGTCCAGCAGGTGCTGCTCGTCTCGACCCGCTACCACTCGGCCGGCCGCCAGGCGGTCGAGGTGCGCCAGCTGCTGCCCTTCGTGCTCGACGAGGCGCCCGAGGCGCCCGTCGAGGGGCCCCGCGGCTACACCGAATTCGAGCCGGAGGTCGCCAAGCTCCTGGTGGACCTGGCGCCGCGCGCGCTCGAGAGCGAGGTCTTCTCGGCCCTGCTCGAGGGGGCGGCCGCCTTCCTCACCGGCCAGCAGCGGGCGATGGCCGCGGCCACCGAGAACGCGGACGAACTCGCCCGGACCCTGACGCGCCGGATGAACCAGGCGCGCCAGGACGCGATTACGACCGAGATCATGGAAATCGTGGGCGGGGCTGAGGCGCTCCGCTCGGGAAAGTGAGACAGCAATGACGTTGGCCCCAGAGAAGACCGAGTTCGACTCGGGACGCGTGGTGGCGGTCGCGGGACCGGTGGTGGACGTGGAGTTCCCGCCCCACGCGCTGCCCGAGATCAACCACGCGGTCGAGATGGACATCGTCATCGACGACCGCACCGTCACCGTGGTCGCCGAGGTGGCCCAGCAGATCGGCGAGGGACGCGTGCGCTGCGTGTGCATGAAGCCGACCGACGGCCTGGTGCGGGGCACCGTGGTGCGCCAGAGCGGCCGGGGCATCACCGTGCCGGTCGGCGAGGCCGTGCTCGGTCACGTGTTCAACGTGGTCGGTGAGGCCCTCGACACCGACGACATCGGAGTGGTCGAGGACCGGTGGGAGATCCACCGCAACGCCCCCCTCTTCGACCAGCTCGAGCCCCAGGCGACGATGTTCGAGACCGGGATCAAGGTCATCGACCTGCTCGCCCCCTACGTCCAGGGCGGCAAGATTGGGCTGTTCGGTGGGGCCGGCGTGGGCAAGACCGTCCTCATCATGGAGATGATCCGCCGGGTGGCCGAGCAGCACAGCGGCGTCTCGGTCTTCGCCGGGGTGGGTGAGCGCACCCGCGAGGGCACCGACCTCCTACTCGAGATGCGCGAGTCCGGGGTCATCGAGAAGACGGCGCTCGTGTACGGCCAGATGGACGAGCCACCGGGGGTGCGCATGCGCGTCGCGCTGGCCGCCCTCACGATGGCCGAGTACTTCCGTGACGTGAAGAACCAGGACGTGCTGCTCTTCATCGACAACATCTTCCGCTTCGTCCAGGCCGGCTCAGAGGTCTCCACGCTGCTCGGGCGCATGCCCTCGGCCGTGGGCTACCAGCCGACCCTGGCCGACGAGATGGGCGAGCTCCAAGAGCGCATCACCTCGACTCGCGGTCACTCGATCACCTCGCTCCAGGCGGTCTACGTCCCGGCCGACGACTACACCGACCCGGCGCCATTCACGACCTTCACCCACCTCGACGCGACGACCGAGCTGAGCCGCCAGATCGCCGCGCTGGGCATCTACCCGGCGGTCGACCCGCTGGCCTCGACGTCGAACATCCTGGCGCCCGAGATCGTCGGCGGGCGCCACTACGAGGTCGCCCGGCGCGTCCAGCAGATCCTCCAGCGCAACAAGGAGCTCCAGGACATCATCGCCATCTTGGGCCTCGACGAGCTCTCCGAGGAGGACCGCGTGACGGTGACCCGCGCGCGCAAGATCCAGCGGTTCCTCTCCCAGCCGATGTTCGTCTCGAAGGTGTTCACCGGGATCGACGGGATCAACGTGCCGGTCGCCGAGACCATCGAGTCCTTCGAGCTGCTCGTCAAGGGCGACCTCGACCACTTCCCGGAGCAGGCGTTCTTGAACGTCGGCGGGGCCGCCGACGTCGAGCGCCGTGCGGCGGAGCTGGCCCAGAGCTGATGGCGACGCTCACCGTCGAGGTGCTCGCCCCCGAGGCCGTCTTGTGGCGCGGGGTGGCCCGCGCACTCGTGGCCCGCTCCTCCGAGGGCGACTTCACGGTCATGGCCGGCTACGCCCCGACGGTGGGCGACGTGGTGTCGACGGTGGTGCGCGTGGAGGGGACCGACGAGGGCGACGTCCGCTTCTGCGTGCACGCGGGCTTCTTCGAGGTCGGCCCGGGCGAGGCCGAGGGCGAGACGCGCGCGACCCTGCTCGCGAGCGTCGCCGAGCGCGTCGACGAGATCGACGTCCCCCGCGCCCAGTCGGCCCTCGAGCGGGCCCAGGCCGCCCTGGCGACGGCCTCGTCCTCGGACGACCCGACGGCCTACGTCGAGGCCCTCGAGGCCGTGGCGCGCGCCGAGCTGCGCCTGCGCGCGGCCGCCGGGCGCTGATCAGCGCGCCGAGACGTACTCCAAGAGGTCGCGCTTCTCGGTCTCGAGCTGGTCGAGGCGGGCCTTGACGACGTCACCGATCGAGACGAGGCCCACGAGCTGGCCCTCCTCGACGACCGGGAC
The DNA here is from genome assembly GCA_021838005.1 of Actinomycetes bacterium. Lineage (GTDB taxonomy): Bacteria > Actinomycetota > Acidimicrobiia > Acidimicrobiales > RAAP-2 > RAAP-2. The sequence goes on from JAKCEK010000037.1 coordinate 6,434, forward strand.
GTGGCGGAAGCGCCGCTCGGTCATGGTGGCGAGCACCACCAGCACGTCGGTCGACCCGGTGCAGACCGTGACCTCGCTCGACATGTGAGACGAGACCGGGTCGTCGAGGGCGCCGGGGCCGCCGGCGGCGAGGGCCCGCACCGCGTCGCGCTCGGAGAAGATGCCCGCGAAGGGCGGATGCGCGCCGGTCACCACGAGCGCGCCGATGCGCCGCTCGGCGAGGATCGCGAGCGCCTCGGCGATCGTGGCGTCGCGCCCGACCGTGGCGACCTCGCGCCCCTTGGCGTCGAGGATTGCTGAGACGTTCATCGAGACCCCCTTCGTCGATGCCGCCGGGACGTTGTCCCGTGAGCGGAGGTTAACGGAGGCCGGGGCGCCGCGCCACTAAAACCCCGCGGCGTTGAACTCCTGGAGCTTGTCGTGGCGGTGGAAGGTCTCGATCGTGCGCACCGTGCCGGTGCGCGAGCGCACCACCAGCGACTGGGTCGTCGCGCCGAAGTCGTAGAAGCGCACGCCGCGCAGGAAGTCCCCGTCGGTGATGGCGGTGCAGGCGAAGAAGCAGTTCTCGCTCGCCACGAGGTCGTGGGTGGTGAGCACGCGGTCGAAGTCGTAGCCCTGGGCCTCGGCCTGGGCGCGGACCTCGTCGCTGTGGGCGTGCAGCACGCCCTGGATCTCGCCGCCCAGCCCGTGGAGGGCGGCCGCGGCGATGACGCCCTCGGGTGTGCCGCCGATCCCGAGCAGGATGTCGGCGCCCGAGTTGGGCCAGCCGGTCGCGATGGCGCCGGCGACGTCACCGTCGGTGATCGAGAGCACCCGCGCCCCGGCCTCGCGCACCTCGGCGACGAGGTCGGCGTGGCGCGGCCGGTCGAGGACGACGACTCCCAGCTCCTGGACGGGCTTCTTCAGGCGCTTGGAGAGCTCCTTGAGGTTGTCGGTCGGCGAGGCGTTGACGTCGACGGCGCCCCGGCCCCGCGGGCCGACCGCGACCTTCTTCATGTAGAAGCACGGACCCGGGTCGAACATCGTGCCCCGCTCGGAGAGCGCGATCACCGCCAGCGCCCCGTTGCGGCCCTGGGCCGTCAGGGTCGTGCCGTCGATCGGGTCGACGGCCACGTCGACCTCGGGCGGGTGGCCGTCGCCGACGTGCTCGCCGTTGTAGAGCATGGGGGCGTGGTCCTTCTCGCCCTCGCCGATGACGACGATCCCGTCCATCGCGACGGCCCCCAAGACGAAGCGCATCGCGTCGACCGCGGCGCGGTCGGCGGCCATCTTGTCGCCGCGACCGGCCCAGCGCGCCGCGGCGATCGCCGCGGCCTCGGTGACCCGGATCAACTCGAGGGCAATGTTGCGGTCGGGCTGGGTCGGCTGACGCATGGGGCCAGCGTAACGCCGTCCCCCTGACCACCCCAAATGGGGGTGGGGGGCGCGTCAGGGGCCATACTGGACCCGTGGCCTCGCTCGTCTTGAAGCCCTCGGGCGCGCTCGCCGGCGAGGTGACCGCCCTCGGGGCGAAGAACGCCGTGCTGAAAGAGATGGCCGCCTGCCTGCTCGCCACGGGCGAGCACCGGCTGACCAACGTGCCCGACATCTCCGACGTCACGGTGATGGCCGAACTGCTCGTGGCCCTCGGCTGCGAGGTCGCCCGGCCCGCCCCCCGCGAGCTGGTGGTGCGGGTCCCCGAGGCGGGCGAGCTCGCGCCCTACGCGCCCGCGCACCTCTTCGAGGCGATGCGGGCCTCGATCGTCGTGCTCGGCCCGCTGCTCGCGCGCTGCGGCGAGGTGCACATGGCCCTGCCCGGCGGCGACGACTTCGGCCAGCGGCCGATCAACTTCCACACCGAGGGCCTGAGCTCGATGGGGGCCCGGTTCTCCAACGAGCGCTCCTCGATCCACGCCGTCTCGACCGAGCCGCGACTGCGCGCGACGCGCGTGGTGCTCGAGTACCCCAGTCACACCGCGACCGACAACCTGCTCATGGCCGCGGTCCTCGCGAAGGGCCGCACGGTCATCGACAACGCGGCGCGCGAGCCCGAGGTCGAGGACCTCGGGCGCCAGCTGCTTGCGATGGGCGCGCGCATCGAGGGACTCGGGACGTCCCGGCTCACCGTCGAGGGGGTGGAGCGGCTCTCGCCGGCCACCCACGACGTCGTCACCGACCGGGTCGTGTCGGCGACCTACCTGGCCGCCGCGGCCGTCACCGGGGGCAGCGTTCGGGTGCTCGACGCCCGGGCCGATCACATGGTCATGCTCCTGCGCAAGCTCGAAGCGATGGGGGTGATGGTCGACCGCGACGGGCCCGGCGTCGCGGCGACCGTGAGGGGGCGGCTGCGCGGGGTGGACGTCGCCACCCTGCCCTACCCGGGCGTGGCCACCGACTACAAGCCGCTGCTCACCACGATCCTGGCCGTCGCCGAGGGGGTGTCGGTCGTCACCGAGAACCTCTTCGTCGGGCGGTTCCGCTACGTCGACGAGCTGATCCGCCTGGGGGCGCACATCACGACCGAGGGCCACCACGCCGTGGTGCGCGGGGTGGAGACCCTTACCGGCACCCAGGTGCGCGCGACCGACATCCGAGCCGCGGCGGCGCTCGCCCTCGCGGGCCTCGTGGCCGAGGGTGAGACGGTGGTGGGCGGCCTCGAGCACGTGGAGCGCGGCTACGACGACTTCGTCGGACGGCTGCGTTCGTTGGGCGCGGCCGTCGAGCGCCGCGCGTGAGGGCGCCGGCCGAGCTCCTCGACGAGGCCCGCGCGGGCTCGCGCGCCGCGCTCGCCCGGCTGCTCTCCTACGTCGAAGGGGGCGGGGAGGCGTTGCGCGCGACGGCGGCCCTCGCGTATCGCACGCCCGTCCCCTACGTCGTCGGGCTGACCGGCCCGCCCGGCGCGGGCAAGTCGACGCTCACCGACCAGTACCTCGCGGCCGTCCTCGCGGCGCCGCCCGAGGGGGAGGGCCGCCTGGGCGTCTTGTGCGTCGACCCGTCCTCGCCCTTCACCGGGGGCGCGATCCTGGGCGACCGGATCCGCATGCAGGCCCACGCCACCGACGACCGGGTCTTCATCCGCTCGATGGCCACCCGCGGCCACCTGGGGGGCCTCTCGCTCGCCGTCCCCGACGCGGTGCGGGTCCTCGGGGCGACGGGGTCGCGCCGGGTCCTGGTCGAGACGGTCGGGGTGGGCCAGATGGAGGTCGACATCGCCTCGGCCGCCGACACGACGGTCGTGGTGACCAACCCCGGCTGGGGCGACGCGATGCAGGCCAACAAGGCCGGGTTGCTCGAGGTGGCCGACGTCTTCGTCATCAACAAGGCCGACCGCGCCGGCGTGCGCGAGACCCGGCGCGACCTCGAACAGATGCTCGACCTCGGCGGGGCACACGACTGGCGGCCCCCGATCGTCGAGACCGTGGCCACCACGGGCCAGGGGATCGCGCCACTCCTCGAGGCCCTCGACGCGCACCGGGCCCACCTCGACGGCGACGGGCTGGCCGCGCGCCGACGGGCCCACGCGCGCGCCCAACTCGAGGCGGTGGTCGCCGCGGCGCTGCGTGAGCGCGCCGCCCAACGGGCCGGTGGCGCGGCCCTGGAGGCCGCCGTCGAGATGCTCCTCGAGGGTCGCGCCGACCCCTACGGCGCGGCCGAGACGTTACTGTCGGACCCGTGATCGCCACGTCGGTCGGCTACGACCTCATCTTCCTCGTGCACGTGATGACCGCGGTCGCCGTGGTGATCGTGCTCGTCGCCATGCGCACCGCCGCCGACGCGGTCGCTCGCGGCGCCGACGCGCCCACTCAGGCCCGGCGTCTGCCCAAGGGCCGCAACTGGGCCGCGCGCCTCGTCCACCTGCTGCCGGTGACCGGGCTCGTCATGGCCCTCACCGGTGACGCGTCGGTGTCGCTCGACCACACCTGGGTCGTCGTGGGGATCGTGCTCTACGTGCTGGCGGCCGCCCACCTCGAGGCGCGCACGCTGCCGCTCGAGGCCGAGGTCGCTCGCGAGGCCGCCCGCGAGGGCCGCGCGCCGGCCGGCGAGGGTCGCCGGCTGCGCCTCTCGGTGGACACGGCCCTCGCCCTCATCGCCCTGGCCCTGATCACGATGGTGGTCCAGTTCTAGTGGGCGGCCGCGCTCGGCGCGTCCGGGCCGCCGCCGCGCTCGGCGTGCTCGGCGTGCTCGGGCTCGGGGTCTTCGCGGGCCGGTCGCCGGCCGGGGCGTCGACCGGCCTCGACGGTCCGGTGGCCCTGGTCGCCACGAGCGCGGACGTGTGGGTGGCGAGCGCCGGGAACTCCTCGCTCAGCGCCTTCAGCGTCGCGCGTGTCGCGCCGGTGGGCTCGGTCGTGGCGCGTCCGGCGAACGGCCTGGCCGACCCCACCGCGCTGGCGGTGGCTGGCTCCGAGCTCTGGGTCGCCGATCGGACGACCTCGGCGCTGAGCGTCTTCGACGCGGGGACGGGCCGCCACCGGCGCACGGTCCACGTGGCGCGCCGCGATCTCGTGACGCCGGTCGCGCTCGCCGCCGCCCGCGGCGTCGTCTGGGCCGCCGACGCGGCGGGGACCCTGGTCGCGCTCGACGCCCGGACCGGCCGGGTCGTGCACGTCGTGCGCCCGAGCCGGGCGAACGCGCTCTCGAGTCCGCGCGCCCTCGTCGTGGTCGGGGGACGGCTGTGGGTGCTCGACGAGGGGACGGCGTCGCTCACGATCCTCGACGCCCGGACCGGCCGGCTCGTGCACGTCGTGCGCCCGAGCGCGTCGCGCCTGTCGGCGCCGGTCGGCCTGGCGGCCGCGGGCCGACGGGTCTACGTCACCAACGCGGGCTCGAAGTCGCTCAGCGTCTTCGCCGCGGTCTCGGCGCGCCGCGTGGCCGTCGTGGCCGCCGGGCGGGACCGCCTGGACTCCCCGTGGGGGATCGCCGCGGCGGCGGGCCGGGTCTACGTCACCGACGCCGCCGGCAACGCCCTCACCATCCTCGACGCGCGCACCGGTGGGCTCGTGCGAGTGCTGCGCGGAGCGGTCTACCATCTCGACGACCCCCTCGCGGTCTGCGTGGCCGGCCCGTGGGTGTGGGTCCTCAACGGGGCCGGCAACTCGATCAGCGTGATCGGGGCGAGGTCGCTGCGCTTGGAGCGGCTGCTCGGGTGACGAAGGAGGGACGATGAGCGCGTACGTGGTCTTCGAGATCGAGGTGTCCGACCCCCAGCGCTACGAGCGCTACAAGGCGCTCTCGGGCCCGGCCGTCGCGGCGGCCGGCGGGCGCTACCTCGCGCGCGGGGGGCGGACCGCGTCGCTCGAGGGCGCCGCGCCGCCGAGCCGGTCGGTCCTGATCGAGTTCGACTCGCTCGAGGCGGCCGTGGCGTTCTACGAGGGCGAGGCCTACCGCGCGGCGCGCGCCCTGCGCGAGGGCGCGGCCGCGGCGCGGGCCTACGTCGTCGAGGGACCCTAGGGCTACTGGGCCGGGCCCGAGCCCAGCGTGAGCGTCGCGGTGGAGGTCGTGCCGCCGGGGGTCGTGTAGGAGACCGTCACGCTCTGGCCCACGTGGAAGGTCAAGATGGCGGCCTGCAGCGTACTGCCGTCGGTGACCGGCGTCGAGTCGATCGCGGTGATCGTGTCCCCGGCCACGAGGCCCGACTGGGCCGCCGGCCCGTTGGGCAGGACCTGGGCGATGGTGACCCCGCTCGTGGTGTTGCCCGGGCGCGCTCCGTCGACGAGGATGCCGAGGAAGGGCGTGTCGCCCACGTGCACGCTCGCCGAGGCCCGTCCGTCCTTGAT
>JAKCEK010000199.1 GCA_021838005.1 Actinomycetes bacterium
CTATCACGCCGAGTCGGGCGACTACGAGGCCGCCTGGCGGACCCTCGTGGAGGAGAACCCGCTGCCGGCGATCATGGGCCGGGTCTGCTTCCACCCCTGTGAGAGCGCCTGCAATCGCGTCCGGGTTGACGAGGCCGTCGGGATCAACGCCGTCGAGCGGTTCCTCGGCGACACGGCCATCGCGCACGGCTGGCGCCTGCCCGAGCCCGCCCCCGACTCGGGCCGTCGGGTCCTCGTCGTCGGCGCCGGCCCCGCCGGCCTCTCGGCCACCTACCACCTGCGCCGCGCCGGTCACGCGGTGACCCTGGTCGAGGGGGCGGCGCGGCTCGGGGGCATGATGCGCTACGGCATCCCGGCCTACCGCCTGCCGCGCGCGGTCCTCGACGCCGAGATCGAGCGGGTCCTCGAGATGGGCGTGGAGGTCGTCCTCGGCCGCTCGGTCGACGACGTCGCCGCCGCCCGCACGCAGTACCGGGCCGACGCCGTCTTCCTCGCCGTGGGCGCCCAGCTGGGCCGACGGGTGTCGATCCCGGCCGGCGACTCCGCCAAGGTGATCGACGCCGTCACGTTCCTCCACCGCGTGGCCGAGGACGACCCTCCCCTGCTCGGACGGCGCGTCGTCGTCTACGGCGGCGGCGACACCGCTCTCGACGCGGCCCGGACCGCTCGCCGGCTCGGGGCGACCGACGCGACCATCGTCTACCGGCGCAATCGCGCGAAGATGCCGGCGCACGCCGAGGAGGTCGAGCAAGCCCTCGGCGAGGGCGTCACGGTGCGCTGGCTCTCGACCATCGAACGCTTCGAGGGCGAGCGGCTCCTCATCGAAAAGATGGCGCTCAACGGTGCGGGCTTCCCCGAGCCGACGGGCGAGCTCGAGGAGCTCGACGCCGACGCCCTGGTGCTGGCCCTCGGCCAGGACACCGACCTCTCGCTGCTCGAGGGCAGCGACGTCCACGTCGCCGACGGCGTGGTGCCCGTGGCCGACTCGATGATGACCGACGTGCCGGGTGTCTTCGCCGGCGGAGACGTCGCGCCGTCGGACCGCACCGCCACCGTCGCCGTCGGCCACGGCAAGCGGGCGGCCCACGGCATCGACGCGTACCTCGGCGGCCGGGAGTTCACCCGACCGGACCGCCACCCGCTCGCCGCGTTCGAGCGGCTGAACACCTGGTACTACGCCGACGCGCCCCGCACCCATCGCCCCGAGCTCGAGCGCATCCGTCGCCAGACCAACTTCGAAGAGGTCGTCGGCGGTCTCACCGAGGACAACGCCCTCTTCGAGGCCCGGCGCTGCCTGTCCTGCGGGAACTGCTTCGAGTGCGACAACTGTTTCGGGGTCTGCCCCGACAACGCCGTGATCAAGTTGGGCGCCGGCGACCGCTACGAGATCGACTACGACTACTGCAAGGGGTGCGGGATCTGCGTCGCGGAGTGCCCCTGCGGCGCGATCGACATGGTCCCCGAGCGGATCTGACCCGGGCGCGGCCTCGGGGCCGGCCACCCGTCGCCACCGCGACACCTCACCCCTCGACGAGGACCTCGGGCGAGGCGTCCGCGACGTCGGCCAGTCCCGTGAGACCCATCGTCACGGCGATCTCTTCGCGCACCACCTTGAGCACGTGCGCCACGCCCCGCTCGCCGCGGCCCGCCACGGCGTAGGCCCAGGCCCGTCCGACCATCACCGCGCGCGCGCCACGCGCCAGCGCCTTCATCACGTCGAGGCCACTGCGGATCCCGCCGTCCATGAGGACCTCGGCCCGCCCGTCGACGACCTCGACGATCCGCGGGAGCGCCTCAATCGTCGAGGGGACCGAGTCGAGCTGACGCCCGCCGTGGTTGGAGACGATGAGGCCGTCCACCCCGCGCGCCACCGCCTCGCGGGCGTCGTCGGGGTCAAGGATGCCCTTGACGACGAGCGGTCCCGGCCAATGGGCCCGCACCCAGTCGATGTCGGACCAGGTGACCGTGGGGTCGAACTGGCTGGCCACCCACGACTGGAAGTCCCTCGGGACCGCGGCCGCCCCCAGGACGGCCGCCAGGTTACCGAAGGTGAGCGGCCGGCCCCCCACGGCCACCTCGCGCACCCACCTCGGGTGGGCCGCGACGTCGGCGGCCCGGCGGAGTTGGCCCATTCGGCCGAGACGTCCCGAGACCCCGTTGCGCGCGTCGCGGTAGCGCTGGCCCACGACCGGCAGGTCCACCGTGAGCACGAGCACCGGCACCCCCACCGCGGCCGCGCGGGCCATGAGAGCCTCGGCGACGCCGCGGTCTCTCATGACGTAGAGCTGGAACCACGGTGCTGCCCCGCTGGCCGCGGTGACCTCCTCGAGATCGCACACCGACAGCGTCGACTCACAGAACGCCACGCCCGCGGCGACCGCGGCCCGCGCGGCCTGGGCCTCGGCGCGGCGCGCCATGAGCCCGGCGAAGCCGACCGGGGCGAGGACCAGTGGCATCGAGAGGCTCTGGCCGAGCACCGTCGTCGCCATCGTGCGGGCCGAGACGTCGCGTAGGACCCGTTGGCGGAAGTGCAGTGCGGCCAAGTCGGTCACGTTGGCGGCCATCGTGGCCTCGGCGAAAGCCCCACCGTCGAGGTAGTCGAAGATCTGTCGAGGCAGGCGACGGCGCGCCAGGCTCCGGTAGTCCATCACCGACGCCGGCACGAGGTTCAAACTGCGCTCCACCATCGGCCAATTATGCCCACGCGCGTCCGGGCCGCGCGCGCAGCACTCGCCGGGACCCACCTCGGGGCGCCCGTGCGCCCCCGCGACCCTCGCG
>JAKCEK010000038.1 GCA_021838005.1 Actinomycetes bacterium
GCCTATGTCAAGGTGTCACCAACGTGTTGGCCGAGTACACCTAGGGTGCAGGCATGACGACTCCCGTTGCCCCTAGCGACCTGCCCACGACGCTCGGCGCCCTGCGCGCGTCGGGCTACGTGTCACGCCCCGTGCGCACCGAGATGCGCGAGAACCTCGAGGCGCGCCTCGGCGCCGGCCAGCCGCTCACCGCCAGTGTGCTCGGCTACGAGGACTCCGTGCTGCCCCAGCTCGAGACGGCGCTGCTCGCCGGCCACGACGTCATCATGCTCGGCGAGCGGGGCCAGGCCAAGACCCGCATCATCCGCTCGCTCGTCGAGCTGCTCGACGAGTGGCTGCCCGTCGTCGCCGGCTCGGACGTGCGTGACGACCCCTACCGCCCGATCTCGGCCCACGGGATCTCGACCGTCGCGGAGCGGGGGGACGACACCCCGCTCGAGTGGGTGCACCGCAGCCGGCGCTTCGCCGAGAAGCTGGCCTCGCCGGACACCTCGATGGCCGACCTCATCGGTGAGGTCGACCCGATCAAGGTCGCGAGCGGCCTCTACCTCGACGACCCGCGGGCGCTCAGCTACGGTCTGGTGCCCAAGTCGAACCGCGGGATCTTCGCCATCAACGAGCTGCCCGACCTGGCCGAGCGGATCCAGGTGGGCCTGCTCAACGTGCTCGAGGAGCGCGACGTCCAGATCCGCGGCCACCTGGTGCGCCTCGAGCTCGACGTCATGGTCGTGGCGACGGCGAACCCCGAGGACTACACCAACCGGGGCCGACTCATCACCCCGCTGAAGGACCGCTTCGGCAGCCAGATCCGCACCCACTACCCCGACGACCTGTCCACCGAGATCGCCATCGTCAAGCAGGAGGCCCGCGTGCCGGTGACGCCGGTGCCCCTCGTGGTGCCCTGGTTCATCGAGGAGATCGTCGCTCGGGTCAGCCACGTCGCGCGCCGCTCCAACGCCATCAACCAGAAGTCCGGGGTCTCGGTGCGCCTGTCGATCGCCAACTACGAGGTCGTCGTCGCGAACGCCCTGCGACGCGCCCTGCGCACCGGTGACGCGGCGGTGGTGCCGCGGGTGAGCGACCTCAGCGCGCTCGTCCAGTCGACCCAGGGCAAGATCGAGCTCGACACCCTCGACGACGCCGACGCCGACCAGGTCGTGTCGGCCCTGGTGGCCCTGGCGGTGCGCCAGTGCTTCGCCGAGACCGTCCTGCTCGAGGAGGCGCCCGAGATCGTGGCCGCCTTCAACGGCGAGGTCGTCGTGCACACGGGCGACGACCTGCCCGACGCGCAGTACGCGGCCGCCCTTGAGGCGTTGCCGGTGCTCGCGGCCCCCGTGGAGCGCCTCGCCGGGCCCGGCGCCGGGGCGGGGGAGCGAGCCTCGGCCCTGGAGTTCCTCCTCGAGGGGCTCTACCTCACCAAGCGACTCGCGAAGGACGCCTCCGGGGCTCGGGCGCTCTACCGCTCGAGGGCGCGGTAGTGGCCGTCCGCTACCGGTTCCGCCGCGTCGGCGAGGGTGACGAGTTCGACGACGTCGACGCCGAGGACCTCCTCGGACGCTTGGTCGACGACCTCCTCGAGGACGGCGACCTCGAGGCGGCCCTCGACCGGCTGCTGCGCGAGGGCTTCGAGACCGGGACCGGCGAGCACGTCGAGGGGCTGACCGAGTTGCTCGACCGGTCGCGACGGCGCCGGCGCGAGCTCGAGGCCCAGGCCGATCCGTCCGGCGAGCTCGAGCGCTATCGCGAATGGCTCGAGCACGTCGAGTCGCTCGAGGCGCTCGGCCTCGAGGGGCTACTCGAGGAGGCGCAGGCCTCGGGCGACGAGCGCCGCCGCGAGGTCACGCGCGACCTCGTGGACCAGCGCCGGATGCAGCGCGAACTCATGAGCGAGCGCTTCACCGAGCGGCTCGGCGAGTATCGCGAGTACGAGTTCGTCTCGGCCGAGGCGCGCGAGGAGTACGAGCGGCTGAGGGCCGAGCTCGAGCGCGACGTCCTCGACACCTACTTCCGCCAGTCCAAGGAGTTCCTCGGCCGGCCCGACCCCGTCGAGCTCGCCCGGCTGCGCGAGATGATGGACGCGCTCTCGACCATGATCGAGCAGGACCGTCGGGGCGAGCCGCTCGATCCGTCCTTCGAGGAGTTCATGGGGCGTTTCGGCGACTACTTTCCCGGCGCCGAGAGCCTGGAGGACGTCGTGGCGATGATGGCCGAGCGGGCCGCCGCCGCCGAGGCGATGTTCAACTCCCTGTCGGCCGACCAGCAGGCCGAGCTGCGCTCGCTGATGGACCAGCTGCTGGGCGACCTCGACCTGGGCTTCTCGCTCACGCGACTGACGGCGAACCTCCGCGAGGCGACGCCGCAGATCGACTGGAACCGGGCCCATCGGGTGCGCGGCGACGGCGCGTCGTTCGCGCGCTCGGCCGACGCCCTCGAGCAGCTCGGGCAGCTGCGCCAGCTCGAGGACTTCCTCGGGCGGGCCGACCCCGTCCAGGGACTGCCCGAGGTTGACGTCGAGGCGATCCGCCGTCACCTGGGCGACGACGCCGCCCGTCACGTCGTGCGGCTCCAACGCGCCCTGCTCGCGCTACGCGAGAGCGGCTTCGTCGACCGCAACGGTCGCCGGCTCGAGCTGAGCGCGAAGGGCGTGCGCCAGGTCGGCCAGCTGGCGCTGCGCGCCCTCTTCGCGCGCCTGCGCGACACGCCGGTGCTCGCGGGCCACGCGAGCGCGACGCTGGCGCGTGGGGGGGACCGGGAGGAGACCTCCACGCCGTGGGAGCCGGGCGCCCCGGTCACCCTGCACCTCGGCCACACCCTGTACAACGCGCTGGTGCGCCAGGGCCCGGGAACCCCCGTGCACCTGCACCCCGACGACTTCGAGGTGGAAGAGTACGAGGCGCTGCGCCGCTCGGCGACGGTCTTCGCCATCGACCTCTCGCTGTCGATGGCCATGCGGGGCAACCTGGTGCCGGCGAAGAAGATGGTCCTCGCGCTCACCCAGCTCATCGCGAGCCGCTTCCCGCGCGACTACGTGACCGTGGTCGGCTTCGGGGAGCGGGCCGTGGAACTGCGGATCGAGGACATCCCGTCGCTCACCATCGACCACAACTACGGCACCAACCTCCAGCACGCGCTGGCCCTCTCGCGTCACCTCCTGCGCAACGAACGCGGCGAGCGCCAGATCGTCGTGGTGACCGACGGCGAGCCGACCGCGCACCTCACCGCGACGGGCGAGCCCTTCTTCGCGTGGCCGCCGGTGCGCGAGACGCTCGATAAGACGATGGCCGAGGTGCTGCGCTGCACGCGCGCCGGGATCACCATCAACACCTTCGCCCTCGACATCGAGCGCAGCCAGTTCCCCTTCGTCGCGCAGATCGCCCGGGTCAACGGCGGGCGGCTCTTCTACACCGACGTCGACGACCTGGGCGCCTACGTCCTCGACGACTTCGTCAGCCACCGGAGGGCCGTCTAGGCACCTCTCAGTTTCCATTTGCGCTGGGGGCCCCGGTCGGGTCACAATGACACGGTTGTAATTACACCGGTGGCGTGAGCGGCCGACAGGGAGGGAACGTGGACATCGTCGAACTGTTGGGTGGCCTCGAGGACCGGGGGTGGCAGGCCCGCGCGAACTGCATGGGCGTCGACCCCGACCTGTTCTTCCCCGAGCGCGGGGCCTCGACCCGTGAGGCCAAGGAGGTCTGCCGGGGGTGCGTGGTCAAAGAGGAGTGCCTGGAGTACGCCCTCGACAACGGCGAGAAGTTCGGCATCTGGGGCGGTATGAGCGAGCGCGAGCGGCGTCGGCTACGGCGCGCCCGGGCCCTCGAGCGCCGGGCCAAGGCCGGCTGAGCCGACCCGCGCCTCGATCGTCGCGGCGTCGCTCAGCCCGAGGCGCGCCCAGCGGGCGGGCTCGACGCGCTCGAGCAGGGCCCTCGGCGCGAGGCCGACGAGCTCACACCCTTCCACCCGCTGTTCGCCCAGACGGGCGGCCACCGCGTCGTAGACCTCGCTCGGACCCACCACGAGGGGGTCGAGGAGGTTGCAGCTCACCTGGGGGCCGGCCCCGAGGGCGAAGGCCAGCGCCCGCACGTGGGGCCCGCGCAGCGCCCGGGCCACCTCGCGGGCCTCGTCCATCGTCGTGTGGCGAAGGCGCAGGTTCCACGCGACGAGGATCCCGCGCGCCCCGAGGGCGCTGGCGCCGAGGCGCGGGTGGGCCCGGCCCGGTCCGCGGTCGGGGGCGAGGTCGCTGAAGGCGCGGCGACGCACCTCGGGCAGCGTGCGCACCGTGCCGTCGGCGAGCGGTCCGTAGAGGAAGACCGGCACGCCGAGGACGGTGGCGACCCAGGCCGCCGCGTCGTCGCGCGCGCGCACGGCGGCGTCGAGGTCGCCCTCGAGCGAGACGAAGGGAACCACGTCGAGGGCGCCGAGGCGGGGGTGCACGCCGACGTGGCCGGTCAGGTCGAGTCGGGCCGCGGCGACCCGGGCCAGCCGGTGGAGGTCGACCTCGAGGGGAGCGATCTCGCCGATGAGCGTGAGGACGGCCCGACCGTGGTCGGCGTCGTGGTGGAGGTCGCGCAGCGACGGGCCGGCGAAGGCGCCGAGCACGTCGGCCTCGTCGCGCGAGGGGACCGAGAGGTTAGCGACGCACTCGAGCACCGCTACGAGGCGGCGCCCCTCACCCGGAGGCGTCGGCGCTCGCGCGCGATGCGACGGCGTTCACGCTCGCTCTTGCCGCCCCACACGCCGTGGTCGACGTGGTTGGCCAGTGCGTACTCGAGGCACGCGTGTGCGACGGGGCAGCTGGAGCAGATCCGCTGGGCGGCGATGACCCCCACGCCGTCGCGGGGGAAGAAGGTTTCGGCGGGGTAGTTCCGGCACAGTCCGTCGGCCATCCACTCGGTGTCCATGGGACCTCCTTCGTCCTCACCCTAGCCAGGTCGGGGGTCCGCGATCCTGTACATTTCGTGAGACCTCGCGCCCTCGCCGGCCCCCGCCGGGGGCGTCGCCCCGGGGGCCCCGGGCCAGGTCAGGGGTAGACTGATCTCGAGAGGAGCGCCGTGAGCCAGGTCCCCACCAGCGAGAGCACCGAGGTCGTCGAGCCCGTCGGCCACGTCCAGATCGTCTACCTGGGTCCGGTCGCGCCCCACTGGGAGTGCCGGATGGTCTACGGCGACGAGGAGCAGATCCAGGCCTTCGTCGACCGGGCGGACGCCCGCCTGCGCTTCCTGCCCCCCCACGACCCCCAGTTCCGGCGCAACCGCGAGCGGGTGAACCGCGACGCCGAGCGCGAGGCGTTGATCGTCGAGTGGAACCTCGGCTACGACGAGGAGCCCACTCAGGCCTAGGCCAACGGCGAGGTCGTCACGCGCTCGAGCCACGCCTCGGGCTCGCCCAGCTCGGCGTCGGTGGCGAGCCCGTCGACGCGCAGCAGGGCGCCGAACACCTCCAGGCCGTGGTCCGCCTCGAGGGTGGCGACGAAGCGCGCGGCCGCGTCCACGTGAGGTCCCTGCAGCGAGATCCCGAAGAGCGCCGCGGCCGCGTCCTCGCCCCGGGCGTCGCTCAGGCGGTGGCGCAACACGGCCTCGGCGAGCGCCGGACGCGGGCCGAGCAGGGTCTCGGTCACCGACTGAGCGACGACGTTGAAGTAGGCCGCCAGGACCGCCGTGGCGGCGTTGATCGCCCGGGTGGCGCGGCTGTCGTCGGGCACCTCGAGGCCCTCGAGCAGCGACGAAGGGTCGTTCATGAGCGCGGTCAGGTCGCCACCGTCGGCGAGCGACTGGAGCCGGCCGAGGATGTCCCCCTGCACGGCCCGGGCCTCGCCGACCGCGTCGAGCAAGAGGGCGCGCAGGGCGTCGCCCGTGCCGGGCTGGGTGAGGACCCGCGAGGCGACGAACTCCTGGGCCAGGGCGAAGACGAGGACCTCGTCGTGACCCAGGCTCCAGGCGTCGGCGAAGCGGGTGAGGTTGTTCAAAGCGATCAGGTGGCGCCCGTCGACGCGCGGCAGGGGCAGCGCCGCGAGGGACCAGGCGCGCTCGGAGAAGTGGCCGGCGACCGACCCGGTCTGGAAGCCCGTGAGGAGCGGGCCGAGGGTCGCCGCCATCTGGGCCACCAGGGCACCCTCGTCCCCCTCGGGCAGGGCGGGGACCGACCCGCTCGCCCCGACCAGCGGCTCGAGCAGGGGACGCCACTGGGCGAGCGCCGCCAGCGCGAGGGACGTGCGCGTGGCTCCCTCGACGGACGCGTCGACGTCGGTGCCGAGCAGGGTGGCCACGTGGCGCGCCACGAGGGGGGCGAACTCCTCGAGGCGCGGACGCTCGACCGGTGAGGGATTGGGGTCGCCGTCCTCGCCCCGGGCGACCGAGACGGCGAGCTGCTGGGCCGCCTGGTACCAGGCGTCGGGCCCCTGGCGACCGAGGAGCGAGAAGATGTCCCCGAACATCTCGCCGAAGGGGTTCTGGGTCACGGGGTCACTCTAAAGGGGCAGACCGGGGTGACCGTCGTCGTGTGCAGTGCGCGGCCCCTCAGGTAGGTGACCTTCACGGTCGTGTAGGCCGGGGTCAGGTAGATCATCGAGCGCAGGGTCGCGACGTCGTCGGTCTCCCGTCCCGACCAGGTCATGAGGACGTCACCGCGGCGCAGCCCCGCGTGGGCGGCCGGTCCGTAGGGGGTGACCGTGAGGAGCCGGACGCCGCCGCCCTGGACCGACGCGCCGGTGAACCCGACGTCGGCGTGGCAGCCCCGGCCGATCTCGAGCACCTCGGCGACGCGCGCCACGAACTGCGCGCCGTACCACTGGCGGTCGGCCGACAGCACCGCGACGACCCGGCCCCGCGCGTCGACCGCCACGGCGTAGCGCAGCCCCCACAGCGCCCGGCCCGACGGCGTGGCGAGGTAGCGCACCACCCCCTGGGAGTCGTTGTAGGGGTCGCCGAGCGTGGTCACCGCCCAGTCGTATCGCGGTCGGGCGAGCAGGTAGGGCACGACCGGCGCCACCACGGTGACCGCGGCGCTCGCCGGCATCGGGTCGAGGCGGACCGGAGCCACCTCCGTGCCGAGTCGCACGACCGAGAAGCCCATCACGTCGTCGCGCCCGATGAGCGACACCGCGAAGTCCACGCGCCGGGCGTTGGTGCCCTTGACGAGGGCGTTGGCGGGGATGCGCACCGTCGTGACCGCGAGACGACCGGGTAGGACGAGCGCGGCGGCGGTGGTCATCCCGTGGTTGGTGATGATCGTCAGGTCGACCGTGTCGGCCGCGACCGAGCGGGCGATCGCCGGCAGGGCGTCCAAGGCGACGTTGTGGTGCGTCGTCGTCGTGGTCGGAGGGGTGCCGCGATTCGCCAAGAGGACGGTCCCCCCGGTGACCAGGAGCACCGCGACGAGCAGGGCCACCGCGCGGGCCAGGCGCGACCGGGGCGAGGGCCGCCGCGGCTCGAGGTCCTCGAACCTCGGCAGTTCGCTCGGGTGGACCCACGGGCGCGTGTCGGGGCCCGGCCGTCGGTGGCGACGAGGCCACCATCCCCACCGCCGATCCCCGTCCGCCACCCCGGCCAGGCTACCGAGCGGTGGGGGCACCTCGTGGGTCGCCCTAACATCGTGCACCGTGGCCCTCGACGTGGCGCTCGACATCGGGACCGCCCAGACGCGGCTGGCGACGGCCGAACGGGGCGTGATCGTCGACGAGCCGACGCTGGTCGCGATCGACACGAGCACCGGTGACGTCGTGGACGTGGGTCACGGCGCGCGCGAGGTCGTGGGCCGCACGTCGCGTCACGTCGTCGTCTTTCGTCCCTTCGCCCAGGGCGCCACGATCGACTTCGACGTCACGGCCCGGCTCATCGCCCACCTCTTCGAGCGCGCCGGGGTCTCCAAGCTGAGCCGCGCCCGGGCCGTGATGAGCGTCCCGTCGCTCGCGACCGCCATCGAGCGGCGCGCCCTGCGCCAGGCCGCGATCCAGGCCGGCGCCCGCGAGGTGAGCCTCATCGAGGCGCCGCTCGCCGCGGCGATCGGTCTCGGCCTCCCGGTCCAGGACCCGGTGGGCTCGGCGGTGACGGTCCTCGGGGCGGGGGCCTCCGAGGCGGCGGTCATCTCGCTCGGCGGGATCGTGAGCGCGGGGGCGAGGCGCCTCGGCGGCAACGACATCGACGCGGCGATCGCCACGGCGCTGCGCACCCGACTGGGGGTCGTGATCGCCCCCACGGCGGTCGAGGAGCTCAAGTGCCTGCTCGCCTCGGCTCGGGGCCGGTCCCTCGGGATGTCTCAGGTGATGCGGGCGCGCTCGGTC
The DNA here is from genome assembly GCA_021838005.1 of Actinomycetes bacterium. Taxonomy (GTDB): domain Bacteria; phylum Actinomycetota; class Acidimicrobiia; order Acidimicrobiales; family RAAP-2; genus RAAP-2. The sequence continues at coordinate 8,279 of JAKCEK010000038.1, forward strand.
GACCGTGGCGAGCTCGTCGAGGTCGAGGTGACCGCCGAGCTCGTCAACACCGCCCTCGCGGACGTGATCGCCGCCACGGTGCGGATGATCCAGGAGTGCCTGGCCGAGACCGCCCCCGACCTCTCCCAGGACGTCAGCGCGCGCGGGCTCACCCTCGTGGGCGGGATGGCCCAGCTGGCCGACCTCGACGAGCTGGTCGCGACCAGTACCGGCGTCGAGGTGGCCGTCGCCGCGCACCCCGACCTCGTCGTCATCGAGGGGCTGCGCGCGTGCCTCGAGGAGATGGCCTCGCTGCACGCCCTGTTGCGCGCCGCCGACCGCTGAGCTAGCCGGACTCAGAGCCCGGCGCGCCGCCGAGCTGCTCGGCCGCGGCGCGCACCTGCCAGTCGCGGTCGGTACGAGCGCGCTCCAGCGCCGCCTCGACCTCGGGCCCCTCGAAGGCGGCGAGGGCGACCACCGCCCTCCGGCGCACCGGGGGCCGGTCGTTGAGGGCGCCGAGCACCGCCGCGAGCCCCCGGGGGTCGCCGATCGCCCCGAGCGCCGCCACCGCCGACTCGCGACAGCGCGGGTCGGCGTGGCCGTGCGCGACCCGCGCGAGGGGTAGGACGGCGGAGCCGTCGCCGACTTCACCCAGGGCGTAGGCCGCGGCGTCGACCGCGAGCGCGTCGCCGTCGTCGAGTCCGCGCACGAGGGCCTCGCGCAACGCCGGCGTGCCCGGCGCTCGGCGCCCGGCCTGCTCGCGCGCCTCACGCCGCACCTCGGGGTCGGCGTCGGCGATCAGGGCGCACCAGCGCACCGCGTCGAGCTCGCCGCGACGGGCGAGCCCGCGCAGGGCGACCACGCGCTCGCGCGTCGTCCCTCCCGTGAGGGCCGCCTCCAGCCGGGTACGGGACGCGACCCCGGTGTCGTGACCGGCGCGCACGAGCGCCTCGAGGCCGCCCGCTACCGTGTTCGCATCGTCGGCCACGCCCCCATTCCACCACCCGACCGCGCCCGACGGCGCTGGCGCGCCTCGGCCGGCGTCGTCCTCGTCGTCGCGGTGGCCTGGGTCGTGCTCGGGCGGGTCACGCTCAACGAGTACGCGCTGACTCCGGGCAACGCCACGCCGGTCGCGCCGCTGGTGAGCGTCCACGGCGTCGCGACGGCCCGCCACCCGGGGCGCATCTACCTCACCGACGTCTTCCTTCAGCAGGTGAACGCCCTGTCGTGGCTCGCGCTGCACCTGTCCAGCCACGTCCAGTTCGTCCCCGCCGACGCCCTCACGCCGCCGGGGGTGCCGACCTCGGAGCTCGCGGCCCAGGGGTACCTCCAGATGCGCGACGCCCAGCTCGCCGCCGAGGTCGAGGCCTTCCGGACCGTCGGCTGGCGGGTCCCGGCCGCCCGGTCCGGCGCGACGCTGACCGGGGTGGTGGTCCCCTCGCCCGCGTCGCGCGCCGGGCTCGCGGTGGGCGACGTCGTGACGACCGTCGCCGGCCGCCCCGTCGGCGACGCCTGCGGTCTCGTCGCCGCCCTCCACGGGCTCGCTCCGGGCAGCGTGGTGCGACTCGGTGTCCGTCCGGTGCGCATCTCGTCGTCCGGGGTCCTCTCGTGGCGCCCGGTGCGCCGGGTCACGCTGACCACGGCCGCGCCCCCCGCGGGGGTCGGGTCGAGTGGCTGTCCCGGCGTGTCGGGACCCGACCGCTCCTTCCTCGGGGTGACGCTCGAGGACGACGTCGCCTACCGCCTCCCGGCAACCGTGCGCATCGATACCGCCAACATCGGCGGGCCCTCGGCCGGGCTCGCCATGACCCTCGCCCTCGTCGACCTCCTGAGCCGCCACTCGATCACCGGGGGCCACGACGTGGCGGCGACGGGCACCATGGCCGTGGGCGGGGCGGTCGGCCCCGTGGGCGGAGTGGCCGAGAAGGCCGTCGCCGTCGAGCGGGCCGGGGCGCGCGTCTTTCTCGTGCCGCGCTCGGAGGTGGGCGCCGCGCGCGCGGGCGCGCCCGGACTGCGGGTCTTCGGGGTCACGACCCTCGCCCAGGCGCTCGCCGACCTGCGCTCCCTCGGTGGACGGGCCCCTCACCCCCTCACGGCGCCCCGGACCGCGGCCGGCTAAGGGCCCCGACGACGAGGTCCGACGCCGTAGGCTCTAAGGGATGGACGATCGGCGCATCCACTCCTCGAATCGCCTCACGTCCGCCGATCTCGCCCGGGTGAGCTTCAACGTCGTGCGCAAGGGCGGGTACGACCCCAACGAGGTCCGGATGCACCTCGAGGCGGCGGCCCGCGAGATGGCCCACCTCGAGAGCCGGGTGCGCGAGCTCCACGAGCAGGTCGCCGAGGCCCGCCGCCAGGCGGCCAACCCGGTGCTCGACGAGGCGACCCTCGCCGGGGCGCTGGGCGCCCAGAGCGCGGCGATCCTGCGTTCGGCCCACGAGGAGGCCGGCCGGGTCACCGCCGAGGCCCAAGAGCGTGCCGCCCTGATCTTCTCCGAGAGCCAGCAGCGCGGGGCGGCCTACCTCGTCGAGGCCCAAGAGCGCGCCGCCGCCCTCGTCACCGAGGCCGAGAACACCGCGGCCCAGATCGACCACGACGCCCGCCTCGCGGCCGAGCGGCTCATCGAGTCGGCGAAGGTCAACGGCGAGGCCCTCATCGAGCGCGCCCGCGAGCAGGGTCGCGCGATCGTCGAGCAGGCCACCGGCGCGCGCCGGTCGGTGCTGAACGACCTCGCCGTCAAGCGCAAGGCGCTGCACTTGCAGATCGAGCAGCTGCGCGCCGCGCGCGACTCGCTGAACGGCTTCATCGCCTCGGTGCGCCAGCGGGTCGACGACGTGCTCGCCGAGGTCGCGACCTCCGACGAGGTCGCTCGCGCCGCCGCCGCCGAGGCCCTGCGCCAGCTGGCCCCCGCGCCCGAGCCGACCGAGGAGGACCTCCTCGCCGGGACCCCGCTGCGCGAGGTGCCCGAGGTCGTGACCGCTCCCCTCGAGGCATCCGCCGTCACGGGCGCGCGCGCGTCCGGGGAGGCGTCACCGACCGAGGAGACACCGCGGACCCGCCGGCGCGCCCGCGCCGAGTCCGGCGGGGCCCCCGCTCACGCTCCCGCCGGGGGCGCCGAGGGCGAGGAGATGTCGGGGACCGACGTGGTCAACGAGATCTTCGCCCGGCTGCGCAAGGCCACCCTCGAAGAGCGCGGCGCGAGCGCGCCCGCTCCCAAGCGCGCCGCGTCGCGGCGACCCGAGACCCCCGACGACGAGCTCTTCCACCGGCGCGACGCGTCACTCGCCGAACCCCTCGCGGTCCTCACCCGACGGGTCAAGCGGGCGCTCCAGGACGACCAGAACGTGGCGCTCGAGCGCCTGCGCGACGTGACGGGCATGATCACCACCGAGCTCGAGGACGAGCGCACTCAGCGCTCGCGCTACGCCGACGCGGCCTACGAGGCCCTGGCCCACGCGAGCGCGGCCGGGGTGGCGTTCGCCCGCGGGACGGGGGCCGCCCACGACGCGCTCGTCGATCGCGAGACGCTCGAGGAGTGCACGGCCGACCTCGCGGTCACGGTGGTCATCGCGCTGCGCAAGCGCATCCTCACCGAGGGCGCGGGTGACGGCGCCGAGCGGGCCAACGCCGCCTACCGGGAGTGGCGCGGCGCGCGCGTCGAGCGGCTGTGCGCGGACGTGGCGCGCCGGGCCTTCAACGCGGGCGTGGTGGCGGCGAGCGTCGGTTCGCCGCTGCGCTTCGCGGTCGCGCCCGGCGACCCGCCGTGCGACCTGTGCGCCCGCGACGCCGAGGCCCGCGACCACCGCGCGGGCGAGAAGTTCCCTAGCGGGTCGCTCTATCCCCCGCTGCACGCGGGCTGCGCCTGCGCCGTC
>JAKCEK010000039.1 GCA_021838005.1 Actinomycetes bacterium
CACCTCAGAGACGTTCTCCGATGTTGCCCACGGGGCGATCATCTGCACGGCCAACCCGAGCCCGTACGCGGCGCCGCGACTGATGGTGTCGAGTGACCACGGTCTCCACTGGCGCGAGGAGACGATCCCCTGAATTCACCGACTGCCGGTGGGGAAGGGCGTGCGCGTTGACCGAAAGACGCCGGGCGTTCGCCGTGGTCCTCGGCCCACGGGGTGGGAGACTGGTCGGGCGGGCGCGACGCCCCTAGCGCGCGTGGAGCCCACGTTCGTGGTGGGTGGACGGGCCGCGGGTGCCACCGGGGACACGTCGCGACGGCCCTGAGGACCTAGTGCAGCGGGGCACCGTCGAGGGTGCTCGGCGCCAACCTTCTCGTGAGATTCCCGGGCCGAACGCACCGGCCCGCTCTGTCGTCGGGCTACGGGTGGCCCTTCGAACCGGGCGACGTTCGGGTCGTCGTGGACGGCCCCGTGTCGTCGTCGGGCCCACCCGGGTGAACCCCCGGGGCGGCGACCTCGCCGTGATACCGGCCGGTTCTCCGGGGACGTCGCTCGGGCCCGGCGTGCCGGGGGGATGGCGTCGCGGCCTCGGTTCGGGCGTTCGTCGGACCGGACGGGCCACGGGTCTCACGTCGTCGCGGGGCAGGGCCCTTGGGGTGTCTCGCACACCCTCACCCTCGTCGACGGCGCCACGCCGCGGCGTCTCCTTCGTGAGGTGGCCCATCGTCGTCTAAAGCAGATGGTGCGCGCGGCGAGGTTCGAGCCGACGCCCGACGCGTCGATGACTCGGAGATCTTCTCCGACCGAGTGACAGAGCCCCCTGCGCGTCGAGCGGTGTCCCTCGACCCGCCGGGGTTGGCGGTGACCCGCGACGACGAGGGGACCGGCGGGACGTCGTCTTCTCCCAACAACTGTGGGGGCCGCGCCGTGGAGCGTGTCGATTGGCAGGAAAACACCAGGCCATTGGCAGGATTCTGTAAGGAAGTGGTGGTAGAAACATAACCAGCAGTTGGTGCGACCTTTTCTCGCGCGCCGCTATCAGAGCGATAAGGAGAGTTCATGCGTACAGTGACGGCTCATCGATCGTGGGCCCCCAGGCTCGGCTCGAAGGTCCGCGCCCTCGTCGCGGTCGCGACGGCGGTAGTGGGTGTGTCGGCCGGCCTCGTGTTCGCGACGGCCAGCGTGGCCGGTGCGGTCGTAACCCTCGGCTGGGCTCAATTGCCCGTGAGCGGAACCGTTGCGGGGGCCAAACAGTCTCCAGCAATCGAGGTTTCTGGGGCGACCTCGGGCGACACGGTGACGCTGAGCCTCTCGGGCGGACCGGCCAACCCGGTGTACTTCAACGCCACGGTGACGGCCAACGCGGGCGGTGACGCCACGTTTACCAACTTCTACATCAATACCGCGGGGACCTACACGGTGACCGCCACGGACTCGACCGCCAACGCTACGGAAGCGGTGACCGGCATCTCGATCGTCGCGGGTACGCCCCAGAAGCTGCTCTTCACCACGGAGCCGCCCAGCGCCGTGGTTTCGGGGGGGACCTTCGGAGCCACGGCGACCGTCACCGACTCTTATAACAACGCCGTGTCGGGACTCAACGACAACATCGTCTTGTCGACCAGCACCGGTGGCTGCGCGCTCGGGGGAACCACCACCCTGACGGGGGTGACGAGCGCCGCCGTGTTCTCGGGGATCACCTTGACCGGTGCGAGCAACCTGAAATGCGTGCTGACCGCGACCGACTCCACCACCCCGTACACGCCGGCGACGAGCACCACGATCTCGGTCGTCGGAGCCCCGGCGAAGCTCGCCTTCACGACCTCGCCGCCGGCGACGGCGACCTACGGCGTGACCTTCGGGTCGGTGGCGGTCGCGGTCGAGGACGCCAACGGCACCATCGAGAGCGCCTCGGGCGGAACGGGCAACGCTGACTCGATCACCCTCACGTCGCCGAACTGCACCGTCACGGCAGCCTCGCTGAACGTGGCGGCGTCCAATGGGGTGGCGACGTTCTCTAACGTGATGTTCACCGGTTCTGTCACGACGAACTGCACCCTCGTCGCGACCGATGCGACGCACCCGCTGAGCGTCTCCTCACTGGGCACCCTCACCAGTACCAACAGCCCGGCGAAGCTCGGTTTCTCAGTTCAGCCCCCGACGACGAGCGCGGCCGGCGCCGTGATGGCCGCCTTCCAGGTCTCGACCGAGTCGGGCAACGGGACCGTCCAGACGGTGGGATCGAACACCAGCGACACCGTGACGATCAGTTCCACGTGCACCCTCTACGGCACGACGACCGCGGCCGAGGTCAACGGAACGGCGACCTTCAGTAACGTGAGCTTCCAAAAGGCTGGCAGTTGCACGATCGTGGCGACGGACGCGACGGCCCCGGCGATCATCGCTGCGGCGACGAGCACCGCGATCACCGTGACGGCCGGTACGCCGACCCACCTCGTCTTCACAACGGCGCCGCCCACCACGTTCGGATCGTTGTCGACGCCACTGACGGCCTTCGCGGTCTCGGTCGAGGACGCCTACGGGAACGTCGCCTCCACCAGCGTCGGGAGCACGGACACCGTCACCATCACCTCGTCGAACTGCACGCTCACCGGCGTGACCTCGGTGGCGGCGACCGGTGGCGTCGCCTCGTTCAGTGACGTGATCATCACGACCCCGGGCACCTGCATCCTGGCGGCCGCCGACGCCTCGAGGGTCCTCACGGGGGCCACGGCGACGGTGACCGTCGGTCAGCCCCAGCCGACGCTCGTCGTCTCTTCGACCACGGGCTACTTCAAGACGCCGCTCAAGTTGACGACGACGGGCGGGGCCGGGACGGGTGCCGTGACCTACACGGTCGTGAGTGGCACCGCGAAGGGCTGCGCGATCGTGAACGGCAACCTTACGACGACCTCGCAGGGTACCTGCCTCGTGACCGCCACCAAGGCCGCGAGCGGCACCTACGCCCTGGCGACGTCCGCGGCGACGACGGTCACCATCGGCGCACAGCTGCTGAAGGCCTACCGCGTGATCGGCCCGGTGTACATGGGCCACCGGATGGTCATCCGGGTCTCGGGTGTGGGCTTCTACGGCGCGCCGCGCGTCATTAGCAACACGGCCGGCTTCACGGCTCGGGTCGCGCACGACAGTGGCACGCTGCTGACGATCATCATCACGTCGAGTCCGCGCAACCGCGCCGGGGTCCACGTGCTGGTCGTCATCGAGCCCAACGGCCGTCGGGCGTCGCTGCGCTTCACGCTGCTTCCGTAACCGACTCCGGTCGCGCACTGAGCCGCCACCTCACGGTGGCGGCTCAGTGCGTGGGGGCGAGGATCTCGCTGATGGCGCGGGCGAAACCGTCGTCGTCGTGAGAGGACGTCACGAGAGTCGCCCCGGCCTTCACCTCGGCCGAGGCGTTGCCCATGGCGACGCTCACCCCCGAGACGGCGAACATGTCGAGGTCGTTGGCGCCGTCGCCGATCGTGGCGATCTCACCGACCGGGATCGAGAGGCGATCGGCGAGGTAGCGCACGACGGCCCCCTTGTGGGCGCGCGAGTCGGTCACGTCGAGGTAGTAGCTCTGCGAGCGCGTCGCCGAGACCGACTCTCCCGCCTTCGCGCGCACCGCGGCCTCGGCGTGGGCCATCCGGCCCGGGTCGTCCGAGACGCCCACGACCTTGATGACGTCGCGGCCCAGGTCCGCGAACGAGTCGAGGACGACGGGCGCGAAGCCCACGGCGTGGACCTCGCGCTCCACGTGGGGACCCTCGGGGTCGAGCACGAACCAGTCGCGGGCGCCCTGGTAGACCCAGACCGAGAGTCCCGCGGCGAGCAGGTCGTCGACGATCGGGCCGACGTGGCGCTCCTCGATCGCGGTCGCAAAGTCGACGGCGAGCTCGGGGGTGACGATCATCCCCCCGTTGAAGGCGCCGATCGGCAGGCGCAGGCGAAGCGGCTCGACGAGTGCCTCGAGCCCGCGCGGGGGCCGGCTGCTCGTGACCGCGAAGGCGATCCCGGCCGCCTCGAGAAGGGCGACCGCCCGCATCGCGCTCTCGGTGAGGCGCTTGTCGGAGGTGAGGAGCGTCCCGTCGACGTCGGAGAGGACGAGACGGATCACTGGGGCAGGGTCCAGCGGTGCGGGGCGATGATCCGCTCGATCGAGTACGGGCCCCAGGTGCCCTGAGGGTAGAACTCGATCGGGGGCGGGCTCTCGAGCACGGGCGCCGAGACCTCCCAGAGCCGCTCGATCCCGTCGCTGCGGGTGAAGAGGGCCTGGTTGCCGAGCATCACCTCCATGAGGAGCCGCTCGTAGGCCTCGAGGTTGTTCGATATCTGGAAGCTCTCGCGGTAGTGGAAGTGCATCCGAGCCGTGCCGAGCACCATCTCCGGGCCGGGCTGCTTGGCCAGGAACTCGGCGTGGATCGACCCGGGGTCCTTGAAGTCGATGATGAGCTTGTTCGAGTCACGGTTGGGGTTGGCCTTGAGCTCGGGGAAGATCTCCATCACGGGCTCGCGCAGCCCGAGGGTGATGATCTGGCGGCTCTGGGCCATGCGCTTGCCGGTGCGCAGGTAGAACGGCACCCCCATCCAGCGGGCGTTGTCGACCCAGGCCCGCAGCGCGATGAAGGTCTCGGTCGTCGAGTCCTTGGCGACGCCGTTCTCGTCGCGGTAGCCCTCGTACTGGCCGCGCACGACCTCGCGGGGGTCGAGCGGGCGCATCGTCTCGAAGACCTTGGAGACCTCGTCGCGCAGGGGCTTGGCGGTGAGCGAGGTGGGCTGCTCCATGGCCAGCTGGCCGAGCACCTGGAAGAGGTGGGTCACGACCATGTCCTTGAAGGCGCCGGTGTCCTCGTAGAAGGCGCCCCGGCCCTCGATCGAGAGGGTCTCGGGGACGTCGATCTGGACGTAGCGCACGTGGTTGCGCCGCCACAGGGGCTCGAAGAGCTCATTGGCGAAGCGCAGGGCCAGGATGTTGTCGATCGACTCCTTGCCGAGGAAGTGGTCGATGCGAAAGACCTGACTCTCGTCGAAGTGGCGCGAGATCTCCTGGTTCAGCTCGCGCGCTGAGGCGAGGTCGGTCCCGAAGGGCTTCTCGCAGATGATCCGGCCCCGCTCGTTGAGGCCCTTCTGGCCGAGCAGCTCGATCACCTGGCGCATGGCGTCGGGCGGGATGGCCAGGTGGTAGAGGCGCCGGGGCGCGCCGCCGATGGCCGCCTCGGCGCGGGCCATCACCGCCGAGAGGCCGTCGGGCCCCTCGTCGGGGTCGATCGCGGCGAGCAGGTTCTCGGCGAAGGCGCGCCAGCCCTCCTCGTCGGGCTTCTCGGTGGCGAACTGGCAGGTCGCGTCGTAGGCGTAGGCGCGCAGCTCGTCGTCGCTCATCCTCGACGAGGGCCGCGCGCACCCGACGATCCGGTAGTTCGCGGGGAGCAGCCCCGCCGCGGCTAGGTGGAACAGGCCGGGGATGATCTTGCGGCGGGCGAGGTCGCCCGTGATCCCGAAGATGACGATGACGTGGTCCTCGGGACGGGGACGGGCACTGGGCACGGGCTCTCCTTACTCCCCGCGGGCGGCCGCGTCGCAAAAGACGATCTGCGACTCGGCGACGACGCGTCCGGCGGGGATCGAACGGTCGCCCTCCGCGAGGCGCGCGAGCGCCTCGCGCTTGTCCTTGCCGCTCACCAGCCAGAGCACGCGGCGCGCGGCGTTGAGGGTGGGGTAGGTCAGGGTCATGCGCCGGTGGCCCTGGTAGGGGTGGGTCAGCGCCACGGCGCGGTCGCTGACCGCGAGGACGGGGTCGTCGGGGACGAGCGACGCGCAGTGGCCGTCGGCCCCGAGACCGAGGTGCACGACGTCGAGCCGCTCGGGCAGGGACTGGGCGTAGCGGCGGGCGCCGGCCTCGAGGTCGGGCTCGTCGACGGGCATCGCGACGAGCCGGGCGCCGGAGTCTCCGAGGCCCGCCTCGAGGTGGCGCCAGTTGCGCAACTCGCTCGTCACCGGCACCACGCGTTCGTCGACCTGGAACACCTCGACCTCGCTCCAGCGAACGACGTCGCGCAGATGGGCGACCATCGCCCAGGGGGTGGTCCCGCCCGAGAGCGCGAGCGACACCGGGCTGCGCTCGGTCCGCCGGGCGTCGATCACCCCGGCCAGCCAGTCGCCCGCGACCTCGGCCAGCGTCTCGGCGTCGGGCAGGACCCGTAGCTCGAGGCTCACGCGGTCTTCTCCACGTGGCCGCCGAATCCGGCGCGCATGGCCGAGAGGACCTTCGCCGCGAACGCGCCGCGGTCGCGCGACTCGTAGCGGGCGAAGAGCGCCGAGGCGAGCACCGGCGCCGGGACCGACTCGTTGATCGCCGCCTCGAGGGTCCAGCGGCCCTCGCCGGAGTCGGCGACGTGGCCGGAGAACTCGGCGAGCTCGGGCGAGCCGGCGAGGGCCTGGGCCGTCAGGTCGACCAGCCACGAGCTCACCACCGAGCCGTGGCGCCACACCTCGGCCACGTCGGCCAGGTCGAAGTGGTAGCGGAAGTACTCGGGCTCGCGTACCGGGGAGGTCTCGGCGTCGGCCTCGGCCGGGTGGAGCCCCACGTCGGCGTGGTGCAGCACCGAGAGGCCCTCGGCGATCGCCGCCATCATCCCGTACTCGACGCCGTTGTGGACCATCTTCACGAAGTGGCCGGCGCCGGCCGGGCCGCAGTGGAGGTAGCCGCGCGCAGCGGTCGAGCCCGGCGCTCGCCCGGGGGTGGGCGCGGTGCCGTCCTCGCCCGGCGCGATCGTCGCAAAGAGCGGGTCCAGGCGCGCGACGATCTCGTCCTCGCCGCCGATCATGAGCGAGTAGCCCCGCTCGAGCCCCCACACCCCGCCGCTCGTGCCGCAGTCCACGTAGTGCAGCCCGCGCGCCGTAAGGGCGGCGGCCCGGTCGACGTCGTCGTGGTAGTAGGAGTTGCCCCCGTCGATGATGATGTCGCCCTCGTCGAGCAGGTCGGCGACCTCTTCGAGGACGCCCTGGGTGAGGGCGGCCGGCAGCATCAGCCAGACGGTGCGCGGGGTCTCGAGGGCCGCCACCAGCTCGGCCAGCGTGGCCGCACCCCGCGCGCCGTCGGCCACCACGGAGGCCACGGCCGTGGCGTCCACGTCGTAGGCGGCGACCTGGTGCCCCCCGTGCAGCAGCCGGCGCACGATGTTCGCGCCCATCCGGCCCAGTCCGACCATGCCCAGCTGCGCACCGCTCACGGTTGCCTCCTCGCTCGGTACCGCTCGATCAGGGCGCGCGTGGAGGAGTCCCGCTCGGGATCGGTCGGCGCGTCGGTCAACTCGGGCACGATGGCCGCGGCCATCTGCTTGCCGAGCTCGACCCCCCACTGGTCGAACGAGTCGATCCCCCAGAGGGCGCCCTGGACGAAGACGGCGTGCTCGTAGAGCGCGACGAGGGACCCCAGGCTGTAGGGGGTGAGCCGGTCGAGCATGATCACGTTGGTCGGCCGGTCGCCGTCCATCTGGCGGTGCGCGACGAGCGGCTCGTCGGCGCCCGCCGCGCGCACCTCGGCGGCCGGGCGGCCGAAGGCGAGGGCGGCGGCCTGGGCGAGGGCGTTGGCGACCAGGAGGTCGTGGTGGCCCGCGAGGGGGTTGAGGCTCTGGGCCACGACGATCAGGTCGGCCGGCACCACGGTGGTGCCCTGGTGGAGGAGCTGGTAGAAGCTGTGCTGACCGTTGGTGCCGGGCTCGCCCCAGTAGATCGCCCCGGTCGGGTAGTCCACGCGCAGCCCCTCTTCGGTCACGTGCTTGCCGTTGGACTCCATGGTGAGCTGTTGGAGGTAGGCCGGCAGGCGGTGCAGGTACTGGTCGTAGGGCAAGACAGCGACGGCGGGGTGCCCGAGGAACGTGCGGTTCCACACCCCGATGAGCCCGAGCAGGACCGGGAGGTTCTCCCGGGGCGCGGCGGTGGCGAAGTGGCGGTCCATGGCGTGGCTGCCGGCCAGGAGCTCGGCGAAGCGGCGCGGGCCGATCGCGATCATCGTCGAGAGGCCGATGGCGCTCTCCATCGAGTAGCGCCCACCGACCCAGTCCCAGAAGCCGAAGGTCCGGGCGGGGTCGATGCCGAACGCCGCGACCCGCTCGGCGGCCGTCGAGACGGCGACGAAGTGGGCCGCGACGGCCGCCTCACCGAGCGCGTCGGTGAGCCACCGCCTCGCCGAGGTTGCGTTGGTGAGGGTCTCGGCGGTCGAGAACGTCTTGGAGGAGACGATGAAGAGGGTCTCGTCGGGCGAGAGTCCGCGCAGGGCCTCGGCGAGGTCGGTGCCGTCGACGTTGGAGACGAAGCGCAGGGTCAGGTCGCGATCGCTGTAGTGGCGCAGCGCCTCGTAGGCCATGACCGGCCCGAGGTCCGAGCCGCCGATCCCGATGTTCACCACGTTGGTCAGCCGCTTCCCGGTGGCGCCGGTGTGGCGACCTTCGCGGACGTCCTCGGCGAAGGCCCGCATGCGCGAGAGCACCCGGTGGACCTCGGCCGCGACGTCGACGCCGTCGACGACGAGCGACGTCCCCTCGGGCAGGCGCAGCGCGCTGTGCAGGGCGGCGCGGTGCTCGGTCGAGTTCACCGGCGCCCCCGCGAAGAGGGCGTCGCGTCGCTCGAAGACCCCGCACTCGGCGGCGAGTTCGATCAAGAGGTCCACGACCTCGGCGTCGAGGAGGTTCTTCGAGTAGTCGAGGTAGAGTCCGGCACCCTCAGCGACCAGGGAGGATCCGCGCGAGGGGTCGGCCGCGAACAGCGTGCGCAGGTGGTGTGTGGGGACCTCGCGGGCGCGCGCGGCCAGCGCCTTCCACGTCGGGCGCTGGGAGGGCAGGGTGGCGGCCATGGGTCAGAGCCAACCTAGCGCGTGGCTCCGCGCCGTCGTCGGGCTAGAGCTGGGCCTCGAGTTCGCCCAGGACGCGGTAGCAGTCGAGGACCTGGTGGACCGACGCGTTGGGCTCGCGGCCCTCGTCGATGGCCGAGAGAAACTCACGATCCTGGAGTTCTATACCGTCGGTCGAGACGGCCACGTGGCTCACGTCGACCGGCTCGTCGCGACCGGTCACGAGGTCGTCGTAGCGCGCGAGGTAGGTCCCGGTGTCGCCGATGTAGCGGAAGAAGGTGCCGAGCGGTCCGTCGTTGTTGAAACTGAGCGACAGGGTGCAGAGCTGGCCGCGGGCCGTCTGGAGCTGGATCGACAGGTCCATGGGGATCGCGAGCTCGGGGTGGGGGGGACCGGCCATCGCGTGGGCCGCCACGATCGGCGAGGCGCACTGGTAGGCGAAGAGATCGACCGTGTGGGCGGCGTGGTGCCAGAGCAGGTTGTCGGTCCAGCTGCGCGGCTGGCCCAGCGCGTTGAGGTTGGTCCGGCGAAAGAAGTAGGTCTGCACGTCCATCTGGTAGAGGGTGAGGGCGCCCTCAGTGACGCGCTGGTGGATCCACTGGTGGCTGGGGTTGAAGCGCCGCGTGTGGCCGACCATGCACACCAGGCCCGTCGTGCGCTGGAGGGCCGCGACGGCCTGGGCGTCGTCGTAGCGGTCGGCGAGGGGGATCTCGACCTGGACGTGCTTGCCGGCGTTCATCACCGCGAGGGCCTGGGCGGCGTGCAGCTGGGTCGGCGTGCACAAGATCACGGCGTCGACGTCGCTGCGGTTCAGCGCGTCGTCGAGCTCGGTGTAGGCCGCGGGCACGCCGTAGCGCTCGGCCACCTCGCGGGCCTGCTCGAGTCGGCGGCTGACGACCGCGACCACCTCGACGCCGTCGATGCGCGCCAGCGCGTCGAGGTGCTTGAGGCCGAAGGCGCCGGCTCCGGCGAGGGCGATGCGCACGGGTCCCCCTCGGCTCAGCCGGCGTCGAGGACGAGGTGCCCGACGGCGGTGTTGGACGCGGGCACGTGGTAGAAGCGGTGCAGCGGGGTGACCCGTTCACCCAGCGCGCCGCGCATGATGAGCCACATGATGAGCTCGATCCCCTCCGAGCCGGCCTCGCGGAGGTACTCGAGGTGGGCGATATGGGTCAGCCGCTCGGGGTCGTCGACGATGCGGTCGAGGAAGGCGTTGTCGAAGGTGGGGTTGATCAGGCCCGCCCGGGGACCCTGGAGCTGGTGGCTCATCCCGCCCGTCCCCCAGACGTGCACGGTGAGGTCCTCGGGGAACGAGGCGACGGCCCGACCGATCGCCTTGCCCAGCTCGTAGCAGCGCCGCCCCGTCGGCTGGGGGTACTGCACGACGTTCACCGCGATCGGCACGACTCGCACCGGCCACGCCTGGGGCTGGCCGAACAGCAGCGACATCGGCACGGTGAGGCCGTGGTCGACGTCGAGCCGATTCACGACCGTGAGGTCGAACTCCTCGAGGATGAGCTGCTCGGCCAGGTGGCACGAGAGGTCGGCGTGGCCCTGGACCTCGGGCACCGGCCGGGGCCCGAACCCCTCGTCGGCGACCCGGTAGCTCTCGGCGCAGCCGATGGCGAAGGTCGGGATGACCTCGAGCGAGAAGTTCGACGCGTGGTCGTTGTACACGAGGATCACCACGTCGGGGAGATTCTCGGCCATCCACTTGCGGCTCCACTCGTAGCCGGCGAAGACCGGCGCCCAGTAGTCGGTCGTCGTCTCGCCGCGGTCGATGGCCACCCCGATGGCCGGGACGTGGCTCGTGGTGACGCCCGCGGTGATCCGGGCCATCAGCGCCCCTCTTTGATCGAACGGTTCCCCTCGGGGGAGCGGCCCCCGTGGAGCATCATCTCGCGGTACGCCTCGGGGGTCATGCCGGTCATGTTGGCCGCGGCGTCGGCGAAGGACCGGCCGTCGGTGGCGAAGATCTTGGCGAGGAAGTAGATGTTGCCGCCCTCGGCGATCGCGGCGTTGTAGTCGCGGGCGAGCACGGCCGCCTTCTGGGCCTCGGTGAGGGGCCACTCGTCGAGGTAGGCCCGTTCGTCGGCCTTGAAGCGAGCCCGGTTCTCTGGCTTCATGAGACTCATGCAGAACTGGTTCAGGTGGAACCCCCGGCGCGAGCGCTCGGCCGTGAAGACCGTCGTGCCGGGGATGTCGTCGAAGTCGGGTCGCTCAGCCATCATCCCCCCAGTACAGCCGCGTCGGGTTGTCGACGAGGAGTCTACGTTGGTGGTCCTCGGTCACGGCCACGCGCGCGATGAAGTCGACGAGCCGCCCGTCGTCGGGCATCTCGCGGGTGAGGTTCGGGTGGGGCCAGTCCGTGCCCCAGAGCACGCGGTCGCTGAACCGCTCGATCACTCGGCGCATGAAGGGCACCACGTCGTCGTAGGGCGGCCCGGCGACCGAGAGCCGCTCGGGGCACGTGGGCTTGGCCCAGGCGTGCTCGTTCTCTTCCATGAAGCGCAGGAACAGGCCGAACTCCGGCCCGTCGACGCTGCGTCGGACGTCGGGACGGCCCAGGTGGTCGACGACGACCGGCACCCCGAGGGTGGTGAAGAGGTCCCAGCGCTCCGCGAGGTCGGCGGCCTCGAAGTAGACCACGACGTGCCAGCCGAGCGGCGCGATCCGTTCGACGATCGAGCGGTAGTACTCGTCGGGCTTGGGGTCGACGAGGCGGCGCACGAAGTTGAACCGGACCCCGCGCACGCCGGCCGCGTGCATCTCGGCGAGGGCCTCGTCGGTGACCTCGGGCCGCACCGTCGCCACGCCCCGGGCCCGCCCGTCACTCGAGCGAAGGGCGTCGACCATCGCCGAGTTGTCCGCGCCGTGGCACGTCGCCTGGACGATCACGTTGCGGGCGAAGCCCAGGTGGTCGCGCAGCGCGAAGAGCGCGTCCTTGCCGGCGTCACCGGGCGTGTACTTGCGCTCGGGGGCGTAGGGGAAGACGTCGCCCGGGCCGAAGACGTGGCAGTGCGCGTCGACCGCCCCCTCGGGCAGGACCAGGGTCGGTCGGGAGGGGTTCGGGCAGTAGACGAGCCAGCCCGGGTCCATCGTGAAGGCCGGGGTCATCGTCGTAGGACCTCGAGGCGCGCGTCGAGCCGGGGGTAGATGCGTCGGGCGTTGCCCTCGTCGATCGCCTGGCGCGCGGGGGCGGTGAGCGACGCGGCGTCGAGGTAGCGCTTCGTGTCGTCGTAGTGGTGGCCGGTG
>JAKCEK010000200.1 GCA_021838005.1 Actinomycetes bacterium
ACACGTACCGCTCACTCGAGTCGCGCGGCACGTGGGAGGAGTGGAGTGAGGACTACGACTTCGACCACGACGTACGCGTCGCGGTCGGTCACGACCGCGCGACGCGCCCGACCGAGCGCGCCACGACCCGCCCGACGAGCGCGAGCCACTACGCGCGGGCCTACTCGACGTTCCCCACCGAGTCGTCGCTCGCGTCCACGGAGTCGCGGCGTCGCGAGACCTCGACGCGCGTTCAGCGACGGCGCATCACGGTGGGCCTCGTCGGCTCGGCGGTGTTCTTCAGCGCGCTCGCCTTCGTGACCTCGATCTCGCTCGTGGCCGACCTCGCGTACCTGGCCTGGCTCCTCGTAGTCGCCTACGTGGCGCTCGCGCTGTTCGCCGTGAGCCAGGGCTACCTCTCGGTCGGCGCGCGGACCTCGTCGCGGCGTGAGTACCCGGTGCGCGTCACCTACGCGCCCGAGTCCTACGAGGAAGAGCCGACTCCGGCGGCGTCCGACGGGTGGGACCGGTGGGCCGAGGAGTGGGACGATCGCGACGAGTGGGCCGAGGCCCCCTCACGGTCCGTCTCGTACGGGGCCCGGCGCGCCTTCGGGTAGAATGGCCCTCTCGTTGGGGGTGTAGCTCAATTGGTAGAGCGCTACGTTCGCAATGTAGAGGCAGTGGGTTCGAATCCCATCACCTCCACCACGAGCCCCTCGGCCTGAGGGGCACCCCGGTCGACCCGCACCGGTCGGCTTGGCCACCGCGGGTCGACGAGTCCTCTGAGGGTCGCGACCCCGCCCGTCGCCGCTAGGGTTATCTGCGTGGCTACGCAGATAGTCAGAGAACCGTCCGCGCGCGAGGTCGACGTCGCGGTCGAGACGATGCGGCTCCTCGCCGACCGAACGCGGCTGCGGATCGTCTGGGCGCTGCTCCACGGGGAGCACTCGGTGAACGAGCTCGCCGAGCACGTCGGGATGAACGCGGCGGCCGTCTCCCAGCACCTCGCGAAGCTCCGCCTCGCCCACGTCGTGACCGTCCGCCGGGACGGGACGAGGGCGTACTACTCGACCGACGACGAACACGTGCGAACCCTCGCCGAGCAGGCGCTCTTCCACTCCGGGCACGCCCCGACGCCCCGGCACCGCGAGCGCCGTCGGGGGGAGACGTGAGCGTCCACGACGCCGGCTCGTGCGCCCCGTGGGGACCGGCGCCGCGGATCAACGACGACGGGGAGTCCGAGGACCGCAGAGCGGCCCATCGGGCGGTGGCCTGGTCGGCCGGCAGCCTGTTCGCCGCCGGCGCCCTGGAGCTCGGGGTGGCGGCCCTCGGCCACTCGGCGGGACTGCTGGGCGACGCCCTGCACAACCTCGCCGACGTCGGCACCTCGGCGATCGTCTTCGTTGGATTGCGCGTCTCGCGCCGACCGGCCACGGCGTCGCACCCCTACGGCTGGGATCGGGCCGAGGACCTCTCGGGGCTCGGGGTCGCCCTCTTGGTCTGGGCGAGCGCGGCGCTCGCGCTCGTTGTCAGCGTGCGCAAGCTGGTCGACGGGACGACGGCCTCGCACCTGGGGGTCGGCGTCGTGGCCGCGGCCGTCGCCGTCGCCGCCAACCTCCTCGTCGCTCGCTACAAGCTGCGCGTCGGCCGACGTATCCGCTCGGCCGCCCTCGTCGCCGACGCCCGTCACTCGTGGATCGACGCGGCCTCCTCGGCCGGGGCGCTGCTCGGCCTGGGCGCGGTCGCCGTCGGTCTGCGATGGGCCGACGGTGTGGCGGGCCTGCTCATCGCCGGGATCGTGGCGCACGTGGCCTACGGCGTGACCCGTGACGTCGTCGGGCGCCTGGTCGACGCGGTGTCGCCCGAGACGCTTGAGGCGGCCGCGGCCGCGGCGACCGGGGTCGCGGGAGTGAGCCACGTCCACGCGAAGGGCCGGTGGGCGGGTCGAGCCCTGCTCGTGGAGGTCGAGGTCTACGTCGCGCCGGACACCCCGGTGGAGGCGTGCGAGCGCATCGGCGACGAGGTGCGTCGCGCGGTGGCCGTGGCCGTCCCCGAGACGCGGGTCGTGACCTTCTCGGCGCGCGCCCTCGCGCGCGAGGACTGACGTGTCCGACGAGTCGGGTCGGCCGACGGAGGCGCTCGACCTCGACGACGCGCGCCGGCGCTACCACTTCGCCCTCGCGCCCGAGGACCTGGATCGGCTGCCCTTCTACTCGGCGCTGCTCGCGCGTCTCGAGTCGGACGACGTCGCGCTGAAGCTGCTCGCGAGCGTGCGGGTTGAACAGCGCAACCCCATGCTGGTGCTCGCGGCCCTGCATCGTGCGGCCCTGCTCGGCCACCCCGTGCTCACGCCCGTCTATGAGGTGATCCGCCACGGCGTCGCGACCGACGTCGACGTCGTGGCCGACGCCGTCGTCGAGGTGGTGCGCCACGACCCCGAGATCGTGCGCGCGCAGATGTGGCGCTCGACCCAGACGAACGAGCCCGGCCGCAGCGCCGTGCTCCAGGCGGTGGTGCGCGACCTCGTCGAGCCGGGCCACACGATGGCCGTTATCGACGTCGGGACTTCGGCGGGCATCAACCTGAACTTCGACCGGTTCCCGGTGCGCGCCCGCGACGACGCCGACCCGCTGACCCTGGTCTGCGAGGATGAGGGACCCGTCGATCGCGTGACGCCGCTGCCGCGGGTGGGCGCGCGCGTGGGGATCGACCCGAACCCCCTCGACCTCGACGACGACGACGACCGGCTGTGGCTGAAGGCG
>JAKCEK010000201.1 GCA_021838005.1 Actinomycetes bacterium
ATCGGGGCGCTCGTCGCCCAGCGGGCGCTGGCCTTTGGGATGCGCCTGGTCGCCTACGACCCCTTCATCTCCGAGGAGCGGGCCCGCCACATGGGTGTCGAGCTCGTCGACTTCGACGACCTGCTCGCTCAGAGCGACTTCATCACCATCCACCTGCCCAAGAACAAAGAGACCGTCGGGCTCTTCAACGCGGCCAGCCTCGCCAAGACCAAGCCCGGCGTGCGAATCGTCAACGTGGCGCGCGGCGGCCTCATCGACGAGGCCGACCTCGCCGAGGCGGTCCGTTCGGGCCACGTCCAGGGCGCGGCCCTCGACGTGTTCGCGAAGGAGCCGACCACCGAGTCGCCCCTGTTCGAGCTGCCCTCGGTCGTGGTCGTGCCCCACCTGGGCGCCTCCACCGTCGAAGCCCAAGACAAGGCCGGGGTCACCATCGCCGAGCAGGTCGAGCTGGCGCTCGCCGGCGACTTCGTGCCCTTCGCGGTCAACGTGTCGGCCGGGGAGGTCTCCAACTCGGTTAGACCCTTCATGGGTCTCGCCGAGCTGCTCGGCCGGTTCATCGGCGGCCTGCTCGACGGCCAGCCGGCCGACCTCGAGGTCGTCTACCACGGCGAGCTCGCCGGGGCCGGTACGAAGATCCTGACGCTCTGCGCGTTGAAGGGCCTTCTCTCGTCCACCGGCCAGGAGGGGGTCTCTTTCGTGAACGCGCCCCAGCTCGCGGCCGACCGCGACCTCGCCTTCTCCGAGCGCGCCTCGCGTGAGGCCCCCGAGTACGTGAACCTCATCACCGTGCGCTCCGACGGGCACACCGTTTCGGGGACCCTCATGACGATCGGCACCCGGGTCGAGACCCGGATCGTGGCGGTCGACGGCCACGCCGTCGAGATCGAGCCCAAGTCCTCGATGCTCGTCGTGCACAACGACGACCGGCCGGGCATGATCGGCCTCGTGGGGACGGCCCTCGGCGGGGCCGGCATCTCGATCGAGTCGATGGCCGTGGGCCCCGACCCCCGCGACCACTCGGCCCTCATGGTGCTCTCAACGGTCGAGCCCACTCCGCCCGAGGTCATCGAGTCGCTGCGCTCGACGACGGGCATCCAGGACATCCACCTGATCGCCCTGCGCTAGTGGGCCCCGACCCCCGACGGCGCCCGCGGCTCGTCCGACGGAGCCTCGGGGTGGCCGCGGCCCTCGTCGTCCTGGGGTGGGTGGGCCCGGCGGGGGCGCTCGCGAGCCACGCGCTGCTCGGCCGCACGGCGAGCCAGCTTCGGGCCGAGGGGTGGGTCCTTCGTCGCTGCGGCGACGTCACCTGCGCCGGGCCGGTCGTCGAGGGCGGTCCCTTCGGGCGGGGCCGCGAGGTCTACGGGATCTGGTTCGCGCACGGTCACGCCGTCGTCCAGTACGACCTGCGCCTGGCGCGCGCCGAGTCGGTCGCCACGGCCCGTCGGCTCGTGCTCGCCGACGCCCCGCCGGGGAGCACACTCAGTCCCTTCCGGGTGTCGTACGCACCGGGTCAAGACGTCGACGTCGCCACCGGCGCGAGTCCGACCCTGGCGGCGTGGCTCGGTGCCGTGGACCCGAAGGGCCGGTTCTGTGCCTATCTCGCGACGGCCCCCTCCGGGCGGTTCGTCGCCTCCGACGTCCGCCACGTCCTGGTCGCCGCGTGGGTGAAGGGTGCGGCCTACGGCGGCTGCTGAGTGGCTCCGTCGCCGGTATTCGCCCACTCACCGTAAACTGTTCGAGCGGCGAGCTCCGCGCACCAGTCCAGCGGTCGCCACCCGGCGCGACGTGGCCGTGGCGACCCCGACGAGTGCCCGAGAGCCGTCATCCTCGCTGTTTCACGCCTCGCAGGTTGGCCCTGGGCGCACTCGACGCGAGTTGGATGGGGCCGCCTACCCTCTCGCCGGAGTGGAAGCGGCATGGGGGTGTGCGGCGGATCGATCCGACGTCGGAGCCACTCTCCGAACTTGTGACCCTGAAGACTCGCCACCTCAGCCACACAAGTCGCTCCGGCGGCCACTCCGGAGGCGGGGAGACCAGTCAGCGTCGGGTGGAGCGGGTGTGGGGCCCCCGTGGGGTGGCGGATTGTCGAGAAGATCGGCGAGTCGGAGAGTCGTTATGACATCCCCGTAGGCGCGACGTGTTCCTACTAAGAACGCTCCCAAGTGACGTCGTGGGGCGGCTGAGCAACCGAACGCTCGGTCACGACGAAGCGGATCGGAGAAGTGGTGTCGGCACGAGACCTCGGTCCTGCGGATGACCTCTTTGAGGACATCCCCTCGTTCTTGGCGTGGCGCGCGGAACGTCGTCGCCGTCCGCTTCGCTTCCTCGCCTACCTCTTCCGCCGGGCCAAGCACGCGCGACGCGCGAGCAACCTCACTCAGAACACACGCCTGTTCATGGCGGGAGTGACGGTGATAGCGGCGTGCGTCGCCGCCGGAACGATCGTCTCACTCGTGCCGGCGAGTGCCACGACGCCCGTGGCGCCGTTGGGTGCGACCGGCATCGCCTCGGCGGACGCCGCGAAGGACTACTCGAGTGACGCCAACGGGCTCTTTCCGGTCGACCCGGCGAGCGGCGACTTCTGGCACACCTTCACCGACGCCTCGATCCCGGGCTACGGTCCGAGCCTCGATCTCACTCGCACGTATAACTCGCTCGAGGCCTCGACAGAGGGTCCCTTCGGCTACGGCTGGGTCGACTCCTACGCCGTGTCGTACAACACGAGTACGACGACCCTC
>JAKCEK010000202.1 GCA_021838005.1 Actinomycetes bacterium
CCCGACCGCGACGAGGACTCCACCGGCCGTCAACGTCATGATCTGTCCGAGGTACGTGAAGCCCTCCGAGGGCCGCGCCGTCGAGCCTCGGGAGCGGCCGACACAGTGGAGCCCGTCACGGGTGAGCAAGAGGGCGGCGAGCCGGCTGCGGTCGAGCAGGAGCCCGTCTCGCGAAGTGGTGGTGACGAGCTGCGGGCTGCCGCACTGGCTCACCGTGGAGACCGAACCGGCGCGCCACCGCGTCGGCGTCGTCCCCACCCCGGTCGCGCCGCCGAGCACCGACTGCTCCCACTGCGACGTCGCGCACGCCCCTAGTGGGGCCTCGGGGCCGAAGACCACGCCGGGCGCCCCGTCGGGACAGCTCAGGCTCACGTCGCCGAACGACCGCTCCGGTCGACGAGGCCATCTCCGCGGGAGCTCGTGACAGTGCTCAACTCCGAGCCGCCCCCGCCCCGGGGCGCGGCGGCGCCTCAGGTCACTCCGCGTGATCGCGATGCCCAAGCCCTCGATCTCCACGATGGGTCCACGCCCGGGGCTGCCCGCTCAGTGGTGCAGCCCGAGCGTGGCCACCTTCACGACGACCAGCACGACCGAGACGACGAGGTAGCCGCGCATCGCCGCGAGCCCGGTGCGCCGGCCCACCGAGAGCGCCGGGCGACTCAGGGTCGATAGCGCCGGCATCCGCCAGGTCGACCTCCCGGTCCGGTCGGGGAGGGCGCGGGGGCGGCGCCGAGCCGCGATGAGTGCGACGACCCCGCCGGCGGCGCCGAGCAAGGCGCCACCCACGAGGACCGCGACAATCTGGCGCGCGTCCATCCCCGGGAACAGAACGCTCGCGGTCAGCACCACCGAGAGGATCACCAGGACACCGATCACCCCGGAGGTGAAGGCGTTGAGCAGACGGCCGTTGACCCAGGGGCCAAGGACCTCGCGGTCGTTGCACAAGAGGAGGAGGAACACCGTCGCGCTGGGCAACAGGACCCCGGCGAGCGTCTGGACACCCTCGGTGATGAGCCCGAGCGGCGAACCCGGGATCAAAACGACCGCCGCCGCGAGCGCCATGAGGAGCCCGTAAGTGAAGTAGAACGACCGGGCCGAGCGCACCGTGCGGTGCAGTGAGTGGTTCGCCCCCACCACGTCGGCCCCGGCGTAGGCCGTCGCCAGACCGACCGCCGCCGCCCCGATGATCGAGGCGTCGAGCAGCGCGAGCGCGAAGAGGTCACCGGCCACCGGTGAGACGTAGCGTCCCAGGCCGGCGGCCACCCCAGCCGCACTGGTGAAGTGGCCGAACCCCGCGTGGTGGGCGAAGGTCGCGTCGGCCACCCCGAACAGCGCGGCGGCGCCGAGCACCACGATCACGATCCCGACCCACAGGTCGACGCGCTCGTAGGGGATGAAGCGCGGGGTGATTCGCTTGTCGATGACGTAGGACTGCTGGAAGAAGAGCTGCCAGGGAGCCACCGTCGTGCCCACGATCCCGATGATGAGGAGCATCTCGGTAGAGAGCGACCCCGCGGGCAGACCGGGGACGAAGAGGCCGTGGGCCATCTGGGCCGTCGGCGGGTGAACCATGAGGTACAGGGGCACGAGCACGACCGAGCCGGCCACGAGCACCAGGCACATCCGCTCGAAGCGCCGGAAGCTCCCGGTCATCGCCGCGCCGGTCACCACAGCGGCGGCAACAACGACCGAGGGGACCCGGGGCAGTCCCAGGTAGCCCACCGCGAGGGTGACCCCGATGAACTCGGTCACGATCGTAAGAGCGTTCAAGATAAAGAGGTCGATCACGCTGAACGCACCCCAGAACCGTCCGAACCGCTCGAGGATGAGCCGAGCGTGCCCGACCCCGGTGACCGCCCCGAGGCGCAGCACCATCTCTTGGTTCACGTACAGGACCGGGACGAGCAGGAGGAGGGTCCAGAGCAGGTGGGTGCCGAAGTTCTGACCCGCCTGGGTGTAGGTGCCGAACGCTCCGGCGTCGTTGTCGCCCACCATGACGATGAGCCCGGGCCCCAAAATGGCGAGCAGGGTCTTGAACTTGGCCGAGGGAGTGCGGCGAACGGCGACGTCCCCGGCGGCGATGGTGCCCAGGGCGCCTCGGATCTCCCCGACGTGCTCGGGGTCGAGGACCGCGCCGACGGGGGCCGACGGGGCGAGGGTGGTCCGGTCTTCGTTCGCCGGACGCAGCGCGCGACGGCGTCGAGCGCCGTCGTAGGGGTCACGATCGATCGCGGGACCGCGCGAAGGGACGGGGGTCATGCTCTCTCCTGGTCGTTCGAGGGGTCAACTGACGGGGTCAGCGGGCTCCGGCGCACCAGGGCCGTCGAGGAACGGCTAGCTCAGACGAGGGTCAATGAGCACCGGCGCGCGAGTGGAGCCCGGTACTCGGGGGTTTCGAGGACATGGCTTCACCTCCTTGGCCGGTCGACAGAGGATCACTCTACCAGTCAGAACAGGCGTGGCGCGCGAGAGAGATCGCTCCGGACGACCCGGGACGCGTCGGGATCGTCGAGGATGGCCGCCACCGTCTCTTTGACGTCGAGCGAGGTGGCGTCGATCCAGAGTCCGAGCCGGGGGGTCACCTCTATAGGGGTGTGCTCGAGGGCCTCGACGTCTCAGTCGGCGTAACCCTTCTTCTCACGTCGGCTCTCGCACTCGGACACCGCCTCGACGCCTGGACAGAGCACGACCACGCGGGGACGCTCGCCAGACGCTCGACCACCTCGACGAGGTG
>JAKCEK010000040.1 GCA_021838005.1 Actinomycetes bacterium
TCGAATGGCCAGGGACAGGTCGGGACGCGTCGCCGTCGTGCTCGGGGGCACCCAGGGCATCGGCAAAGAGCTCGTGAAGTCGCTCCTCGCCCAGGGATCGACGGTGTACCTCTCGGGGCGCACGATAGAGAGCGCTCAGCGCGCGGTCGCCGAACTCGGAGGGGACACCCATCCCCTCGCCGTCGACCTCTCCGAGCCCGCGGCCCTCGCGGCGGCGCTCGCCGGGGTCCCACGGGTCGACGACCTCGTGATCGGGGCCATCGAGCGCGACGCCAACTCCATCAAGGAGTACTCCGTCGAGCGAGCCCTGCGCTTGGTGACCCTGAAACTCGTCGGCTACACCGAGGCCATCCACCAGCTCCTCGACCGCTTCGGACCCGAGGCGTCGGTCGTGCTCTTCGGCGGCCTGGCCCTCGAGCGTCCCTACCCGGGCTCGACCACGGTGTCGACCGTGAACGGCGGCGTCGTCGGCATGGTTCACTCCCTCTCGTGTGAGCTCGCGCCGGTGCGCGTCAACGCCGTCCACCCGGGCATCGTCGGTGACAGCCCGTACTGGGAGGACAAGGACAACTCCGGGATCGTGAGCCGCACCCCGCTGGGCCGGCTGGTCACGATGGACGAGATCGTCGACGCCGTCGTGTTCCTCCTCGACAACCAGGGTGTGAACGGCGTGAACCTCGCCGTCGACGGCGGCTGGCTGCGGAAGTAGCCGTGTACGCCACCACCCGCATCGAGGACCACCTTGGCGAGACCCCGGCGGAGTATCTCGGCCACTCGCGCGGCTACCGGCGCCAGGTACTCTTCAGCCGCGATACCGGCTCGGCGCACCTCACGCTCTCGGTCGGCCAGCTCGACGCCGACGGGTCGATCGACACCGTCGTGCACTCCCACGAGACCAGCATCTACGTCTTCTCGGGAACGCTCGCGGTCACGACGCTCGGTCAGATCACCCACCTCGGCCCGGACCACTGCATGGTCCTGCCCGTCGGTGAGGCCTACGCCGTCGCCGCCGTGGACGGGCCGGCCCGCTGGCTGCAGATGGTCGCCCCCGGCGAGATCCTCGACGGCCGGCGCCAGGACACGTTCTTCACCGGCGGAATCCTCACTGGAGTCGGGCCGGTGGTGCCCGACATGCGCGACCCGCGCAACCGCAACGCCGTGCGCTTCGACGCCTCGTCCATGGACCTACGCCGGCTCGCCGGAGGCACCGACGTCAACGCGCCCACCGTCTCACCCTCGATGGCCACAGCCCTGCTCGCCTACAGCGGGATCGGGGTCAAGATGCTCCTCGACCAGAACACCGGCGCCCAGCTCCACACCTTGTTCATGGTCGACTACCAGCCCACCGCGATCGCCCACCCCCACGACCACCCCTTCGAGGAGGCCTACGTCTTCTTGCTCGGGCGGGTTCACGCGTTGGTCGACGGCGATGAGATCGCCTTCGGTCCCGGCGACGTCCTGTGGTGCGGCGTGGGGGCCGACCACGGGTTCGAGAACCGCGGGGACGAACTGGTGCGCTGGATCGAGGTCCAGGCGCCCCAGCCGCCATCGCGCCACTCGTACCGCTTCAGCCGCGAGTGGGAGCACCTGTCCGCCAAGTTGGAGGAATGACGAGCGCCGCTTAGTGTCGTCGGGCGCGATGGCCGCTGAGCGAGGGAGGGTCTGAGATGGCAACAACGAAGAGGTCTGCCTCCCAACCCACGCCGCGTGCTGCCACGACCGACGCCGTGATGCCCTCGGCCGACGGCGGGGCGCGCCACGGTGCGAAGACCTCACTCGCCCCGACGAACCGCCTCGCCTCGGGCGTCGTGGGGGCTCGGCTGCGGGCCCGGCGCGAGGCGCTCGGGATCTCCCTGCGCCAGTTCGCCCGGGACCTCGACGTCTCGGCGTCGTTCATCTCCCAGCTCGAGACCGGCAAGGCCCAGCCGTCGGTGGCGACCTTCTATTCGATCTGCGCGGCCCTCGACCTCTCCCTCGACGAGCTCTTCGACGCCGGGGACCCGCCCCGGGACCACGCGTCCGGCACCGACGCCTCGCACAACGAGTGGCGGGGCGGGGCCGACACCGCCCGCAGCGTCGAACCCGGCGTTGATATTGGCGACTCTCCCGTCGTGCACCCCGACGAGCGCCGCGTGCTGGTGCTCGACTCCGGGGTCACCTGGGAGTCGCTCACCTCCCGCCACGACAAGACCGACTTCATGTACGTGCGCTATGAGGTCGGTGGAAGCTCGACGCTCGACGAGCGGCTCATCCGCCACGTGGGCACCGAGTACGGCTACGTCATGAAGGGGATCCTCGAGGTCACCCTCGGCTTCAGCACTCACGTGCTGCGCGCGGGCGACTCCATATCGTTCGACTCGAGCCGGCCCCACCGTCTCGCCAACATCGGCGACGAGCCGGTCGAGGCCATCTGGGTGAACCTCGAGTTCCTGCGCCCCTAGGACTCCCCCGGCGCGAGCGCCCGCAGGACGCAGAACTCGTTCCCCTCGGGGTCGGCCATGACGACCCAGGTGACCGACTCGTCCTGGCCGACGTCGACGCGTTCGGCCCCGAGAGCCTCGAGCCGGGCCACCTCGCGGGCCTGGTCGTCGGGGCGCAGGTCGAGGTGCACCCGGTTCTTCACGACCTTGCCCTCGGGCACCGGCAGGAAGAGGATGTCGGGCACGACGCCGTCCTCGCGCGAGCCGACGGGGGGCTCGATGACGACCTCGTCGTCCTCCTCGTAGGTGATTCGCCAACCCAGGGCCTCGGACCAGAAGCGCGCGAGCGCGACCGCGTCAGCGCAGTCGAACGACACGGATTGGACGCGCAGGCCCACGGGACCAAGCCTACGCCGCACCGTCCCCGGTGATCTCCTCGAGCGTGCGGCCCTTGGTCTCGGGAAGCAGGCGGGTCACCGCGAGCCCCAGCACGGCCGCCCCGGCCGCGACGGCCAGCATCCCGCGCAGCCCCAGGCTCGAGTCGAGCGCCGGCACCATGAAGACCCCAACGAAGGCGCCCAGCTTGCCGATCCCCGCCGCGATGCCGTGGCCCGTGGTGCGCTGGCTCGCCGGGAAGATCTCCGAGGGCAGGACGAACGTCGTCGTGTTGGGCCCGAACTCGACGAAGAAGTAGCTGACCCCGAAGATCAGGACGAAAGGCACTATCGCCGTCGTCAGGACCGGCACGGCCGCCAACGTGGCGAAGCACACCACCATCACCGCGAAGCCGATGTACTGGAGGCGACGGTGCCCGACGCGGTCCATGCGCGCCACCGCGAGCAGGTAGCCCGGCACCGCGAAGACGACGAACATGGCGAGCGACCAAAGCAAGTCGACCTCCAGGGTGCCCGTCGGGGCGACCCGGGCAAGGATCACCGGCAGCGAGAGGGTGTTGCCGTAGTAGGCGTAGTCGAAGAGGAACCACGCTCCGGCGGTGCCGAGGATGAGCTTCCAAGTCGAGCCGCTCGAGATGAACTGGCGCCAGGTCACCCGGGCGCTCGCCGTCGTCACGACCGGTCCGTCGGCCACGATCTCGCCCTGGGCGAAGTCCACCAGCAATCGGGCCGCGGTCTCGTGCTCGCCCTTGACGTGGTGGACGAAGCGAGGCGACTCGGGCATCCGTCCGCGCAGATAGATCACGGCCGCGGCGGGCACCGCGCCCAGCGCGAGCAGCAGGCGCCAGACCACTGAGTCCGCGAGGCCGACCGACAGCAGGGTGAGAGCCACGAGGGGACCGACGATGAGCCCGAGGGCCTGCATCGAGAAGACCAGGCCCACGAGCCGGCCGCGGTCCTTGCGGTTTGAGTACTCACTCATCAAGACGGCCGACACCGGGTAGTCACCCCCGATGCCCAGGCCGAGGACGAAGCGTGCGACCACGAGCCAGAGAAATGACGGCGCCGCGGCCGAGGCGAGGGCGCCCACGATCATGATCGCGGCGACGGTCACGTAGGTCGTCTTGCGTCCAAAGATGTCCGCGAGCCGTCCGAAGACGAACGCGCCGACGAAGGCGCCCAGGACCGCCGAGCCGGTCACCCAGCTGCCCTCGGTCGTGGTGAGACCCCACTGGACCTTCACGAGCGAGGTGACCGTCGAGATGACGAAGAGGTCGTAGGCGTCGGTGAAAAAGCCCATCCCCGAGACCACGACGGCCCGGCGGTGGAAGCGGCCGGTCGGCGCCTCGTTGAGCAGATCGATGGCCGTACGCACCACCGTCGGGGTCTCAGTGGGGGCGAGGTCGGAGGGACTCTCGTGAGTCGGGGGCAAGAGATCGTCCATGCCCCGAGTCTCGCGGGAGAAACGTGAAACGCGCAGTGGTCCCCGTTAACCGCGGGTGAACTCTCCGTGAAGTGTTGGCCTCGTAACGGTCCCGCGCGGGACCAACGGCCCGGTCCCGGGCGGACGCCCCCACCCTCGTAGCATCGCCCCATGGCGATCGGCCACGTCCTGTTCGACGCCGACGGCGTGCTCCAGGAGCTGCCCGGCGGGTGGCGCGAGAGGGTTCGGCCGTACCTCGGCGAGCGCACCGAGGAGTTCCTCGAGCTCACGTGGCGCGAGGAGTTCCCGTGCCTCGAGAGCGCGATCGACTACTTGCCGCTGCTCGCGCGCCACCTCGACCTCTTCGGCGTGGGGGTGCCCGCCGAGCGATTCTTCTACGACGTGTGGTGTGACCTGCGCGTCGACGAGGCCTCCGTCGCGCTCGTCGGTGCGCTGCGCGCCCAGGGGCTCGGCGTGCACCTGGCGACCAACCAGGAGATGCACCGCTCGGCCTACATGCGCGACACCCTGGGCTACGACCGACTCTTCGAGCACAGCTTCTACTCCTACGAGGTCGGCCACGCCAAGCCCAGCGGGCGCTTCTTCGAGACCGTGCTCCAGCGTCTCGGCGCTTCCGGCACCGAGGTCCTCTTCTTCGACGACACCGCTGAGAACGTCGACGCGGCCCGGGCGGCCGGGCTGCGCGCCGAGCGCTGGAGCCTCGACGAGGGCCACGACCACCTCGTTGCGTTCCTCAGCGCGCACGGCCTCGACGTCGCCTCGCTGTAGTTCCTAGGCATTACACCGAGGAGCCTCGTGCGGGCAACGGGACCGACTGGGCAAAGCGGAAGCGGTCGGCGGGGTCGTAGGCCGCTTTCACCCGTGACAGGCGAGCCCTGTTCGAGCCGTAGTAGGCGCGGGCCCAGTCGGTGAGGGTCGGGTCGATGTAGTTCACGTAGGCACCCTCGGCTGGGTCGATGACGTCGGCGCCGAGCCACCGCAGCCACCGGGCGCCGGCGGCGACCTCGTCGGGCGATGAGCCCGACCCCCAGGAGTACGTGGCCTGGACCCCGGCCACCTTGTCGCGGTGGACGAAGGCGGTCGCGTCGCTCGCGACCCGATTGACGGCCCCGCCGTAGCCGTCGAAGGCGAGACCACCGCCGAGGGAGGGCGCCTCCCGGGCGAGCCGTTCGACGGCCGCCACCCACTGAGAGGTGCGCTCGCGGCTCTCGGGCGCGCCGACGTACGACGACTTGGCCGCGTAGGCCGTGTGCCCGAGCGTGCCCCCGGGCCACTGGCCCGCGGTGTGACACGCCGCGACCGTCAGGCTCGCGCACCCCGCCTCTACTTTCATCGCCTCGAGGTAGTCGTCGCCGCCGACGAAGGTCGAACCCGCCGCACCGACGAGTCCCGCCAGCCGGGCGAGACGCCGCTCGAGCTCGTCGGGCAAGCCGCAGTAGACGCCGTTCACCTGGACGAGCAGGCCCGCAGTCCCCTGGGAGAAGAGCTGGCAGCTCGACCAGGTCTCGTCGGGCTCGGTCGCGCTCCAGTGCTGCCATCCCTCCAGGACCGCGGCCGCCCGGCTCCACGGGTACTGCAGGGAGAACAGGGCGAGGGGCGGTGCCGCCTCCAGGGAGAGCCTGAAGGAGGTCACCGCGGCGAAGTTGCCGCCGCCGCCACCGCGCAGCGCCCACCACAGGTCGGCGTGCGAGTCGGGACCGATTCCGATCTGGTCGCCCGTCGCGGTGACCGCGCGCGCACCGACCACATGGTCACACGTCAACCCGTAGCGACGGGCGAGAACGCCGACGCCCCCGCCCATCGCGAGACCCGCGATCCCCACGGTCGGGCACGTCCCACCCGGCACGACGAGGCCGTGGCGCGCGACGGCGTCGTAGAGGTCGATGAGCTGCGCGCCCGCACCGACCTTCGCGGTGCGCCGACGCGGGTCCACCTCCACCGTGTCGAGCGCGCTCACGTCGACGATCAGCCCCGGGGAACTCGAGTACCCCCCGTAGCTGTGCCCCCCCGAGCGCAGCGCGAAGGGGACGTCGTGGGCGTGGGTGAACTCGAGGCAGCGCGCGACGTCATCCGACCCCCGGCAGAACGCGATCGCCGCGGGACGCAGGCCCGCGAAGCGCGAGTTGTAGAGGAGGGCGGCCTCGGCGTAGCGCGCCTGGCCTGGTCGGACGAGCCGGCCGTCGAGCCCGGCGGCGAGCCGGTTCCAGGGCGCCCGGGTGGAGCGTCCGAAGGCGGCCTCCGCCGCGGACCCGACCCCGTCTGACACCACGAGCGCACCCACGGCGCCGAGGGCGCCCTCGAGAAAGCCGCGTCGGCTCACGCGCGTTCGGACCATTTCGTGACGCTACGTCACGACGCCGCGCGATCGACGGGTCCGGCGTCGGGGCGGCCGCCGCGGGTGTGGGGGCCCTCCTGGGCGACACCGCGGTCGCCCTCGGCGAGCCGCGCGGGGCCGGCGCGGCCCCCCATCTACCTGGGGACCACGCGTGACTCTCCGCCCGCCGGGTGACCACCCGACACTCCCCGACGGCGACCGCGGTGAGGCGCACCTCCCGGCGTGCCGGGATGGCACCAGGGCTCCGTGACCAACTTCACCAAGGTGCCCGTCTTCTACCTCGCGGTGCTGCCCCCGTTCCTTAGCCCCCGCGCCGCGCCGGCGTGGCTGCTCGCCTTCGCCTGGAGCCACGCTGCCTTGACCCTCGCCTCCTTGTGCGCGGTGTCGGCGGGGATGGTCCGTCTGCGTCGATTCCTCCGCCGTCGCCGAGGGCGCCGGACGCTCTATGCCGCGACGGGCACGGCCCTCCTCGGATTCGGCGCCGCCCTCGCACTCGAGCGGCTCTAGGGACTTACCCCTTCGACGGGTTTGGGCGATTCGCCGGTCGCCGGCGGACGCGCGGGCGTGCCCGGAGTCGGCTGCCCCAGTCGCCCTGGTCCGCCCATCCCGGCGCACCCTCGTCTGAGAATGCGCCGCCGAGCTCGTCGACGGGCCACGAGGGGTGCCTAGCCGGCGGCAGACATCGTGACGAAGTCCCGCGCGTAGCTCACCTGGAAGAACCGGTCGGGTGACTGGACCATGGTTGAGTTCAACCGGTGCCCGTTGCCCGGGGTCGCGAGGCCCCTAGGACCGGCGGGGGTGTAGTACGCGAAGATGGTCCAGAAGGGGTTCATGTCGAGGGCCATCGCACGCACGGCGCCCGCGCGCACGAGGACCCGCGCGAGATCGACGATGCTCATCGGTCCCTCCACGTAGACCAGCGCCCCGTCCCGAGTGACTCCGAGGCCCGAGCGCGGCGTGTCGACGACGTTGTTGAGCGAGGAGCCCCAGCGCGACACGTCGCTGGCCACGAGACCGGGCACGGGCCTCCCGTGGTCGACCAGGAGGGTCAGGTTCTGGCGGACCGCGACGACTCGGGGCGTCATGCCGACGTCGACGCCCCACGCGCCCACGTTCGCCGACCCGTCACGGTAGATGACGAGTGACGCGCCGCCCCGCACCAACGGGGCCACGAGGTGTCCCTCAGAGAGGTACCCGCCGTGGGAGTCCTTCATGAGAAAGCCCCCGTTGAACGCGGCGACGAGGGTGCGGGCCGCGCTCGGAGACACCGGCGCGGTCCGGCGCCAGTAGAGGCCACCCGGACTCAGCGAGCCCGAGTAGAGCTGCGCTCGGAGCAAGTGGGTGTCCATCCAGGCGACGCCCACCACCGTTGAGGGCTGGTCGGGCAGCCGTAGCCACGTCACGTACAGGGCCGGGTGGCCGTCGACGCGGCGCCCGACGGGCCGGTAGATGCCCAGGCCCCCGGGATAGCGCGCCGTGAACGGCGTGAGGTCCGCCGGGGCCGGGAGGGGCGAGCGCGCTCGCGCCGCCCCGGCGACCCCCGCCCCACCCGGCCCGCCCGTCGTGGCCAGGGTCAAGGCCGCCGTTACGGCGAAGGCGAACACCTTCCGCCGCGCCCATCGCACACGCACTCCCCTCTCCTCCCTCTCCGACCGGTACCGAGCCCCGTTTTTACCCACCGCGGGTAAGGCGCCGGTAAGGACCATCGGACGCGCCCCCTAAGAACCTCCGCCCGCATCAGGGTGGACCGTCCCGGACGGCCCCGGCTCTTAGCCACCATTTAGGTAGGTGCGCTACACCGTCTCGGTGGATCGTCCCCGCGCCCCGAGGGCGAACGCTTGGCCGTCGCGACCGGTCCCCGTCGATCGGGGCCGCTCGCCGAGCCGGACCGCCCCCAAGCACGCCCGTCCCCGGGCCGCCCGCCGGAACTCGGTCGAGGGAAACGAGCGGCTCACGGCCGGGGTCGCCGTCATCGTCTTTGTCCTGCTCTTCTTGGAGGGCCTGACGATCCTGAGCGTCCACGCACTCTTGCACTGGCACGTCTTTATCGGGCTCGTGCTGATTCCACCGGTGTTCGCCAAGATCGCCTCGACGAGCTGGCGCTTCACCCGCTACTACACCGGCAGCCCCTCGTACCGGCGGCGGGGCCCGCCCCCCGCCGTCCTGCGCCTGCTCGGGCCCGTGCTCGTCGTGCTCACGGTCGCCCTCTTCGCCACCGGGGTCGCGCTCGTCGTGGGGGCGCCGATCTCCCTGCGCCCCCAGCTGCTCCAGTGGCACCGACTCGTCTTCGTCGCCTGGTTCGGGGTCACGGTCATCCACGTGCTGGGCCACCTCGCCGACACGCTCACCCTCGCGCCGCGCGACTGGCTGCGCCGCACTCGACGCCAGGTGCGGGGCGCCACGGCGCGCCAGTGGGTCCTCGCCCTCAGCCTCGTCGCCGGGCTGCTCACCGCGCTCTGGGTCACGCCGTACGCCGCCGGCTGGCAGTTCTGATCGTCGCGACCGCCCCCGCCGATGCGACGCCCCCGCCTCGGGCACGTCGCGACCGTGCTAGCACGGGGGAATCGCTTCGACCCCACCCGCGACCTCCGGGGCCCTCGAGCTCGAGGGCCTGACCCGGCGCTTCGGCGCCCTCACGGCCCTCGACGGGCTCTCCTTCACGGTCCCCTCGGGCCAGGTGGTGGGCTTCCTCGGCCCCAACGGCGCCGGCAAGACCACCACCATGCGCGCCATCTTCGGCCTCACCGACCTCGACGGCGGCTCGGTCCGTTGGAATGGTCGTCCGATCGGCTCCGCGGAGCGCCGTCGATTCGGTTACATGCCCGAAGAGCGCGGCCTCTACCCAAGCATGCTGATCGCCGAGGAGCTCACCTACCTCGGCCGGCTGCACGGCATGAGCGCTTCAGACGCCGCCGCGGCCACCGCGCGTTGGCTCGAGCGTCTCGCGGTGGCCGACCGGGCCGGCGACAAGGTGGAGTCGCTCTCGCACGGTAACCAACAGCGCGTCCAACTGGCCGCCGCCCTCGTCCACGACCCCGAGGTGCTGATCCTCGATGAGCCGCTCGCCGGTCTCGACCCGACGGGCATCGACGTCATCGGCCAGGTGCTCGTCGAGGAGGCCCGCAGCGGACGGTGCGTGCTCTTCTCCAGCCACCAGCTCGACCAGGTCGAGGACCTCTGCGAGTCGGTCACGATCATCGACCGCGGCCGGCTCGTCGCCAGCGGGACCGTCGACGACCTCACCACCGCCGGGGCCCAGCGCCTCGCCGTGCGGGTCGAGGGCGACCGTGACGGGCGCTGGGCCGCCGGGCTGTCCGGGGTCAGCGTCTCGCAGATCACGGGGGGCGAGGTGCGCCTCGTCCTGGGGACGGCCCCGAGCGACGCCGTGCTCGACGCGGCGCGCGCGGCCGGGCGGGTCACCAAGTTCGACTTCGAGCGCCGCCGCCTCTCCGAGGTGTTCCGAGAGTCGGTGGGCGCCTGAGACCGGCCTGGATCGTCGTCGCCGTGCTCCTCGTCGCGGCCGCCGGGCGTCTCTGGCGACGCCGCCGGCGCCCCGGCTCGCGACCCCCCGCCTCTCGGGCGTCGAAGGACCGGCGCAACCCGTTCGGGGAGACCGGCCTGGTCGCCGGGCGCGAGATCCGCGAGCGACTGCGCGGGCGGGTGTTCCGCGTCGTGACCGCCCTGCTCTTTCTCGCCATCGCCGCCATCATCGTCATCCCCACGCTGCGCACGGCGAGCGCGCCGCGCGCCACCGTCGGGGTCGTCGACGGGTCTCCGGCCCTCGACGACGGGCTGCGCGCCCTGGCCCACCGAGTCGGACTGACGGTCCGTCTCGTCGTGGAGCCCGGGCTCGCCGAGGCCCGCACGGCGCTACGCGCGGGCACTCTGGACGTCGTGGTCGACGCGACGCGCGCCGTGCTCGTCGACCAGGCCCTCTCGGCCACCGACACCTCGGCGCGGGCCACCTTCGTGCGCGAGGCGTCGCTCGGTCTCGGCGCGCAGGGGGCGTACGCGCGCGCCGGGCTCACGTCGAGTCAGGTGGCGATCATCGCGGGGGCGAAGCCCCTGGCGATCGTGAGCCTCCAGCCGGCGAAGAAGCCCGCTACCTCCTCCGAGACGACCGCGCTCTTGGGGGTCATCCTCAACTTCATCGTCCTGACCCAGTACCTCACCTGGACCCTCATGGGGGTGATGGAGGAGAAGGCCAGCCGGGTCGTCGAGGTCCTCCTCGCCACGGTTCGACCCCTGCAGCTCCTCGCGGGCAAGGTCCTCGGCATCGGCCTGGTCGCCATGGCCCAGGCCGCCGCGCTCGTCGCCTTCGCCCTGATCCTCGGCCAGGCGGCGGGTTCGAGTTTCGTCCACGGAACCGCCCCCCTCGTCGCCGCCGCGACCCTCGTGTGGCTCGTCCTCGGCTACGCCTTCTACAGCTGGGTGTACGCCGCCGCCGGCTCGCTCGGCGAGCGCCAGGACCAGGTCCAGAGCATGGCCCTGCCGCTCTCGCTTCCCCTCATCCTGGGCTACATCGTCTCGCTCGTCGGAGTCAGCTCGGGCAGCCCCTCGACGCTCGTCAAGGTCCTCGCCTACCTCCCGCCCACGGCCCCCTTCGCCATGCCGGCGCTGGTCGGGTTCGGGCTGGTGGCGTGGTGGCAGTTCGTCCTCTCGGTGCTCGCGAGCCTCGCCTCCACGGTCGTCGTCGCGGTCTACGCGGCCCGGATCTACCGGCGCGCGGTGCTGCGCACCGGTGGTCGGGTGCGACTCAGCCAGCTCCGTCGGGTGCCGTCGGCCACGCGCTAGGCGTCACCGCCACTCCGCGCCATCACTCGACGGCCCGCCCGAGAAGGGGGCACCACCCTCGAAAGTGACCGGACCAGTGAGAGCCCCGGCGCCCCGGCGTCCTCGTCGCCGCGCCCTCGGACGTGCTTCCAGGACCGAGTCACGACACCCTCACCCTCGCGCTCGACCATCCGGGCGGCGAGGCGGAGCCATCGGTACGGGCACCACGCGTCGTTGACGGGACTCGAGGGGGCGTCGCCGCCGGTGTCGTGGGCCTCGAGCTCGTCGAGGGTGCGGTCGCCCTCGGCGCGGACCCCGGCCGCGAGCCGTCGGCCTTTCGAGCCGACGAAGGGCGGGACCTCGAGGGTATCGAGCGACTCCGGCCGTGGCGTCGCGACGACCGCGGACAGAGCGACGTGGGCGAAGACCTCGCCGAGCCAAGAGGTCGGTAACCCCACGCCGCCGAGCACCTCCGAGGCGTGGCCGAGCTCGAGGACGACCACGAGGTCGACGTGCGGTTGGAGGTCGAAGCCGCCGGACCCGTCGGGGTAGGTCGTGAGGCGGCGCCGGTGGCCCCGCGGCGACGCCTCACGGATTGCCTCGCCCCTGTCACGCCAATACGACCCGGGGCCCGC
>JAKCEK010000203.1 GCA_021838005.1 Actinomycetes bacterium
GGGCGGCGTGATCGTGGGGCCGTAGGTGGTGCCGTTGATCCCGGCGAAGGTGAGCACGAAGGCGGTCACCGCCGCCTGGTCTCCGTTCTTGAGGCCCGTGAGGGTCACGGTCGGTGAGTACGGGGTCCCGACGGCGTCGACCGCGTCACCGATCGTCATGGTGAGGGTCGCCGGATGGATGACGTCCGTCCCGAGAACGACGGGCGCCCCGGCCACCGGCGCGTAGTTCGCGTCCCCGGAGTAGGAGTAGGCGAGCTTGAGGGTCCCGGCGGGCAGGCCGGTCGTCGTGCAGCGCATCGCCCCGCCCGACAGCGTGAGCCCCGAGCACGCGGGGAGCGACACCCAGGTGGAGCCGCCGTCCGCGGAGTAGAGGATCGCCCCCGTGCCCGACGGCGCCGGGCTGTCGGTCGTGTCGGCGACCGTGAGGGTCATCGAGTCGCCGTAGGTGTAGGTCGACGTGCCCGAGGTCGCGTCGGTGATCGACAGGGCGAAGGTCGCGTTCGGGAGCACCACGGTAACGCCACCGGCGGGCGAGACAGGAGTGGGGTCCTCGGAGGTGGACACCGCGAAGCTCGCGGCCGGCAGCGTCTGGGCGCTCGGCGTCGTGATCGTGAGCGAGAGCGAGCCCGTCGCGCTCGTCCCGGCCGTGCCGAGGGCACACCCGTGGGGCAGGGTCACGGTGAACTCGTTCTCCCCCGACGCGACGTTCGGCGTGGACACGGCGTTCACCGCCGTTCCCGAGCAGGTGAAGGCCCCACCGAAGGTCACCTGGTACGGCGAGATGAACGACAAGGTGTTCGGGTACTCGACGACAACCGTGTCGCCGGCGACGAGGTTGCCCTGGGCCGACGTCGTGAAACCGATGGCCCAGGTCGACGTGGTGTTCTGGGTGTGGCTCCCCGGGGCGAGCGTCACCGCCGAGACCGTCGTGCCCGAAGGACCGTACGTCGGTGCCGTCGAGGGCGAGACCGACGCCGGGTCCTCAGAGGTGGACACGCTGTAGAGCGCGGCGCCGTCGCTCGAGGTGGCCGGAGGGTTCTGGACGTTGGAGATCACGAGGGTCGCCCTCGCGGAGTCGGCCAGTGAGCAGTTGGGGCCGAGGTAGACGGTGACCGAGTTCGACGTGGCGACACGATTGAGCGGGTTGGTGCAGCTCGCGCCCAGGCTCGACGAGGTCACGAGCGACGTCGAGGTGTCGAGGGTGACGTCGGTGGGCAGCTGCACCGTCACGGTGTCCAGGGGCTCGAGCGCCCCGCTCCCCGAGGCGCTGAAAGCGACGTCCATCGAGGAGGTCCGGTTGGCGGTCGAAGGCACGGGGGTGAAGGTCACCGCGGTGACGGCCGATCCGGACGCAGTGAAGGACGTCGGGCTCACCGTGGTGGCCGCGACGGCCCCACTGGCGTCCTCGGACGTCTCCACCGTGAACTGGGACGTCGTCAGGGTGACACTCGCCGGCGGGTTGGTGGCCGCGAACGTGAAGGTCGCTGGCGTCGACCCCGCGAGCGAGCAGCCCGAGGGGACCGTCACGACGAGCGTCCCGGCGGAGTAGCTCGCCGCCGCGCTCGCCGGGGCGCACGAGAACCCGGTCTCGAGGGTGACGGGAGGGTTCGCCGAGATGCCGCCCAGGCTGAGGGGCAGCGTGGCGGTCACGGTGTCGCCGGCCTGCAGCACGCCGGTAAGGGAGTCGGTGAAGCCGATCGTCCAGGTCGCCGTGGCGTTAGCGGTCGACTGGTTTGAGGATGCGGTCACAGAAGAGACGGACGAGCCGGAGGGCGCGAACGTCGTGGGTGCGCTCGACGCGACCACCGGGTTCGCGTCCTCGGAGGTGTCGAGGGCGTAGTCGGCCAAGATGAGAGACGACGTCGCGGGCGGGGTGACGTCGGAGAACTGGAGCGAGCCCCTGGCCGAGTTGGCGAGCGAGCAGCCCGCGGGGACGGTCACCGTGACCTGCTGGGGCGGACCCGCGGAGTAGCCGATAGCGGCCGAGGTGGTGACGGTACAGGCGAACGACCCGCCCAGGGTGGCGCCGAGGCCACCCTCGACCGTGTAGCCCGAGGGCACGAAGGCGGTCACGGTGTCGCCGCCGACCAGTCCCCCGGCCGCCGAGGCCGTGAAGGTGTAGGTCAGCGAGGCCGCCGTGTTCGCCGTCGACGCGCCCGTGACGTCGAGGCTCGACACCGCGGTGCCCGACGCGGTGATCGACGTGGGGGCGGTGGTGGCGCTGACGGCGGTGGTGTCGGCACTCGTCGCGAGTGTGTACTGGCTCGCTGAGAAGGTCTGGGGCGCCGGCGGGTTGGTCACGGGGACGGTGAAGACCCCCTGGGTGCTCGCGGCGAGCGAGCAGCCGGTGGCCAGGGTGACCGTGAGGCTCCCCGACGAGGCTGACCCCGCCGCCGTCGTGCACCCGCTGAAGCCCGTCGAGAAGGTCACGGTCGGGCTCGCGGCCACGATGAAGGCCGACGGATAGGTGAGGGTGATCGTTCCCCCGGCTGAGAGGGCCCCCGAGGCTGACGTCGTGAACGTCACCGTCCAGGTCGTCGGGGCGTTGCCCGCCGAGCTCGTCGTCGCGACACTCACTGCGCCGATCGACGTCGCCGAGGCCACCGCCGAGGCCAGCACCGTCGCCCCCAGGGCGACGCACGTCGCGACGATCGCGCGTGTCGCCCAGGACCTCGCGCGACCCGTCCGTGCTCGTGTGATCCGATTCGTCGTCATGCGCGTGCTCCCGC
>JAKCEK010000041.1 GCA_021838005.1 Actinomycetes bacterium
CTAGCAGAGGAGATCTTGAATGGCTAGGAAACCCGGACTCGGAAAGGGACTCGGTGCCCTCATCCCCGAGGCCCCCGCGGGCGAAACAGGGGAGCCGCCGGCAATGGAAGAGTCCATCGGGCCATTGCGCTTGGTGGCGGTCGGGTCGATCCGTCCGAACCCTTTCCAGCCGCGAAAGTCCTTCGATGACGAGAGCCTCTCAACCCTTGCCGCCTCCATCGCCGAGCTCGGCGTCCTCCAGCCAATAATCGTGCGCCCGGTCGAGGGTGAGGAGGACCACTACGAGTTGATCGCGGGGGAGCGGCGTTGGCGAGCGGCCGTCTTGGCCAAGCTTGAGGTGGTGCCGGTCCTGCTGCAGGACGACGTGAACGACCGCCTCTCGCTGGAACAGGCCGTCGTCGAGAACCTCCACCGCGTGGACCTCCACCCGCTGGAAGAGGCCGCGGCGTATCAGCAACTCGTCGACGAGTTCAGCCTCACCCACGACCAGGTCGCCCAGCGCGTGGGCAAGAGTCGAGCCTATGTTACGAATACGTTACGACTTCTGCAGTTGGGCGAGGTTGCCCAGAGCGCCCTGGCGAACTCCCAGATCACGGCGGGTCACGCGCGTGCCCTGCTCGGGGTCAGCGACCCCAACGCCCAGGCGACCCTGGTCGCCCGGGTGATCAAGAACGAGCTCTCCGTGCGCGCGACCGAGGAAGCGGTGAAGCTCTTCTTAGAGCCCCGCCCGCTCGCGCCAACCGGGACGGCCCGCGAACACGAGGGATCGCCCCGCCTGCGCCCCGTGCCCGACGCCAGCGTGGCTGAACTCGAGCACCTGCTCGAGAACTACCTCGACACCCGGGTCCACGTCGACCTGAAGGGCCGAAACGGCCGGATAATCATCGATTTCGCGGATCTCGACGACCTGGAGCGGCTTTACATCGCCATCTCGAAGCCCCGGTGACCTTCAACCAGGAACTTAACCCTCACGTTGAGGTTTTCCCCAACTTGTGGATGAAGTTGTGGGTTATCGCCGTCGATAGCCGAGAATCGGGGCTGACCAAGGGCTGGGGGTCCCTGACGGGCTTCGCCTAGGCGCTCTCACTGTGGAAAAGGTGGGTCGTCGCCGTGCGCAGCGCGGTGACGACCAGGTGAACGATCCCGGCGTCGAGCGCGCCGTGCTCGACGTGCAGGGTCGTCATGCGCGTGCCCGCGAGGATCGGCAGCGTGCGGCCCGTCACCTCGACCCTCGGGCCGCCGTCGATGGTCGAAAGGGCGCTGGCCAGGGAGGA
Source organism: Actinomycetes bacterium (assembly GCA_021838005.1). GTDB lineage: Bacteria > Actinomycetota > Acidimicrobiia > Acidimicrobiales > RAAP-2 > RAAP-2. The sequence goes on from JAKCEK010000041.1 coordinate 1,275, forward strand.
CGCTACCGTCTCCCCGGGTCGGCTGTGGGACGTGGACCCGGCCCAGTAGTGGAGGCGGACCCCGAGGACCTCGGGGCTCGGAACGATCGAGAGCACGAGGGCCACGTCGAGGTCGTTGGCGACCTCGGCCGCCGCCTCGGCGAGCACCCCGAGACGGGTGTGCACGCCGGTCGTGCCGGACCAGGAGTCGGCGAGAGCCTCGGCGAGGGGCCCGACCCCGCAGACCAGGACCGATACCTGGTGAGGGATGTCGAAGCCGGCCCGGGTCCACGCCTCGGTCACGAGGCTGCGGGCCGGTCCGGGGGAGCGCAGGCGCACGAGCTCGCGGTAGGTGGCGAGCGTCAGCACCCCCGTGGGCTCGAGCCCGCAGTTGCGCTGGAACTCTGAGAGGGCCTCATGCGCGAGGGGCCCGAAGATGCCGTCGATGCGCCCGGGGTTGAAGCCGAGCTGGGCCAGGGCCACCTGGAGCGCCGCGACGTCGTCCCCGCGCTGGTGGGGCCGGGCCAGATAGAGGAGGCGCTCGCCGAGGCGCCACTGGGCTTCGGCCAGGCGGGTTGCGGTGAGCCCGTCGACCACGCCGGTGAGCGGGACGCCGCGCGAGCGCTGGAACGCCTCGACGAGGGCGACCGTCTGGTCGTCGTAGAGGTCGGGACGGCCCTCCGTGCGCGCGAGGCCGAGGACACCGAGGCGACGGTGGAGCTCGGCCACGGCCTCACCCGTGGCCCCGGGGCGCAGGGCGGGCTCGCTCAGGCCGCGGAGAGGATCGAGGTGATCTCCTGGAGCAGCGCGCCTTTGGGGCGCGCGCCCACCAGACGGCCCACGACCTGGCCGTTCTTGAAGACCAGCAGGGTGGGGATGCTCATCACCGAGAACTTGGTGGCGGTCTGGACGTTGTGGTCCACGTCGAGCTTGCCCACGGCGAAGGCGTCGGCCTGCTCGACGGCGAGCTCTTCGAGGATGGGGGCGATCAACTTGCACGGGCCGCACCACTCCGCCCAGAAGTCGACCAGCATCGGCTTGTCCGAGCCTGCGACGACTTCGTCGAAGGTGGCGTCGGTCAGGGTCGTGATCGTTGCGCTCATGGCTACCTCCTGGGCGCCGCGACGGCGCCGGTGGCCAGACTAGCGACCGGGCCTAGTGCCCCCGCGCCTCGAGCCACCGCTCGGCGTCGATCGCCGCGACGCACCCCGAGCCGGCCGAGGTGATCGCCTGGCGGTAGACGTGGTCCTGCACGTCACCGGCGGCGAAGAGTCCTTCAACGCTGGTGAGAGAGCCCGGACCGGTGCGCACGTAGCCGCCGTTCTCCAGCTCGACCGACCCCTCGACCAGGGTGACGTTGGGCACGTGGCCGATGGCGACGAAGACCCCGGTCACGTCGAGGCCTCCCTCAGCCTTGGTCACGGTGTCGCGCACGGCCAGACCCTCGACCCGCTCCTCCCCGAGCACCTCGGTCACGACGGTGTTCCACCGGAAGCGGATCTTCTCGTGGTCAAAGGCCCGCTGTTGCATGATCTTGCTGGCGCGCAACTCGTCGCGCCGGTGCACGACGGTGACCGAACTCGCGAAGCGGGTGAGAAAGAGCGCCTCTTCCAGGGCCGAGTCGCCCCCGCCCACGACCGCGATGTCCTGACCGCGGAAGAAGAAGCCGTCGCACGTGGCGCACGTCGAGAGCCCGTGGCTCAGCAGCCGGTCTTCGCCGGGCACCCCCATCATCAACGAGCGCGCGCCGGTCGCCAGGATCACGGCGTCGGCCGAGACGCTGGGCTCCTCGCCGTCACCGCTCAGCCACGCCCGGAAGGGGCGCTCGGCGACGTCGAGGCGCTGGACCCGGCTCACCTGGAGCTCGGCGCCGAAGCGCAGGGCCTGCTCGCGCATCCGGGCCATCAGTTCGGGGCCCGAGACGGCCTCGGGGAAGCCCGGGAAGTTCTCGATGTCGGTGGTGAGCATCAGCTGGCCACCGGGCTGGTCCGAGGTGGAAGACGGCTCGCCCTCGATCACCAGGGGAGAGAGCTGGGCCCGGGCCGCGTAGACCGCGGCGGTCAGGCCGGCGGGGCCGGACCCGATGATCAGGACCTGCGTGTGGCGCACTACTTCTTCACTCGTACGGGACGGCGGCGGCGCCAGATCACCAGTCCGGCGGCCAGTGAGAGCGCACCCACGGCGGCGTAGCTCAGCCAGTCGCGGCCCGCGAAAGCGTAGACGTCGAGCAGGCGCATCAGGCCGACGACTACCACCACGACGAGCACCACCGCGGCCAGCGCGACGACGAGCCCGTAGGCGACCGCCCGCCCGGCGAGGATGATCGGGCGCAGGACCTTGTCGTGCACGACGTCGAGGCCGTGATCCAGGGCGCCGAGCGCCCTGTCGACGAGGTCGGGCTCGCTCGTGGGGGCGTCGTCCACGCCCCGACCCTAGTGGGTCAGGCCCTGAGCCAGGCGAGGCCGATGACCCCGGGTCCGGCGTGGGTCCCCACGACCGGCCCGATGTCGGCCTCGAGCATCGGGTGGGCCACCGCGATGTCGGCGACGAGCGCGCGCATCGCCGTCACGTCGCCCTCGACGCACCCGCCCTGGATGAGGGCGAGGCGCGACAGGGGGGCCGCGGCGCGGGCCCGCTCGGCGCAGGCCACCAGGGCCTTGGCGCGGGTGCGGGCCCGGCCGGCCTCGGCGACGACGCCGTCGCGCAGGGCGACCAACGGCTTGATCGACAGGACCTGGCCGATGAGGGCCTTCGCCCCGCCGACTCGGCCGCCGCGGATGAGGTGGTCGAGGGTGTCGAGGGTGGCCACGACCCCGGCGCGGGCCATGGCGTCGTGGGCCGCGCCCACGAGCTCGTCGAGTCCGGCGCCCGCCCGGGCCCGCTCGGCCACCTCGATCGCGATGAGGCCCAGGCCCATGGCGACGTTGCGGGTGTCGACGACGCGCACCTCGATCTCGCCGGCTACCGCCTCGGCCGCGATCGCGGCCGAGGCGTGGGTGGCCGACAGGGCCGAGGAGAGGGTGAGCACCACCACCCCGTCGTGGCCCTCCTCGCGGGCGCGTCGGAAGGCGTCCTGGAAGCGGCCCGGGGAGGGGGCCGCGGTCTCGGGAAGGGTGGGGGAGACCCGGCACTTGGCCCAGAACTCCCCGGGGGTCAGGTCCTCGAGGTCGGTGAACTCCTCGTCGCCGAGGCGGATCGTCAGGGGCACCACATCAATCCCGTACTCGCGCGCGAGGTCGGCGGGTAGGTCACTCGCGCTGTCGGTCACCACCTTGACGTTGGCCATGTCCCCCTCTTCGGTCGCTACAGCCTGGCACGCGGGCCGCCCGCGCGCCGGGCCCGCCGGGCCCCCACCGTGGCGACGAGCAGGTAGCCGAGTGTTCCGGCGAGGCCGGCCGCGGCGAAGCGGGCCACGAGCTTCAGTCCGTGGCTCCAGGTCGGCCCGGCGTAGACGGCCGCCATGACTAGGGTCGCGACGAGGGTCGCGGCCAGGCTGCGACGGACGTGGACGCCCCCCACGGTGGCGACGATGTCCACCCCGTGCAGCGCGAGCGTGCCGAGGGCGGCCAGGGCGGCCACCGTGTAGCCGATCGAGACCGCGGCGCAGAGCCCCGCGACCGAGTGGCGGCCGATGGCCACGCACAAGGCGACGGCCACGCCGTTGTCGAGGACGTAGAGCAAGAAGACGTCGCGGGCCCGCTGCATCGCCTGCAACCCGCGCACGCACAGCTGGAAGACGCAGAACCCCGGCAGGCCGGCCGCCAGCACGGCGATGGCCGTGCCGGCGAGCAGGGGCTGGCTCGCGTCGGTGCGATTCAGCAGGATCGCCGCGAGCGGCTGGGACAAGACGATGAGGGCGGCCGTCGCGGGCAGGATGATCACGAGCGACTGGCGCAGCCCGAAGCGCATGCGCTCGGCGAACGCCTCGGGCCGGCCCTCGGTCGCGAGCCCGGCGAGCTGGGGGGCGAGCGAGCTCATCACCGAGACGACCACCACGGCGTAGGGCATCATCATGAAGGACCAGCCGTAGGTGTAGGCGCTGACCGGACCGTCGCCCCCGATCCCGAAGGCCAGGGCCAGCACCACGTAGAGGGACGCCTGGTTCGCCGCAACGAGTCCCAGGGTCCACCCGCTCAGCCGGGCCACGGTGCGCGCCGCGTGGTCGCGCAGGTCGAAGCGCAGCCGGAGCCGCCAGAGGTCGCTACGCGCGAGGGAGGGCACGAGCAGGAGGAACTGCAGGGCCACCCCGGCCGTGGTCAGCGCGCCGAGCCAGGCGAGGTCGCGGGTCCCCGAGAGCCCTTGGAGGACGGGCGCGGGGTCGACCAGGTGGTACCAGACCAGCGCCGCGATGGCCACCACGTTGTTCGCGATCGGCACCCACGCGGCGACCACGAAGCGACGGCGCACGTTGAGCAAGCTCGTCGCGAGCCCGATGAGTCCGTAGAAGAAGATCTGGGGGACGAACCAGCGCAGCAGCGTGGTCGCGACGGCCCGCTGGGCCGCGACCACCGCGGCGGTGGCCGCCGCGGGCGCGGAGCTCGAGCTGCGCGAGACGAAGGTGAAGCCCTGGATGATCCACGGCGCGAAGACCCACGCGAGCACCGAGGCCGCGACGAGGACGGCCGCCGCCAGGCTCACGATCGACGAGATCGACCGCCAGGCCCGCCGCTCGCCCTCGCGGGCCAGGGACTCGACGAAGACCGGGATGAAGGTGGCCGTGGCGACTCCTCCGAGCACGACGTCGAAGAGCATGTTCGGCACCGTGTTGGCCAGGTTGAAGGCGTCGGCGATCGGAGTGAATCCAAGCACCCAGGCCAGGACGAACACGCGTACCAGGCCGGTCAGGCGCGAGACGAGGGTCCCGGCCGCCATCGAGGCGACCCGGGTGGAGTGGCGGGCGTCGACGCTCATCGGGCGTGCCGGCCGACGGGGCGCCGCCGGGTGGTGCGCCACCACCACCACGCCAGCACCAGCAGGGAGAGGGCGGAGAGCAGGTAGCCCACGATGGAGGTTCCGGCGATCCGGACCTGGACGGCGCTGCGCGCCAGCTCCAGATCACCGTTGGGCGTCGTGAGGGTGACCTGGAGGGTGACCGAGCTCGCCGTGGCCCGGGCCGTCGGCACGTCGACCGAGACGGTCGGCGCGTTGAGATTCACCGCGACGGCGGAGCCCCTGGGGAAGGCCAGGCCCTCGGCCGAGACGTGCACGACCGCCGCGAGGCGGTAGCCGGTGCGCGAGTGGATCGTCACCGGCAGGGCGGTGCCCGGTCCGGCGAGGGTGATCGTGCTCTCGTCGATCGAGACGAGCCCGAGCTGCGCGTCGAGCGCGGCCTGGGCCCGATCGATCGCACCCTGGCGCTGTTGCGCTGCGCCGACCTGCTCGGCGCCGGCGACAGCCACGCGGAGGGCGGTGGCCACGGGACCGCTGCGGACCGCTTGGGCGAAGGAGTTGACTTCGCCGATGACCGTGAGCAGCGACGCGACGTTGCGGCCCGACCAGGTCGACGCCGCGACCGGCTTCAGGGCCCGGGTCACGGGCGCGCCGTCGGCACCCACCAGGCGAGCGTCGAAGAGGGGGGTCAGGGTCGTGGTGCGCACGAAGGGATCGTGGCCGAGGCCCACGGTCAGGTCGTCGATGAGGGTGGGCGACGTCGCCGAGAGGGGGGCGGCCAGTACGACGGCCCGCGGGGCCGGCGCGTTGGGGGCCTCGAAGTGCAAGAAGTCGAGGGTCCCGAGCACGAGGGCGGTGCGCAGCCCGGCCGAGCGGGCGTCTCCCAAGAGGAGCGCCGATAGCGGGCCGTCGGTCGCGAGCGCCAGGGCCCCCGCCACGCCGGTCACCCGGAACGGCGTGCCCCAGGTGAGGGTCGCCGACGGCGCGGCGGCCAGAGCGTCCTCGGCGAGCACCACCCGGGTCTCACCGGCGCGCGCGAGCGCCGCGAGCCCGGCGGGCGCGATCGGCCCCGAGAGCAGCACGGGGCCGTCGACGTAGCGGCCGGTGAGGGTGCGCAGGAGGTTCGACGAGAGGTTGACCTGCTGGAGGACCTGGGTGTCGAGGTGGTGGGCCGCGAGGGCCGCGAAGTCGGTCTCGGCCGGCGGGGCGTCCACGGCGCGGTGCTCGCCGCTCGCGAGCGCCCGGCTGAGCGCCGCCGCCACGTCGGTCGGCCCCGGGGCCGAGCGGTCCTCGCCCAGGATGATCGGGCCGAGGGCGCCGTAGTCGGCGCTGAGCGTGAGTGGGGTGGTGGGGGCGCGCGCGATCGCGCGCAGGGCGTCGGCGGTGCGCAGCGGATGGGCGAGGTCGACTCGCGAGAGCGTCTCGATGAGCGCGACCGACACCGGGGTCACCCCCGAGCGGCTCCGGATCGTGACGAGTGACCACCAGACGGTGTGCGTGGCGTCCTGGTCGAGGACGAGGCGCAGGGGGTAGACCCCGTCGCAGTGGCCCGGGGCGCACGCGAGACGTAGGCGCGGGCGGGCCCCGTCGCAGGTCGGCACGGCCGCGCGGCGGGTCGTGGTGAGGGTGAGGGTGAGAGTCGCCGAGTCGTGGCGCGCACAGCGCAGGGGGACCGCCGGGGTCGAGGCGATCGCGGCCACGCCGGGGGAGTGGCCGGCTACCACCCCCTCGAGCGCCCCCCGGGTGATGACCGGGGGGAAGAGGGTGACCCGCAGGGTCGCCGACGGGATCGCGGTCACGGTGAGCCCGAGGGTGGCTCCCCCCGACGCGTTAAGGGTGACGACCTCCTGCTGGTGCACGAGGGCGGGCGTCGGGGACGCCACCGCCCCGGCTATCGCCCCGTGGCCGAGGGGCGTGCCGAGGGCCACCACGACGGTCCCGGCGATCGCCCGCCACCAGGTCCGAGGTCGGTGGGCCATGCCCAACCAGGCTACCGTCGCGGGTGCGTCGCGCCCGGCGTCGTAACCTCGATGAACCGTGATCTCACTCGCTAACGCCGACGCCCGACTCCGGGAGCTCGCCGACCTCGCCCGACCCCTGGCGGTCGCCTTCGACGAGGCCGGCTTCTCCCTCTACGCCGTGGGGGGCGCGGTCCGCGACGCCCTGCTAGGGGCCGAGCGCGAGGGCGAGCGCGAAATCGACTTCACGACCAACGCCCGGCCCGACGACGTCGAGCGTCTCCTGGCGCCCCTGTGCGCGTCGATCTGGGAGCAGGGCCGGGCCTTCGGCACCCTGGGGGGCATCCTCGCCTCGAACGGGCTGGCCTGCGAGGTGACGACCTTTCGCTCCGAGTCCTACGTCGACCACTCGCGCAAGCCGGCCGTCGAGTGGGGCGACTCGCTCGAGACCGACCTGTCGCGCCGCGACTTCACCATCAACGCGCTGGCCCTCGACGTGGTGGCCCTGACCAAGGGGGCGACCGGGGTCCAGACCCTCTTCGACTACTTCGGCGGCTTCCAGGACCTCACGGACGGCGTGGTGCGCACGCCCATCGACCCCGAGACGCTCTTTCGCGACGACCCCCTGCGCATGCTGCGGGCCGCGCGCTTCGCCGCGCGCTTCGCCTTCGCCATCGACCCGGCCGTCGAGGTCGCGGCCACCGCGATGGCCGAGCAGATCGACAAGGTCTCGGCCGAGCGAGTGCGCGGGGAGCTGGATCTGCTGCTCGTGACCGCGCGGCCCTCGATCGGCCTCGACTTCATCGTGCGCACCGGGCTCGCCAACCGGTTCCTGCCCGAGGTGCCGGCCCTGGAGCTCGAGCAGGACCCCGTGCATCGCCACAAGGACGTCCTGCGCCACACCTACGCGGTGGTCGACAAGACCTCGCCCCGGCTCGTGCTGCGCCTGGCCGCGCTCTTCCACGACGTCGGCAAGCCGGTGACCCGGTCCATCAACGACGAGGGGGTCACGTTCCGGTTCCACGACGTGGTTGGTGCCAAGATGACCCGCAAGCGCCTCGTCGCGCTCAAGTACCCCCAAGACGTCGTCGATCGGGTGGCCGCCCTGGTGGAGTTGCACATGCGCTTCCACACCTACAAGCTGGGCTGGAGCGACAAGGCGGTGCGCCGCTACGTGCGCGACGCGGGCAGCCTCCTCGAGGACCTGAACGAGCTGACCCGCTGTGACAGCACCACGCGCAACGCCCGCAGGGCCGCCGAGCTCGCCCGACGGATGGACGAGCTCGAGGACAGGATTGCGCAGCTGCGCGCCCAAGAGGACCTCTCGTCCCTGCGACCGGCGATCGACGGCGTGCGCGTGATGGAGGTGCTCGGCATCACGCCCGGCCCCGACGTGGGGCGGGCCCTCGACTTTCTCATGGAGATCCGCCTCGACGAGGGCGAGATCGACCCCGCCGAGGCCGAGGAGCGCCTGCGCGCGTGGTGGGCGGCGCGCTAGCGGCGCGAGCGGCGGTCGTAGAGGAGCTGCGCGCCGAAGAAGAGCAGCGACAGCCCGACCGCCCTCGGGCGAGAGGTGTAGGTCGCGTCGAGCCCGACGAGGACGGCCGCGACGCCCACGACCAGTCCCTCGACGCGCACCGCGCGCCGCAGGGGCGCCGGGGGCGCCGAGGCGCCGCCGGCGAGACGCTCGGCGAGCACGTGGCGCAGCCGCCACAGGGTGCTGGCGGTCGCGACGAGGAGTCCTCCCTCGAGGACCAGCAGGACCCCGCAGGCGACGCCGGCCCACCGATGGGCGCCCTCGAGGAGGCCCACGACCGCGGCGCCGGCCGAGGCGGCCTGCAGGACCCAGGACGGACCGCGGCGCCGGAACCAGCTCCGCGTGCCCACCTCCGAACGGGAGGAGCCGGCGACGGTCATCCCTCCAGTGTGGCGGCTCGCGCCGCGGATCACGAGCACCGCGGCGCGGAGTGCGCGCCGGCGCAGAGCTCGTTGGCCGGTTAGGCCGGCCAGGCCTCGTTCACGAGGGTGCCGTCGGCGAACGCCTCGATCATGTCGTGGGCGACGTCGTCGTGGTACTGGACGGGCGGGGACTTCATGAAGTAGGCCGACGGGGCGATGAGCGGTCCGCCGATGCCGCGATCGAGGGCGATCTTCGCGCAGCGCACCGCGTCGATGATCACCCCGGCCGAGTTGGGCGAGTCCCAGACCTCGAGCTTGAGCTCGACGTTCAGGGGGGCGTCGCCAAAATTGCGGCCCTCGAGGCGGATATAGGCCCACTTGCGGTCCAGCAGCCACGGCACATGGTCGCTCGGACCGATGTGGACGTTGTCGGCCTCGAGGTCGTTGCGCTCGAGCTGGCTGGTGACGGCCTGGGTCTTGGAGACCTTCTTCGACTCGAGGCGCTCGCGGTCGAGCATGTTCTTAAAGTCCATGTTGCCCCCGACGTTGAGCTGGTAGGTGCGGTCCAGGGTGAGGCCGCGGTCCTCGAACAGGCGGCTGAGGACGCGGTGCACGATGGTCGCGCCGACCTGGCTCTTGATGTCGTCGCCGACGATCGGCACGCCGGCGTCGGCGAACTTCTTCGCCCAGACCGGATCCGAGGCGATGAAGACGGGGATCGCGTTGACGAAGGCCACGCCCGCGTCGAGGGCGGCCTGGGCGTAGAAGCGCTGGGCCTCCTCGGAGCCGACGGGCAGGTAGGAGACGAGCACGTCGGCGCGCGCGTCGCGCAGCGCCTGGGTCACGTCGACGGCCTCGGCCGGGGACTCCTCGATGGCCGCGCGGTAGTACTTGTTGAGACCGTCGAGGGTCGGGCCGCGCTGGACCGTCACCCCGAGCGAGGGCACCTCGGCGAACTTGAGGGTGTTGTTCTGGCCGGCGTCGATGGCCTTGCCCAGGTCGTTGCCGACCTTGGTGGCGTCGACGTCGAAGGCGGCGACGAACTCGAGGTCCGCCACGTGGTAGGCGCCCAAGACGACGTGCATGAGTCCGGGCACGTGGTCGCCGGGCTTGGCGTCCTTGTAGTACGTCACGCCCTGGACGAGCGAACTGGCGCAGTTGCCCACGCCGGCGATGGCCACGCGGATATTGCCCATGGCTTTCCTTTCCTACTTCGCCTCTCGGGCGAACGTCTCTGAGTCACTGCGCTCGATGGACAACAGGTCGTCGATCCACTCGAGGTCCAACTCGACGCTGTGCGCGGCGTGGCTCATCACCGAGCGCGCGTAGGCGTCGAGGTCGGGGTTGTCGGCGCCCTGGCGAACCTCGGTCAGGCGCTCGAGCAGGTCCTGGCGTCGCCGCTCCAGCAGGCGCACGCGCAGGGCCGGCGTGAGGTACCGGGCGAGGGCCACGCGCAACGAGAACGTGCGGCCGTCGTCGACGGTGGTGGGGTCGGCGAGCAGTGCCCGGAACTCCTGGCGGCCCCGCTCGGTGATGCGGTACACCTTGCGGCCCCGCCGGCCCAGGCCGGCCGAGGTGCGCAGGCTGCGCAACGACGCGCGCTCGCCGGCGAGCGACCCGGTGGAGATCGCCGGCGAGCGGGGGGCGGCCGGGGCGACCGCCTCGACGAGGCCGTGGCGCTCGAGGCGGGCCAGGGCCGGATAGATCGAGCCGAACGACACGTTCGCCGAGACCCCGAGGCGCTCGCGCAGCTGGGAGCGGACCTCGTAGCCGTGGTGATCGCGGTCCATCAGGAGGCCAAGGATGGCGACGTCCAACATCACGTTCCATCATATCACTTCGATATATCGATGGATGTGTTGGGCCCCAGCCGTGGGACGCCCGGAACCGTCCGTCGCACCCCCGGAGGTAGTGTCACCGCTAATGGATCAGCGCCTGGCTGCCACCTCGAACGTTGGGGCCGTGGTCGAGTTCGGCCTGGTTCGC
>JAKCEK010000042.1 GCA_021838005.1 Actinomycetes bacterium
AACGCACGGCCTCGACGTCCAACCGTAACTTCGAAGGTCGCCAGGGTCCCCAGACCCGCACCCATCTGGTCTCGCCGGCGGTCGCGGCCGCGTCGGCGGTGATGGGCCGCCTGGCGGCCCCGAGCGACCTCGGCGAACGCGGAGTGAGCTCCGGGGGTGAGCGGTGAGGATCCGCGGCGCCGTGCTCTCGGCCCTGGGCGCCGCGCGGCCCTACAGCGAGTCGCGCCCCGTGCGGACGCGCGAGCTCGAGCTCGATGAACCTGGTGAGCACGAACTACTGGTGCGCATCGAGGCCGCCGGCGTGTGCCACTCGGACCTGTCGGTGGTATCGGGAGTGCGCCCGCGGCCCGTGCCGATGCTGCTCGGTCACGAAGCGGCGGGCATCGTCGAGCGCATCGGGTCCGGGGTCAGCGACGTGGCCGTGGGCGAGCGGGTGGTCATGTCGTTCCTGCCGCGCTGCGAGGCGTGCGCCTCCTGCGCGAGCCAGGGGCGCACGCCGTGTGAGCCTGGATCGGTCGCCAACGCCGAGGGGCGCCTCCTCGAGGGCGCGTACCGGCTGCACGACGGGGAACACGTCGTCCATCACCACCTGGGGGTCTCGGGCTTCGCCGACCACGCGGTGGTCGATCGCCGCTCGGTGGTGCCGGTCGCGCACGACGTGCCGGCCGAGGTCGCCGCGCTCATGGGCTGCGCGGTGCTGACGGGTGGCGGCGCGGTGCTGAACGCCGGCCAGGTGCGTTCGGGCGAGACGGTGATCGTCGTCGGCCTGGGGGGAGTGGGTATGGCGGCCCTCCTCGTGGCCCTCGCCCACGACGGGGTGCGGGTCATCGGGGTCGACGCGAATCGCGACAAGTTGCGTCTGGCGACCACCCTGGGCGCCCACGAGGTGTTCACCCCGGAGGACGTGGTGACCTCGGGAGTGAAGGCGGACCTCGTCGTGGAGGCGGTGGGCCGAGCGGTGGCCTTCGAGACGGCGCTCAACGTCACGGCTCCCGGGGGGCGCACGGTCACCGTGGGCCTGCCCGCGCCGGACGATCTGGCGAGCGTGTCGCCCCTTCGCCTCGTGGCCGAGGGCCGCACCATCATCGGCAGCTACCTCGGCGGCTGCGTCCCGGCCCGCGACGTCCCGATCTTCGTCGATCTCTGGCGTCGGGGACGACTGCCGGTCGAGCGACTGGTGAGCGCGCGGATCGGACTCGACGACCTCAACGCCGCCTTCGACGCACTGGCCGACGGCGCGGCGCTGCGCCAGGTGATCGTTTTCGACGAACCGTCCGGCGACTCGAGCGGCGACCCCCACCTTGAAACGTCAAGCAAAGGAAGATGAGATGAGTGACCCAGCAACGCTCCGGCGACTCCTCGCGCGCGAGGACCAGATCCTCTTGGTGCCCGGCGCCGGCACCCCGATCGAGGCCCTCGCCATCGAACGCGCCGGCTTCGAGGCCGTGTACCTGAGCGGCTACGCCATCGCCGCGTGGCGACACGGGCTCCCCGACATCGGGCTCCTGGGCGCCGGCGAACTGTTGGACGCCGTGCGGGCGATTCGACGCGTCTCGAACCTGCCCCTCATCGTGGACGCCGACACCTGTTACGGCGACGTGACCACGACCTGGGCGAACGTCCGCGAGATCGAGGCGGCGGGGGCGTCGGCCATCCAGATCGAGGACCAGGTGTGGCCGAAGAAGTGCGGCCACATGTTGGGCAAGGAGGTCATCGACGCCGACGAAGCGGTGCGCAAGGTGGCGACGGCGCTCGACGCCCGGCGCGACCCCGACACGGTGATCATCGCGAGGACCGACGCACTGGGGCCGCGCGGCATCGACGAGGCGATCGCGCGCGCGCTGCGCTTCGTCGAGGTGGGCGCCGACATGGTCTTCCTGGACGCTCCGGGCTCGAGGGAGGATCTGGCGCGCATCGGCGAGACCGTCCCGGGTCTCTTGATGGCCAACGTGTCCGAGGGGGGGCGCACGCCCACCCTCCCGGCGACCGACTTCCACGACCTCGGATTCCACCTGGTCATCTACCCCACGACGCCACTGCGATCCGCCGCCAAGACGATCCAGGACCTCGTGACGGACCTTCGCCGCGAGGGCGACTCGTTGAACTGGCGCGAGCGCATGTACGGTCTCGACGAGCTGAACGACCTGGTGCGACTCGAGGAGTACCTCGAAGTGGGCGACCGTGAGAACAACCGTCGTGTGTGATCGCGGTGGAGCCGCGCTGCGCGGACGGGGGTCGTGATGGAGAGGTTCATCGTGCACGTCGGGGTCGGGGCGCCGTTGCGTCGCACGAGCGTCGACACCGACCAGATCATCCCGGCGCGCTACCTCAAGAGCGTGGGTCGCTCGGGCTTCGCGGAAGGACTCTTCGCAGCGTGGCGTGAATCGCCGGACTTCGTGCTGAACCGGCCGGCCTTCGCCCACGCGTCGATCCTCGTCGCGGGGGTCGACTTCGGCATCGGATCCTCGCGAGAGGCCGCGGTGTGGGCCCTGCAGGACGCGGGCTTCCGCGCGGTGATCGCTCCGCGGTTCGGCGACATCTTTCGCACCAACGCCGCGAAGTCGGGCCTCTTGGCGGTGCCCTTGGGTGAGCCCGAGGTCGAGCGACTCTGGGACTACCTCGACGCGCGTCCGGGCGCGACGCTCACCGTCGACCTCGACCACTGTCGCGTGAGGGCCGGGGAGGACTTCGACGAGCCCTTCGAGGTGAACGAGTACGTTCGCTGGCAGCTCCTCAACGGACTCGACGAGATCGCGACGACGTTGTCGTCGCGTGACGCGATCGAAGCGTTCGAAGCGGCGCGCCCCGCCTTCAAACCTCGGGTCACGCTGGTCTAGACCTGGTCGACCTTGTCCGGGTACTCCGGCGCCGGGAACCACCCAGCGCGACCGAGGAGCGCCGGCGTCGCGATCCCCAACCGCGAGGTCACGTACTCGGCGGCGCCGAGCAGTCGCTCGAAGTCGAGCCCGACGCGAACGCCGCTTCGCTCGAGCAGATACGTCAGGTCCTCGGTGGCGATATTGCCCGTGGCGTTGGGCGCGAAGGGGCAACCCCCGATACCGCCCGAGCTCGCGTCGAGGGCGCCCACGCCCAACTCCATCGCGGCGAAGGCGTTCGCGTAGCCGGTGTTACGAGTGTTGTGCAGGTGCAGCCGTAGCGGCGTCGCGGTGATCTCCTGGGCCGCGCGCACGAGACGCCTCACGTCGCCCGGCGTTCCGACCCCGATCGTGTCGGCCAGCGCGATCTCGTCCACCCCGAACCCGTCGACGCGTTTCACGATGTCCATCACTCGATGCGTCGCGACCTCGCCCTCGAAGGGGCATCCGAAGGAGGCACCGATGGTCACCGAGACCTTGAGGCCCGCGTCGTGGGCGCGCGACACCATCCTCTCGGTGCCGCGCAGCGAGTCCGCGACGGACATCCCCTGGTTGCGCTGGGAGAAGGTCTCGGTGGCGACCACCACGATGTTCGCCTCGTCCACGCCGCTCGCGACCGCGCGATCGAGACCGCGTTCATTCATCACCAGTCCGATGTAACTCACGCCGTTCGACCGCGGGACGCCGGCCATCACCGCCTCGGCGTCGGCCATCTGGGGCACCCGGTCGGGGCGGGCGAAACTCACGGCCTCGATGCGCGAGATCCCGGCGTCCGCGAGCAACTCGATGTAGGTGATCTTCTCCTCGCTGGTGAGGATCTTCTTCTCGTTCTGGAGCCCGTCGCGGGGTCCGACTTCAACGATCTTCACGAGACACCCCTCTTCATATCGTTCCTATCGGTCGATGTAGGTCAGATTACATGCAATCTGAGATTCTCGCGACCACGACGGCAAGCAAATAAAGTGATTCTGAGGACCATTTGTGGATTCGACCGCCAAACTGTATCCAATCTCACGTCATGGGCGCGGGTGCGCCCTGTTCGCTCGCCACGTCCGGGCGTCGGGAAGCGACGAGGGGCGCGCGGCGCGACGGGTCCGTCGTGCGCGCCTGTCGACCGGTGCCTCGGCCACGTCGCGCGGGCCTCACTGGTGGCCGGCCATCGAACGCGTCATCTTGGGGCGAGGTGGACGTCGATCGTCGAAGGAGGAGGGGTCGGCGCCGTGGAGACCGGTGCTCGCTTCCACGGGGGGAAGTAGTCTTCGTGAGGCGTCGCGTCGAGAGAATCGATAGGAACGATGGGCAGTGGTGCGTGAGGTCATGAACGGCGCGACGCGATGATCGCGTGCTCCTCGCGCGCTCTCGCCGCGCGGCGACGTCGCCGGTCCCACGATGACGTGACCCGCTCCGCGCCCGACACGGGCGCGTCGCGCGCGACGACGAGGGGGTGCGCGCGACGGGGCCGGACGGTGGCGTCCGGAGACGAGGAGGCTTGAGGATGGGTGCCGTGCACTCGCGCCGCGCGATGCTCTTCGTGCCGGGCAACTCCAAGAGGATGATGGCGAAGATCCCCGGTCTGGCGCCGGGGTCGTTCATCCTCGACCTCGAGGACTCGGTGCCGCCCCACGAGAAGGAGTCGGCTCGTCGCTCGGTCGGCGAACTCACCCGCGGCGCGCCGGGCGACTACGCGCTCCACGTTCGGATCAATGACGTCGCCTCCGCGTTCGCCGCCGACGACCTGGCGGCGGTGATGGGTGAGAACCTGTCGGGCATCGTGGTGCCCAAGGTCGAGCGCGCGGCCGACGTCGAGCGCGTCAATGAGTTGATCGACGCGGCGGCGCTGGCGAAGGGGTGCGACGCGAGCGCCATCAGCGTCATCGCCACGATCGAGACCGCACGAGGACTGCACCACGTGGACGAGATCGCCGCGGCGCGAGGACACCTCGAACTCCTGAGCTTCGGCAACGCGGATTTCGCCCTCGACCTGGGACTGGAGTGGCCGAGCACCGCCGCGACGTCCGAGATGGTGCTGTGGGCCAAGTGCCGCGTCGTGCTGGCGTCGCGGGTGGCGGGACTCGACGCGCCCCACGACGGCTCCTTCACGAACTATTCCGACCTCGAGGCGCTCGAGGTCGAGGCGCGTCAGTCGCGGCGACTGGGCTTCGGGGGCAAGCACGTGATCCACCCCTCACAGATCCCCGTCGTCGAGAGCGTCTTTCGACCGAGCGACGGCGAGATCGAGCGGGCGCGGTCCCTCATCGACTCCTTCGAGGCCGCCGAGGCGTTGGGGAGCGGCGCCGTGGGCGTCGAGGGCGAGCTCGTGGACTACGCCATCGTCAAGCGGGCCCGCAACCTCCTGGCCGAGTTGGACCGCTAGACGCGCGCCGTGGCGCGCGGGTCGCGTCGCGTCGAGCGGTCGAGTCCGTCGGTCGCACCCCGCGACCGGGTGCCGGGTGCCGGGTGCCGGGTGCCGGGGCGCCTCTAGGACGACACGCTGGGTCGGCGCACGAACGCACCGCGGGGTTCGCCGGTCACGCGCCCGTCTGCGAAGATCCGCTCGCCACGCAGGAACGTGTCGGTGACCCGCGCGGTCATCGTGAACCCCTCGAAGGGCGTGTACTCCTGCGTCGATTCGGAGTCCGCGGCGCGAATCGTCCACGTCTGGTCGGGGTCGACGAGACAGAGGTCTGCGTCGAGACCCACCGCGATGGCGCCCTTGGTGTGCAGGCCGAAGCGTCGGGCGGGATTGGTCGCGGTGAGCTCGGCGATCCGGGCGTAGGACAGTCCCCGCTTGGACCCTTCGGTGATGAGGCCGGCCAACAGGTACTCGGCGCCCCCGAATCCCGACTTCGCCAGGAAGACGTCGTCGCGGGGGTCGCCGAACTTCGTCTCGTCGCGGCAACACGCGTGGTCGCTCACCACCCAGTCGAAGTGACCCTCGAGCAGGTGCTCCCAGAGCGCCTCGACGTCCTCGCGGGGGCGGATCGGGGGGTTCACCTTCGCCCCGATGCCGTTGGCGGTCGTGATGTCGGCCAGGAGGTGTCCGACGGTCACCTCGCGTCGGAAGTTCACGCTGGGGAACGTCTCGGCCATCAGCATCGCGGCCTCGATGGCCTTGCGCGAGGAGAGGTGCAGCAGATTGATGTTCGCCAGTCCGGTCTCGTAGGCCAGGTAGGAGGCGATCGTGATGGCCAGACCCTCGGAGTGCGGCGGTCGTGACTCGTGATAGGCCTCGAGACCGCTCAGGCGCCCCTCGTCCTCGACCAGCTTCGCGTAGGCGGACATGATCTCCGCCGTCTCGCAGTGCAGGCTGAGTGACAGGTCGTCGGCCATGGCCGCGAACTTCGGATCCTGTCGCACCCGCTGGATCTCGCGCATGATGAACTCGAAGTGCGCGTAGTCGTAGGACTCGTCCTCGGGGATCATCAAGAACTGCTGCTGGTCGTTGGAGCGTCCGTGGAGGCCGTGCTTGCCGTAGAACATGAAGATCTTGAACGAGGTGATGCCGAAGTCCTCGATGATGCTCGGGATCTCCTCGATGTGCTCGTGGAGGATCGGGGCCACGTGGAACCCGTAGTCCACGTAGGCCCGACCCGCGGTCTTGTCGAGGGCGACGGGCAGTACGTCGCGGTAGGGCCCGCTGCGGTTCAGGTAGTAGCGGCCCGTGCGCAGGTAGGTGATGCCGGTCGTGACGCCGCCCTGGGCGCAGGCGCGACTCTCGGACACCGCGTCGTCCTCGAGCGGGTTGTAGATGCCCCAGTGCTGGTGGGCGTCGACGACCCCCGGGAAGGCGAGTCGCCCCTCGGCGTCGACGACGGCCGCGGCGTCCTCGTCGGGGATGGACTCGGCGATGGCCCGGAACTTGCCGTCGCGCACGCCGATGCTCAGCCGTGCGGGCTCCTCGCCGGGTCGCACGACCCTCGCGTTCTTGATGAGTAGGTCGAATGTGGGCATGGCACTCCTTTAGCTACTGGCTTGATCGTGAACGCTCGGGTGGGGCGACGGGGCGACGAAGTCATCGAGGACCGCCAGCAACCCTCGGACGTCGTCGAGGTCCTCGAGGTGGTCGGTGCGCGAGCGCAACTCGCGGGTCGCGTCCTCGGAGAGTCGGCCGGCCACGTTGTCAGTGAACTTGGTGGCGAGCTCGGCGAAGCTGAGCGGTCGCTGCGGGCCGCCGCGATTGACCAACGCCTCCTCGGTGAGTTCGCGACCGTCGCGCAGGCGCACCCGCAGGATCGAGGGGAACTGGTGGGGGAAGATGTCGTCGCATCGCTCGTCGCCCACGACGGTGACGAGTTCCATCAACTGACGACGACGCGGGTCGCGGGCGAGTTCGTCGGAGTAGTCGGCGAGGGACACCTCGAGACCGCCGCCACCGAGCAGTCCGGCCACCACCGCGTAGGGTCCGCTGAACTGGGCCATGTACCCGGTCGCGGGTGTGCGCTTCACCTCGATGGGCTCACCGATGGTGCGCACGATGGGGTGAGCGACCCCCAACTCGATCGAGTCGATCTGGTCGAGGTCGACGCCGCGGCGCCGTAGCGCGGCGGCCGCGTCGATCGCCGTGTGGGTGAAGTGGTTGGCGGGGTAGGGCTTGAAGAAGATCCCCGGCACCTCCCAGGAGACGCCGAGTCCGTCCGTGATCGCGTCGGCGTCGAAGCGACCGTGGAGCCACGCCTCGAAGAACCCGAAGCGGCCTTCGAGGATGGTGGGCGGACCGGTGAAACCGTGTCGCACCAGCTGCGCGGCCGAGACCGCCGCGTGCGCCGCCCATCCGCAGTGCATCCGTTTGACGGTGCCCCCGGTGCGATTGGCCTCGATGACGCCTGAGGCCATGGAACCCGACACCCCGAGGACGTGGGTGATGCCCGTCTCGTCCATGCCGTAGAGCAGTCCCGCCGCGACGGCCCCGCCGAGGGCGCCGCAGATCGACGTCGCGTGCTGGCCGTGTTCGAAGAAGGTCGAGTTGCCCGACTCCTCGTCGTAGCCGGCCATGCCGAGGCGCACGCACACCTCGAGCCCACAGGCGATCGCCGCGATGAGGGCCTGGCCGTGCGCCCCGACCTCCTCGGCGGCGGCGAGGGCCGCGGGCACGACGGATGCGCTCGGGTGCAGGATCGACGGAAGGTGCGTGTCGTCGTAGTCCAGGGAGTGGGCGAGGACGCCGTTGATGAAGGCGGCCTGGGCCGCCGGCACCCGCCGCCCCATGCCGACGCCGGTGGCCTGCGGGGTGCCGCCCTGCGCGGCGACGAACGCCCGGGCACTCGCGCTGGTGTCGAGGGACGAGGCCGCGACGCAGATGCCCAGGACGTCGAGCACTCGCATGCGCACGCTTCGCACCACGTCCGGGGGGAGCGCCTCGTAGGTGCTACTGACCGCGAAGCGGGCGAGTCGCTGGGCCAACGTCGATTCAGGCATCGAGCACCACGGCGAGCGGTCGCACGGGCGAGCCCGTGGCCCCCACCAGGTTGAGGGGCGTCAGGATGAAGGTGAACTCGTACACCTGCGCCGTCGCCAGTGCGTCCAGGGACATCGCCTCGATGATGTAGACGCCGCTCTCGACGAGGAGGACCCGGTGCGCGGGTAACAGGGCGTGACCGCCGCGCGGTGCGAGGCGCTCGAAGGCGATGGTGTCCGCGCCCACGGCGAAGGCCCCGTGTTCGACCAACCAGCGTGCTCCGGCCTCGCCGACGCCGGGGACTCCGGACTCGGTGCCGGCGTAGGCCTCCGTGCCCTCGTCGAAGTGGCGTCCCCACCCGCTCCTCACGAGGAGCACGTCACCGCGAGCGGGCGTGACGCCCTGGCGCGCGAGCGTGGCGTCGAGGTCCTCGCGAGTGATCTCGTAGCCGGGGGGGCAGACCTCGTGCCCGAGGGTGCTCGCCACGTCGAGGAGCAACCCCCGGCGAATCATCGGCGCGATGGTGTGGACACCGAGGTCCATGAAGCGCCCCCCGACCGCGGACTGCTGCGCGTCCGAACCGTCGAAGAGTCTCCCGTCGTGCGACACGTGCGCCAGGGCGTCGATGTGGGTGCCCACGTGCGTGCCGGTCACGATGAGGTCGTTCGCGGCCGAGCCACCATCGGCGCGGACCATGTCGCCGTGACGACGCGGCAGGCTGTGCGAGAACTGCGGGTGATTCGCCGATTGGGGCATCCCCTTGAACATCGGTCGTCCGAGGTCGAAGATCGTGACGCCTCGGGTGATCAGATCGAGTAGCTCGTCGCTCATCGCACCACTCCCTTCTCGCGCAGTCGCCGCACCTCGTCGGCGCTGACGCCCAGGTCCCCCTCGAGGACCTCGTCGGTGTCCGCGCCGAGGGGTCGTCCCGTGTGGCGGATCCTTCCCGGGGTCTCGGACATGCGCCACATGACGTTGTGCATCAGCACCGGTCCGAGTTCGTCGTCGGGCACCTCGATGAGCATCTCGGTCTCACGGATGTGGGGGTCCTCGACGATGTCGCGAGCGTCATAGACCGGCGCGATCGCGGCCTCGGCCTGGGAGAACGCCTCGATGACCTCATCGCGACCGCGCGCGGCGATCCAGTCACTGACGTAGCGGTCGATCTCGTCGACGTGCTCGTAGCGTCCACGTCCCGTCGCGAACCACGGTTCGTCGACCATGTCACCGTGCCCGACGAGGCGCATGATGCGACTGGCGATCTGTTGCGCACTCGCCGACACGGCGACCCACGAGCCGTCCTTCGTGACGTAGGTGTTGCGCGGTGCGTTGTTCGACGAGCGGTTCCCCTGGCGCTGTTGGACCTCCCCGAGTTGCTGGTAGACGGTGACCGCGGGGCCCGTCGCCGTCATGATCGGCTCCAGGATGCTCATGTCGATGACCTGTCCGCGACCACCCACGACGTCGCGGTGGCGAAGGGCCATGAGCACGGCCGAGGATGCCGCGATGCCGCAGATGCTGTCGGCGAGGCCGAAGGACGGCAACGTGGGAGGACCGTCCTCGCTGCCGGTCATGAAGGCGAAACCGCTCATGGCCTCGGCCAGGGTCCCGAAGCCGGGTCGTTTGGCGTAGGGGCCCTTCTGCCCGAAGCCCGTCAGACGAAGGAGCACGAGGCGGGGGTTGTGCGCGTGAAGGACGTCGGGGCCGATGCCCCAGCGCTCCAACGTGCCGGGTCGGAAGTTCTCGACCACCACGTCGGCGTCCTTCACCATCCGCAGGAACACCTGCGCCCCCTCGGGTTGGGACAGGTCGAGGCCGATCGTGCGCTTGTTACGACTGATCTCCTTCCACCAGAGCGAGACGCCGTCCTTCTGCTTGCCGTGTCCGCGCATGCCGTCTCCGGCCCGAGGGTGTTCGATCTTGATCACGTCGGCACCGAAGTCGCCGAGGATCTGACAGCACAGTGGGCCCGCCAGGATGGTCGAGGCGTCGATCACTCGAAGGCCCTGTAGCGCTGACTGGGGATTCTCGACCATGGTCTCGTGTTCCACTAGTTAAAACCGTCGTTCCGTTTACGATACCAATCCCCGGCGCGCTGTGGGGGTCCGGCGATCGAGGGGCCTCCGGGCCCCAGCGACGAAGCTCAGCGCGGACCGAGCGTGACGGCACGATGACCCATGCGACGAGAGACGCGAGACGTCGCGGCCAGAAGTCTGTCACCCATGGCGTCCATCGTCTCGCGCATCCGATCCGCCGGTCCGCACACGCTCACGACCGCGATCGGATAGTCGCGGTAGTCGAGGATCGGCGCGGCCACCGAACCCGCACCCACCTGTCGTTCGCCCACCGACGTCGCCCACCCGCGATCGGTGATCTGGGCGAGCTCGCGTCGCAGACGGCGGCGGTCCGAGATGGTGTCGGACGTCACCTTGACGAGTGGCTCGGCGAGGTAGCGGTCGATCTCGTCACTCGGAAGGAAAGCCAGGAGGGCCTTGGAGGAGGCGCCGGCGTGCAGGGGGTAGGGCACACCGATCTTCACCGACATCAACACCTCGCGCATGGGGGTGACCTGATCGACGTAGACACGGTGCAGACCGGAGCGGACCGAGAGCGTGGTCGTCTCGTTGGTCTCGTGCGAGAGCCGGACCAATTCGGGCATGGCCACGCCACGAACGTCGAGCTTCTGGAGATAGGTCAGTCCCAGACTCATGATGACCGGACCGAGGGAGTATCGATGTGAGACCGGGTCCAACTCGACGAGTCCCTTGTTCCGCAGGGCGGAGAGGATCCGGTGGACGACCGCCTTGGAGAGACCGAGGTGTTGGGCGATCTGGGTCACTCCGAGGGTGGGCTCGGCGCAATTGGCGAAGTAGAGGAGCACGTCCGCCCCTCGTTCGAGGGCGGACGATGCGCCCGTCGACGATCTACCGGCGCTTGGCGCGGTCACGCGGAGCCACTCTGATCACTCGATGATTCTGTCACTCCCGGCGAGACCCGAGCCCTGCGAACACTCTCTGCGAACGCTTCTTGACACCTACGTTCGGAAGTTCACGTGGAGACTCCCTGGTTGGAGTCGACGATGGCGCGCGAGCACCCTCGCACCCGCATCGTGGGACACATCGTTCGGCGACCCCCACCGCACCCGGGTCTCGGGCCCGTCCGCGTTGAGAGGCCCCACGGGGTCGAGTCGATCTCGACGCGCCGGAGACCTCGACGCGCCGGGTCGGCGTCACGCGTGAGCACGTAGTGCGCGCGCGTACCACTCCCACGAGTCGATGATGTCGGCGGGCGCCTCGCTGGGTCGCCAACCGTTGATGATGCCCACGAGGGTCCAGTAGCGGCCCACGCGACGGTCAGTGAAGGCGTCGATGCGATCGGCCGCCGCGAGGCGGTCCGGCGCTGGGCTGGACCCGACGGCTTCGATGCGTTCGACGACGCCTAGGGCCTCGGGCGAGCCGGGGTCCACCCCGGCGCGCATGGCGGGCCCGGCGAGGGTCCCGACCGCTTTACCGACCTCGAACTGGGCGACGTCGGGTTCGGGGCCCTCGGCGAGGGCGCGTTGGGCCATGCGACGGCTGGACTCGACGAAGTCGGGGTCGCGCAGGAGATGGACCACTTCGACCCAGGCGGCGACCTGG
>JAKCEK010000204.1 GCA_021838005.1 Actinomycetes bacterium
ACCTCCGGGGCCCGCCGACCGGCCACGGCGACGTCCACGCTCAGCGGCAGGAGGAAGACCGCCACGTTAAAGGCGATGAAGCCGAGCAGCCGCCAGGGCCGGGCGAAGCTCGACTCGGGGTCGGGCTCGAACCAGCGCGCGACTCCCACTCCCGCCACCACGAGCGCCACGGCGACCAGCGCCGCCGGCGCGAGGGCGCAGACGAGGGCCGTCTGCATGACCAGCATCAGCCGCTGGCCAGCCTCGCTGGTGCGCCAGCCCCGGTGGCCGAAGGCGACGGGCGCGTGGTAGGGCCGGCGGCGAAAGCCCGGCACGTCCATCACCTCGAAGACCCGCCGGGTCAAGAAGGGCAGGCCGGCGACCACGACGAGCACGTCGAGGCGCCCCTGGGCGATCATGTTGAGCCCGGCCGGCACCGCGGCGTAGGCCAGCGAGCCGATCAGCCGCGCCCGGTTCGAGACCTTGTCGCGCAGCAGCCGACCCATCCCGACCGCGCCGACCGGCACGGCGAAGATCAGCGCGGCCCGCGCCAGGATCCCCATGCGGCCGAGCACGAAGGTACCGGCGAAACCCAGCACGCCGAAGCCGGGCGCGCCGGGCACGCCCGTGCCGACCCCCGCCGGCGACCACGACGCGAAGAGGTGTCGCCAGGTCGACCACCACGAGTCGAGCGGCGCGAGCCGTCCGACGAGGGGGAGGTGGCCGGCGACGAGGTCGCGCGCGCCGACCGCCCAGAGAATCGCGGCCACGACCACGACGGCCGCCTGGGCCCGGAACGAGGTGAGCAGCCGCGAGGGACGGGGCACCGGGGCCGGCTCGACGAAGTCGTCGAACTCCTCCTCGTCGGAGAAGGCCGCCGCGAAGCCGACCGAGTGGTCGTCCTCGAGGCTCGCGGTGGGCGACGGGGGGACGATCCCGCGGGCGCGGTCGAACCCCTCGCGCGCCAGGCGCACCACGAACTCCCGGGCCCGACTGGCGCCGGCGACCTGGAGGCGCGCGAGCTCGGCGTCGGCGAGCACCCGCAGGCGCTCGAGCTCGCGCCGACGCGCCCGCACCCGGCGGCGCTGAACCACGAGCCACGCCCAGGAGTGGGCGATCGCTCCGACCCGCTCGGTGTCGGCGCCGACCAGGGCGACCACCGTCTCGGCGAGGTCGAGCACGACGAGCTGGAGCAAGATCCCCAACGCCCGGCGCCGGTGCCACCCGCTCGCCACGACGAGCAGCTGGTGACGCCGGCGCAGGGCCGCACGCGACGCGTGACGCGTGCCCAGCGCGGCGCAGGGTCGCTCGCCCCGGGCGATCGACTCGCGGTGGGCGACGGTGGCGAGCGGGGCGACCACGATGCGCGCCCCCGCCGACTGGGCCCGCCAGCACAGGTCGAGGTCCTCCCCGAGCAGGGAGATCGCCGGGTCAAACCCCCGCAGGGCGGCGAAGAGGTCGGCGCGCACGAGGGTCACCCCGCCCGGGGCGACGAAGACGTCGCGCTCGAGGTCTTGTTGGCCGTGGTCGACCTCGCCGCGCTCGATCCGGTCGCGCACGACGCCGAAGCGGTCGGCGTTCTGGCCGACGTGGAGCAGGACCATCTCGTCGTCGTAGGCGACGACCTTGGGGGTGACCACCCCGGCGTTCGTCCGGTAGGCCGACTCGACGAGGCGCGACACCACGTCGTCGTGGAGGCGCACGTCGTCGTGACAGAAGAGGAAGAAGGCCGCCCCCTCGACCAGGCGCGCTCCCTCGTTGCACGAGGCCCCGAAGCCCCGATTCTCCTCGAGGACCTTCACGAAGGTCCCGGGGTCGACCGACGCCACGCGCTCGCTCACCGCGGTCGGGTCGCCGTTGGCGACCACGAGCACGCTCAGCTCGGCGTAGTCCTGGGCGACGAGCGAGGCGAGGGTCGCCTCGAGCCCGGGTCCCGGACCGGTGGTGACGACGACGGCGACGACGGCCGGGGCGCGGTTTTCCATCAGCCCGACAAGGCTACCGGCCGGTCCCGCGCGCCCCGGGCCACTGTCTGTCGTGTCATCCCTGGTGGGAGCGTACGAGGTCGGAGACCACGTCCGAGAGCGACCGCGCCAGGTCGATCGTGGGGCGCCACCGCGTCGCGGCCCGTAGCCGGGCCGGGTCGCCCCGGCTCACCGGGATCTCCACCGGTCGCACGAGTGAGGGGTCGAGGACGAGCCGGGTCCCCGGGGCCACCATCTCGACGAGCGCGGCGGCGACCTCGGCCATGGCGTGGTCGACGCCCGAGGCCACGTTGTAGACCGTGCCCGACGCGCCAAAGAGGGCGAGCTCGCGGTACGCGCGCACGACGTCACGCACGTCGGTGAGGTCACGGCGCGGCGTGAGGTCACCGACCGGCACCTCGCGCGCTCCGACGGCGCGCGCCCGAAGGAGACGGGTCGCGAGGGCCGGGACGAAGAAGGTCGGCGCCTGGCCCGGCCCGACGTGGGTGAAGGGGCGCGCGACGACCACGTCCCGGCCCGCGGCCGCCGCCTCGAGGGCGACGGCTTCGGCCCAGGCCTTGCTCTGCGCGTACGGGCTCACCGGGGCGAGGGCCCGGGTCTCGGCCAGGGGCTGGTCCTCGGGGCGGGTCACGCCGTAGACCTCGGCCGAGCTCACGACGACGACCCGGGCCCGCGGGGCCCGCGCGGCCACGGCCTCGAGGACGCTGCGGGTGCCGCCCACGTTGACCG
>JAKCEK010000043.1 GCA_021838005.1 Actinomycetes bacterium
AAGGGGGTGATCTCCGACAGGTAGTTGTAGGTCATCCAGCCCGGGTTCACCGCGGACTTGAAGTTGATGACGACCGTCTTGGAGTTGGGTGCGGACACCGAACTCACCTGGTCGGGGATGCCGTAGCCCGGCACGTAGCCGCAGTAGGCCGACGGGTCGGAGTGGTACAGGTTCAAGAAGAACAGCACCGACTGGGCGTTCACGGCCTGGCCGTTGTAGAAGGTGTAGTTGCCCATGTTGATCGTGACGGTCTTGTTCCCGTTGCTGTAGACCGGGGCCGCCGCGAGCGACAGTCCGTTGGGGGCCTGCGCACCGACCTGGGGCTTGTCAACGATCGCCGCGGACGCTCCGAGACCGAACCAGTACAGCGGCCGGTACATGAGGTTCTCGAACTGGTTGATGTTGTCCACCGAGAAGTAGGTGCAACTCATATACGGGAAGATGTAGTTCGGGGCAGCACCCGGACCCTCCGCGTAAACCAAGGTGCCACTCGGGGCGGAGGCCCCACTGTTGGCGACACCGGTCGCGAGCGCTCCGAGCGCGATCGCCCCGGCGGCTGCACCAACGGTGACAATCAGCCGTAACTTTCGTGTAAATCTCATTACTTCCTCCCCACGGGGTCGTTGCGACCCCGCCTCGATTCACCGCGTCGGTGACTGTACGGTCACGATAGCCCAGCGCCGGGCGTGACTAGGTGGCGGGAACTGACAGGTGGTTGAGAAAAGCCCCAGTGGCTCGGCGGACTGACCAACGCGCGCCCGGCAATGGATGAATAAAACTTCCTGAAATGAGGAAAATCTCAGTCCCGCGGGCGACCCTACGCCATGGTCCAGTACTCGGGGGTCAAGACGCCGGTCGGACAGGGTCGCCAGGGTTGGGCGCTGGCCAGGCTCGTCGAGACCTCCCAGAGGGTGTCGGGCGAGGGGAGATAGAGGACCGGCAGCGACTGGGCCATATACGTGCCGTAGCCCGAGAGTTCGTCGCGGCGGATCTCCACGAGGGCCAGCCAGTGCGAGAGGACGGGGTTGGCGAAGCCCCCGAGGCTCGTGGAGGGTGTCGTCGAGTAGAACGGGTCGCCCGAGGGGTAGTAGTCGCTCAGGTACGACCAGCCCTGGCCCGTCCAGCACAGGTCGCTGGCGGAGGCCGACGCGCAGTCCGCCGCCACGGCGGAGACGGTGTCGAAGGTGATCGTGAGGGACACTCCGAGGGCCGCCCAGGCGGCCTTCACGACAGCGAGCTCCTGGTCGAGGGCGGGGTCCCCGCTCGCCACGACGAGGTTGAGGGCCAGTGTCTGGCCCGCGGCGACGCCGGCGCCGCACTGGTTCGTCCCGGTGCCGGGGTTGGCGCAGGTCGCCGCCGCGCCCGCCAGGCTCCAGCCGTGGCTCGTGAGGGTACGCCGGGCGGCGACCGGGTCGCTCGGGAAGGGCCCCGCGACCTTGGCGAGGGTCGCGGGAGTCGAGGGCGGGATCGGGCTCGCCCCCCCGGCGGCACGGCCGTGGAAGACCGTCGCGACGAGGGACCGTTGGTCGATCGCCTGCTCGAGGGCGCCGCGCAGGTAGCCCTGGGCCACGAGGGGGCCGCCGGCGCCGGTGGCCGCGAAGTTGACCTCGATCCCGTCGAAACCCCAGAAGGGTGAGGCGTAGAGGGTGTCATGAGAGGCGAGCGTCGGCACGTTCGCCGAGCCCGCGGGGATCGCCGAGCCCGGGACCGTTCCCACGTCGAGAGTGCCCCGGGCGAGGGCGTCCTCCTCGGCGGCGTAGGAGCTGAAGGCCACCAGGCGCACGACGCCCACGCGCGGTCGCACCGGGCCCGAGTAGCGAGGGTTGGCGCTCAAGGTGGCGTCGCCGACGGTGTCGAAGGCCCTGAGGAGCCACGGGCCGTCGACGCCGCCCTGCCAGAAGCCCGAGGTGAAGCCCGTGGTCGTCGTCCCGAGGCCCTGGAGGTAGCTGATCACCTCGCGACAGGCTGCCGCCGTGCGCGCCGCGCCGTAGGCGCCGGTGGCGCAGGCCGGCGCGGGGCCCGTCGCCGAGCGCGACCAGGCGGGGTCGAGGGGCACGACGCTGGAGAGGTCGTTGCCCATCAGCCAGTCCAGGTTGATTCGGGTCGAGAAGGTCAGGGTAACGAGGTTCCCCTCGACCCGCACCGCCCGGAGTCCCGAGGGGATACCCCGCACGGGCACGGCGTTGCAGAACGCGCTGGGGTCGGCCTCGACCAGGTTCAAGAAGAACAGGACCGAGGTGCCGTCGACCGGGCGGCCGTCGGCGAAGTGCCAGCCGCGCATGGTGAAACTCACCTGGGTCGTCGTTGCGTTGGTCGTGGGCGTGGTGGCCGGCGAGAGCGCGGCCTGATAGCCCGGGGACCCCGAGAGCCCGTACCAGTAGAGGGGGCGATAGAGGAGGTCCTGGAACTGCTGGACGTTGGCGAGGGTGTCCTGGGCGCACCCCTCGAGCGGGAAGATGCTGGTCGGGGGGGCTCCCGGGGCCTCGCCCACGGTGAGCGCCCCGGCCGCGCCGGCGCGAGGGGCGGCGACGACGAGGGCGGCGACCAGGGCGGCCGCGGCGAACGCTATCCGCAGGGGTTGAATGGCGGGGCCTTTCGGTCGGGGCGCCCCAACCCTACCCAGGGGTTAGGCAAGGGCGGCGCGCACGGCGTCGGCGACCGTGGGGTGCTCGAAGGCGAAGCCGGCTGCCTCGAGTCGGGCCGGGACGACGCGCTGGCTCGAAAGCAAGAGCTCGTCGGCCATCTGTCGCCCGAGCGCCAGTCGCAGGGCGAGCGAGGGGACCGCGAGGGCGCCGGGGCGCGCGAGGGCCCGCGCCAGCGCGCGGGTCAGCTCGGCGTTGGACGTGGGCGCGGGGGCCACGAGGTTCAGTGCGCCGTTGAGCCGGTGATCGAGGGCGAAGAGCGTCGCGCGAACGTGGTCACGCGACGAGATCGGGCTCACCCACTGGGTCCCCGGGCCGAGGCGACCCCCCAGGCCGAGGCGAAAGAGCGGGAGCTGACGGGCCAGGGCGCCGCCGCGGGCGTCGAGGACGATCCCGGTGCGAAGGAGGGCGACGTCGCCGCCGGCGACCCCGTAGCCGCGGGCCGCGTCCTCCCAGGCGACGCAGACATCGGCGAGGAAGCCCCCCCCGGGGGTGGATGCCTCGTCGAGCGTCTCGTCACCGCGCGACCCGTAGTAGCCGATCGCCGACGCGCTCACCAGGTGGGTCTGGCCCCCCGCGCGCGCGAGGAGCTCGGCGAGGAAGCGGGTCAAGCCGAGCCGCGAGTCGCGGATGTCGTGCCGGCGCGTGCGGCTCCAGCGGCGATCGCCGATGCCCGCCCCGGCGAAGTTGACGACGGCGTCGAGCTCGCCCAGGCGCCGGGCGTCCTCGGGGGAGATCGCCGCGTGGCCCGGGTCCCAGGCGATGGTGGGGTGGGTCGAGGGGGCCGAACCGGGCCGGGCGAGGACGACGACCTCGTCGCCGCGGGCCGCGAGCGCTGCGCCGAGCGAGCGCCCGAGCAGCCCGCTCGCTCCGGTCAGGCCGACGCGCACGCGCCCTCCCACGCCGCCACGACCACGGCGGCCAGCTGGTCGGGGCTCGACAGGTGGGCTCCGTGGGAGGCCCCGGGGATCTCGACGGAGCGCACCCGGGGGCTCGCGTCTTCGAGGGCGTGGGCCAGCGCCCGGTAGTGCGCCGCGTGGCCCGCGCCGCCGTAGGCGTAGACGACGGGGACTCCGAGGGCCGCCGGGTCAAAGGGGCGCGGCCCCGTGAGCGTCACGAGGTCGGCGCGCAGGGCCGGGCCGTCGTCGCGGCGCGAGTCGCGCTGTCGCTCGCTGAGCCGTTCCCACGACTCGTCCGAGACCACCCGTCGAAAGAAGCGCTCCGCCTCGAGACGGGGGTCACCGTTCGCGGGTGCGGGTGCGCCGGGTCGGCGCACGAGCCAGGGGAAGGGGGACTCGTAGGCCACGACGAGGTCGAACAACCCCGGTGCGCGCGCGGCGGCGGTCATCGCGACGAGCCCGCCGAAGCTGTGGCCGAGCACGAGCACCGGGCGGACGGTCGATTCCGCGGCCACCACGTGCGTGAGGTCCTCCACGTGGTCGTCGAGGTTCCCGACGCCTAGGTCGCGGGACCCTTGATACCCGCGACGGTCGTAGGCGACGACGGCGAGGTCGTCGAATCGTCGCGCGAGCCGGCCGAACGACGCGGCGCGGTCGAGGGCCCCGTGGACGCAGACCACCGTCGCGCTCGGGTGCTCGAGCGGGCGCCGGGCGAGGGCGAGTCCCGCCACGGGGCCGTCGGCGACGAAGTGGAGGGCACCGGGGGAGTGCGTCCGGGTCACGTCGCGAACCTAGTGGCGCGCCCGCCCACCTGGTCCTTCTCAAGGCGACGGCCCTAGTCTTGGAACCGTGACTGCGCCCTCGAACCCCCCCGGTCGGCGCGCGAGCGGGTCGTTCGGTCCCAACGCCTGGCTCGTCGACGACCTCTACGACCGCTACCTGGCCGACCCCGAGTCGGTCGCGGCGAGCTGGCGGGAGTTCTTCGTCGACTACCAGCGCTCAACCGTGCCGTCGGTCGCCGGCGCCCCGACCCTCGCGCCCGAGCCGATCCCGGCCGCCGCGCTAGACGAGGGCGACGAGCCGGCGACCCCGCTGCGGGGCTCGGCCGCCCGGGTCGTCGCGAACATGACGGCCAGTCTCGCCATCCCCACCGCGACCAGCGTGCGCACGGTGTCGGCGCGGCTGCTCGAGATCAACCGGACCGTCCTTAACGAGGCGCTCGCGCGCGCGACCGGGGCCAAGGTCTCCTTCACCCACTTGATCGGCTACGCGGTCGTGAAGGGCCTCGCCGCCGTTCCGTCGCTCAACGCCGCCTTCGTCGAGGCGATCGACGCGAAGGGTACCCCGGGAGTGCGCCGGCACGAGCGCGTCGGACTCGGCCTCGCCGTCGACGTGGAGCGCAAGGACGGCTCTCGCGGTCTGCTCGTCCCGGTCGTGCGCGACGCCGACACCCTCGGCTTCCGCGACTTCCTGCTGCGCTACGAGGACCTCGTGCGCAAGGTTCACGCGGGTTCCTTTGGCGCCGACGACCTGGTCGGTGCGACGGTGTCACTCACCAACCCGGGCACCCTCGGGACCGTCCAGTCGGTGCCCCGGCTCATGCCCGGCCAGGGCGCGATCATCGGCGTGGGCGCTCTCGCCTGGCCCGCGGGATTCGAGGCGGCCGACCCGCGCGCCCTGGCCGAGATGGGCGTCGGCAAGGTCCTGACCCTGACCTCGACCTACGACCACCGGATCATCCAGGGGGCCGAGTCGGGACTGTTCCTCAAGTACGTGGCCGAGTGCCTGACGGGGGGGCACGGCTTTTACGACGAGGTCTTCGCCTCGCTGGGCATCCCCTACGAGCCGGCCCGCTGGTCGGCCGACACCAACGCGGTGGGTGCCGAGGGCGAGACCGAGCGCGTCTTGAAGCAGGTCCGGGTCCAAGAGCTGATCAACATGTACCGGGTGCGCGGCCACCTCGCCGCCCACCTCGACCCCCTCTCGAGCGAGCCACCGCCGTTGCACCCCGAGCTGGACCTGGCGACCTACGGCCTCACGATCTGGGACCTCCAGCGCACCTTCGTGGTCGACGGCCTGGCCGGCCGGAGTGAGGCGACCCTCGAGGAGATCCTCTCTCTGTTGCGCGAGGCGTACTGCCGCACGATGGGCGTCGAGTACGGCCATATCCTCGATCCCGTCCAGAAGCGCTGGATCCAAGAGCGGGTCGAGGGGGTGCGCGCGAGCACCTCGCCCGACGAGCAGCGCCGGATCTTGAACTCGCTCACCGAGGCCGAGGTCTTCGAGCGGTTCTTGCACTCGCGCTACGTCGGCCAGAAGCGCTTCGGGCTCGAGGGCGCGGAGTCGACGATCGTCGCGCTGCAGACCATCCTCGACGAGGCGGCCGACACCGGGCTCGCCGAGGCGGTCATCGGCATGGCCCATCGTGGGCGGCTCAACGTGCTGGCCAACGTCGTGGGCAAGTCCTACAGCGACATCTTCTCGGAGTTCGAGGGCAACCTCGACCCCGAGAGCGTCCAGGGCAGCGGTGACGTCAAGTACCACAAGGGGGCCCGTGGCGTATTCAAGAGTCCGACCGGGTCGACCATCGAGGTCTCGATGGCCTCGAACCCGAGCCACCTCGAGGCGGTGAGCCCGGTCGCCGAGGGCATCGTGCGCGCCAAGCAGGACCTGGTCCTGCGCCCGCCAGCCGTCGCCGCCAACGCGGCGGTCTACCGCTTCTACCCCTACCTGCCGATCCTCATCCACGGGGACGCGGCCTTCGCCGGTCAGGGAGTGGTCGCCGAGACCCTCAACCTCTCCCAGCTCGCCGGCTACCACGTGGGCGGCGCGATCCACCTCGTGATCAACAACCAGCTTGGTTTCACCACGGCGCCCGAGTCGGCCCGCTCCAGCCAGTACACGACCGACGTCGCCAAGATGATTCAGGCGCCCATCTTCCACGTGAACGGTGACGACCCCGAGGCGTGCGCGCGGGTGGCCCGGCTCGCCTTCGAGTACCGCCAGGCCTTCCAGCGTGACGTGGTGGTCGACGTCGTGTGCTACCGCCGCCACGGCCACAACGAGGGCGACGACCCGAGCTACACCCAGCCGCTCATGTACAAGGTGATCGACCAGCTGCGCTCGGTGCGCAAGATCTACACCGAGACCCTGGTGCGTCGGGGCGACATCTCCCTCGAAGAGGCCGAGAGTTTCCTCGATGAGTTCAACGGGCGTCTGCAGAGCGTGCTCGACGAGGTGCGCACGGTGCCCGTTCCCCAGCTCGCCGGCGTGCCGGTGTCCGAGGTTCCGCCCGACCCGCCGGCGCCCGACACGGGCGTCGAGCGCGAGACGCTGCTCAAGGTGGCGCGCGCCTCGGTGAGCGGGCCGGAGGGGTTCGTCGTGCACCCCAAGCTCGAGCGCCAGTTCGCCCAGCGCCTGGCCCAGCTCGACGCCGGCGAGGTCGACTGGGCCTTCGGCGAGGCGCTGGCCATGGGCACGCTCACGCTCGAGGGCACCAACGTCCGCCTCACCGGGCAGGACTCGCGTCGCGGGACCTTCTCGCACCGCCACGCGGCCCTGATCGACTACGAGACCGGTGAGCAGGTGGTGCCGCTCGCCGAGCTCGACGCGCCGGGGTTCTTCACGGTGCGTGACTCGCTGCTCTCGGAGTACGCGGCGCTCGGCTTCGAGTACGGCTACTCGGTGGAGGCGCCGCGCTCGCTGGTCGTCTGGGAGGCCCAGTTCGGCGACTTCGCCAACGGGGCCGAGATCATCGTGGACAACTTCCTCGTGGCCGCCGAGGACAAGTGGGGCCAGTTCGCGGGGCTCGTCATGCTCCTGCCCCACGGCTACGAGGGCCAGGGCCCCGAGCACTCGAGCGGGCGTATCGAGCGGTTCCTCTCGCTGTCGGCGCGCCACAACATCCGCGTCGCCCAGCCGACGACCGCGGCGCAGTACTTCCACCTCTTGCGCAGTCAGGTCAAGCGCGAGCGGGCGACCCCGCTCGTGGTCTTCACCCCGAAATCACTGCTGCGCGCCGCAGCGACTCGCTCGCCGCTCGCCGCGCTCGTCACGGGCTCGTTCCAGCCGGTCCTCGACGATCCGGGCGCCGAGCGGGCGAGGGTGACGCGGGTGGTCCTCGCCTCGGGCAAGGTGGCCCACGAGGCGCTGGCCCGGCGCGACGAGGTCGGTGCGCGCGCCGTCGCCGTCGTGCGCGTCGAGCAGCTCTACCCGTGGCCGACCCAGGCCATCGAGGCCGTGCTCGCCGGCTACCCCGGCGTGAGCGAGGTCGTCTGGCTCCAGGAGGAGCCCGAGAACATGGGGGCCTGGCCCTTCGTGCACCACCGGCTCCACGCCCACCTGCGTGAGCGAGCGGTGACCCACGTCGCGCGCGCCGAGTCGGCCAGCCCGGCGACCGGCAGCGGCCTCGTCCACAGCGCCGAGCAGGCCGACCTGCTGGCCCGGGCCGTCGGGTGAGCGCCGCGCGCGCCAAGGCGCGCGTTGTCGTCGACGGCTCGAACATCGCGACCGAGGGGCGCGTCACGCCCAGTCTCGCCCAGTTGGACGAGGCGGTGCGCTCCTACATCGAGGAGAACCCCGGCGCCGACGTGATCGTCGTGGTGGACGCCACCTTCGAGCACCGGGTGCCGGCGTCGGAGCGAGCGGCCTTCGGCGAGGCCATCTTGGCCGGCGAGGTCGTGACGCCCCCCGCGGGAGCGATCGGGCGCGGGGACGCGTTCATCTTGAAGATCGCCGACCGCATCGACGCGGTGGTCCTGTCGAACGACTCGTTCCAGGAGTTCCAAGAGGAGTACCCGTGGCTCTTCGACGAGGGCCGCCTGGTCGGGGGCAAGCCGGTGCGCGGCGTCGGCTGGGTCTTCACCACGCGGCTCCCGGTACGCAACCCGAAGGTCCTGCGCCAGGCGAAGAAGGCGGCGAAGGCCGCGGCCCCCGAGGCGCCCCCGGCCAAGCGCGCCGCCACGAAGGCGGCCCCCAAGGTCGCCGCCGCCACGAAGGCGCCCGCGAAGCGGGCGGCCAAGGCCGCCAGGGCCGAGCCGGCGGCCAAGGCCGAGCCGGTGGCCAAGGCCGAGCCGGTGGCCAAGGCGAAGAAGGCGGCGAAGGCCGCGGCCCCCGCGGCGCCCCCGGCCAAGCGCGCCGCCACGAAGGCGGCACCCAAGGTCGCCGCCGCCACGAAGGCGCCCGCGAAGCGGGCGGCCAAGGCACCCGCGGCTCCACCCGCCCCCGCGGAACCCCCGGCCAAGCGCGCGACGAAGAAGGCGGCCCCGCCCGAGGTCCCCGAGTCCACCCTTGAGCCGGCGGTGGCGCTGCGTCGCGGTCGTCACCCGGTCAACCCCGAGCCCGAGTTCACCCGCTTCCTCGCCGCCCACCGGATCGGGGGGCGACTCACCGGGGAGGTCGTGACCTTCACCTCCCACGGTGCGGTCATCACCGTGGAGGTGCGCGGCGGCGGTCGGGTCGAGTGCTACGCACCCACCGCGTCGCTGGGTACGCCGCCCCCGGCGCGTGCCCGCGACGTCCTGAGCCGGGGTGAGCGGCGCGCCTTCAAACTCGTTGCGGTCGACCCCGAGCGGCGGATTGCGGAGCTGGCGCTGGTGTGAGCGATCTCTCCCTCGACCCGCGGGACTGGCTGCCCCACCGGCCGCCGTTCCTCCTGCTCGACGTCATGACCCGGATCGAGCCGGGCGTCGCGGCCTCGGGACGCTGGACCCTGCGCGGGGACGAGTGGTTCTTCGCGGGCCACTTCCCTCAGATGCCGGTGACCCCGGGGGTCTTGCTGCTCGAGTCGATCGCCCAGTGCGGGGCGGTGGCCGTGCTCGCCGACCCCCGCTACGCGGGCCGGCTCCCCCTCTTCGGGGGTATCGAGCGGGCCCGGTTCCGCCGCCGGGTCGTCCCGGGCGACACCGTCGAACTCGAGTGCACGATGTCGCGGCTGTCGGCGGGCGGCGGGCGCGGCGCGGGCCGGGCCACCGTCGAGGGAGCGCTCGCCGCCGAGTGCGAGCTCCTCTTCGTGCTGGCCGAGCGCCCGTGAGGGTCGTCACCTGGAACGTCAACTCGCTGCACGCGCGCCTCGGGCGCGTGGCCGAGTGGCTCGAGTCGAACGGACCGGACGTGGCGCTGCTCCAAGAGACCAAGCTGCGCGACGACGCCTTCCCGCACGAGTCGTTCGCCGCCCTCGGCTACGAGAGCGCCCACGTGGGCCAGGGCCAGTGGAACGGGGTCGCCGTCCTCTCGCGGGTCGGGCTCACCGATGTGGAGCGCGGCCTGAGCGACGGGGAGGCCCGCCTGGTGGGCGCGACGTGCGGGGGGCTGCGGGTCTACTCGTGCTACGTCCCCAACGGCCGGGCCCTCGACGACCCCCACTACGCCTACAAGCTGCGCTGGCTCGAGGAGTTGCGCGCCCTGCTCGCCGGGCGGGACCGGTTGGCCCCGGTCGTGGTCGCCGGTGACTTCAACGTGGCCCCGGCCGACCTCGACGTCTGGGACCCCGCGGCGTTGCGGGGGATGACCCACGTGAGCGCCTTGGAGCGGGCGGCCCTCGACGGGCTCGCGGCGACCGGCCTGGTCGACGTCGTGCGCGCGCACCACCCCGACGAGCCGTGCTTCACGTGGTGGGACTATCGCGGCGGCGCGTTCCACCGGGGCTGGGGGATGCGCATCGACCTCGTCTACGTCGACGCCACCCACGCCGGGCGGGTGCGCGCCGCCTTCGTTGACCGCGACGCGCGCAAGGGACCCAAGCCCTCGGACCACGCGCCGGTCGTGGTCGACCTCGACCTCTAGTGGGGGGCGAAGACCGCCTCGAGGAGGTGAGGGCCGGGCTCGGCGGCGCTCGCCGCGAGCCCCTCGACGAGCTCCTCGGCCGTGGTCGCCCGCCGGGCCGGGACGCCGAGGCCACGCGCGAGCGCCCCGTAGTCGAGGTCGGGGCGTGAGAGGTCCATCAACGACGCGCTGGCCGAGCCCGCGACCAGCGCGCCGAGGCGCGCCCGCTCCCACTCGAGGATCGCGTAGCGCCGGTTCACCAAGACGACGACGGTGACGTCGAGTCCCTCGCGGGCCATCGACCACAGCGCCGGCGCACTGTAGAGGAACGAGCCGTCGGCGACGAGGGCGAGCACCCGGCCCGACGAGCCCACCGCGGCCCCCAGCGCGCAGGGCAGGCCGTAGCCCAAGGCGTGGCCGGTGAGGGTGGTGACCCGGTGGGGGGGCGAGGCGTCCGTGGCCTCGAAGAGGTGCAGTCCCGAGGTGATCGACTCGTCGACGACGACGGTCCCCTCGACGAGCGACGCCCCCACCGCGGCGCAGAGCGACTCGGGGGTGAGGGGCCCGCTCGGCGGTGCCGGGGGCGCCGGTGGGGCAGCACTCACCCGCGGCGCGCCGAGCCGCTCGACGAGCGCCTCGAGGGCGGCTAGGGCGTCGTCACCGGGTGCGGCGAGCGAAGTGACGCGGGCGTCCTCGCGCACGAGCCGTCCCGGGACGCCCTCGTAGTCGAAGGGGCCGACGGGCTCGCGCGCGCCCACCAGGACGAGGTCGTCGACCTCGCGCAGTTGGGCCTGGGCGAACTCGGGGACGTAGTTGACCCGCTCGAGGGTGGGCGCACCGCCCCCGTGGTCGACGATCGCGGGGAACGGCTCCATCAAGAGCCGGGCCCCGCTCGCCCCGGCGACGCGCGTCGCGAGCTCGAGGCCCCGACCGGTGAGGGCCGGGCCCCCGAGGACCAGGGCGGTCCGCGGCCCGAGCGTCCCCGCGAGCGAGTCGAGCGCCGTCGCCTCGAAGGTTCTCGGCGCGGGGCGCGCGACCGCCTCGACGGGCTGCGCGCACGGGTGGCCGGCGGCGTCGGAGGCGACCGCGAGCACGGCCGGGCGTCCGGGCGGGCCGTAGGCGGCGCGCACGGCGTCGGCGGTGTCGGTGCCCAGGGTCGCGCCGGACACGCTGCGCCGGTACCACCCTCCGACCGAGGCGCCGAGGCCGTCGAGGTCGCTGCCGAGCAGCGGGTCGAGCGCGCGATGGCGATCGGGGAAGTCGCCCACGACCGCGACGACCGGCGAATGGGCGCGGCGCGCGTTGTGCAGATTGCTCCAGCCGTTGGCCAGCCCCGGCCCCAGGTGGAGCAGGGCGGCCCCGGGACGACCGGTCACGCGCGCGAAGCCGTCGGCGGCGCCGGTGGCGACCGGCTCGGTGAGGCACAGGACCGGTCGCACGCCGGGGCCGTCGTCGCGCACCGCGCAGAGG
>JAKCEK010000044.1 GCA_021838005.1 Actinomycetes bacterium
CGCCAAGGAGTTCCGCCAGGCCGTCTCGACCGACCAGGGCCTCAACACCCTGATCACCCTCGACGCAGACGGCTCGAGCTACGTCGTCATGGCCCGCGAGATCCAGCGCCACCCCGTGCGGGGGACGGTCGCCCACATCGACTTCCAGGTCGTGGACCCCAACCGGCCGGTCGTGGCCGAGGTCCCGCTCCACCTCACCGGGGACGCCGTCGAGGTTCGCCACGCCGACTGGGAGGTCGACCAGCAGCTGTTCTCCCTGGAGGTCCGCTGCCGTCCCGACCAGATTCCGACCTCGATCGAGGTCGACATCACGGCCCTCACCCCGGGCGGGGCGATACGCGTCGGCGAGGTGTCGCTGCCCGACGGGGTGAGCGCCGCCGGTGACCCGCAGGTCGCGATCGTGGCGACCCACCCCGGGCGCGCCGCGAAGGCCGCGGGCCCCGAGACCGCCTCGGCGTAGCCGATGGCGCCGCGGCGCGCCGAAGAGCCCGGGCGCCGTGGCACGGCGAGCCGGCTGCTCGTGGTCGGCCTGGCCAATCCGGGGGGCGAGTTCGAGCACACCCGCCACAACGTGGGCGGTGACGCCGTGCGCGAGGTCGCCCGTCGCCGGGGCGTGGAGCTGCGCGTCGAGCGCCGGCTGCGCGCCGCCGTGGGCGTGCTCTCGACGCCCGGGGGGCCGGTCCTCCTCGCGGTGCCGACGACCTATATGAACGAGTCGGGCGCGTCGGTGGCGCCGCTGGTGCGCCGCGCGGCGATTCACGACCTCGGCCACCTCGTCGTGGTGCACGACGAGCTCGACCTCCAGCCGGGGGGCGTTCGGCTCAAGCTCGGTGGGGGACTGGCCGGCCACAACGGGTTGCGCTCGATCAGCCAGGCGCTCGGGTCCCGCGAGTTCGCGCGGGTCCGGGTGGGCATCGGCAAGCCACCCTCAAAGGAGCGGGGCGCCGACTGGGTCCTCGCGCGCCTCTCCGGGGCCCGCCGCACGGCCCTCGCGGCTGACGCGGCGCGGGCGGCCGACGCGGTCGAGACCGTGATCGACCTCGGCTTCGCCGACGCCCAGCAGCGCGTCAACGCCTCGTGACGACGGTCCTCCAGCGCGTCCTCGAGCGGCTCGCGCCGACGCTGCGCCGCCGCGTCCTCGACGGGGAGCTGTCGCCCTCGACCTTCGCGACGCCGCTCGCCGTCGCGGCACTCGCCCTCGAGCGGCCCGGCCTGGTCGCGGTGACGGCGACGTCGGGGGAGGCCGACGTCGTCGCCGACGCCCTGGGGGCGTGGCTCGGCGCCGACCGGGTCACCCTGTGGCCCGGCTGGGACACCCACCCCCTCGAGCGGGTGAGCCCCGACGTCGAGGTCATGGCCCGACGGGCCCTCGTCCGGGCCGGGCTGGAGGCAGGCGAGCGCCCGGCGGTGCTCGTGACCTCGGTGCGAGGAGCGGCGCAGATCCTCGCGCCCTCGATGCCGCCGGTGGTCACGGTCCCGGTCGGTGACGAGCTCGAACGTGACCGGCTCCTGGCCCAGCTGGTCGAGGTCGGGTATCGCCGCGAGCACCAGGTCGAGCACCGCGCGGAGTTCGCGGTGCGCGGGGGAATCGTCGACGTCTGGCCGGCCCAGGACGACGAGCCGGTCCGCCTGGACTTCTTCGGCGACGTGGTCGAGCGCCTCACGGTCTTTGACGTCGCCACCCAGCGTTCGATCCGCGAGGTCGGGCGGGCCGTGCTCGCCCCGGCCCGGGAGTGGGTCCCCGACGAGGCCGACCGGGCCCACGCCGCCGTCCTGGCGGGCGACGCGCCGTGGGGCGCCGAGGTCTTCGAGCGGCTGGCCGCCGGCCACCTGTTCGACGGCATGGAGGGGTGGATGCCGCTCCTCGCGCGACGTCGCCGGACGGTGCTCGACGTCGTGGACGAGCGCGTCGTCGTCGTGGACCCGGCCCGGGTCCGCGCCCGACTCGCCGACCTGCTCGACGAGGAGCGCGAGCTCACCGAGGTGGTCGCGACGACGTGGCGGGCCGATCGGGGCGTGCCGCTCCTGCACGTGGACTACGACGCCCTCTTCCACGGCCGCGAGGTCGTCGCCCTCGGGGGCCGTCCGGGCGCGGGAGGCGGGCTGAGCTCGCCGCCGGTCGTCCAGGGCGACCCGGGTCGGGTGGCCGCGCAGGTTCGCGAGTGGTCCCCGGGCCGTCGGGGCGTGGTTCTGGCGACGAGCGCGGGCTCGGTCCAGAGGATCGCCGACCAGCTGCGCGGGGAGGGGCTGGAGGTCTCGACCGACCCCTCGACCGTCCTCGGCGCACGCCTGAGCGTCCTCGAGAGCACGCTGCCGGCGGGGTTCTGGCTCGACGACCCCGAGGTGGTCGTCTGGGCCGAGAGCGACCTCACGGGTCGCCGGGCCATCCGACGAGTGGCCCGCACGAGGTCGCGCACCGTGGACGGCTTCTTCGACGACCTCGCGGTCGGCAGCTACGTCGTGCACCGCCACCACGGGGTCGCGCGCTACGCGGGCACCACGACCCGCTCGATCAACGGGGTCACACGGGACTACCTCGTGCTCGAGTTCAAAGACGGCCGCAGCTACTGGCCGACCGAGCAGATCGACGCCGTCACGCCCTACAGCGGCGGGGACGGACCCGCCCTCTCGCGCCTGGGTGGCGCCGAGTGGCAGAAGACCCGCGCGAAGGCGCGCGCCGCCGCCTACCTCGTTGCCCAAGAGCTGGTCGACCTCTACCGGCGCCGCACGGTCGCCACGGGCCACGCCTTCAGCCCCGACACCGCGTGGCAGCGCGAAGTGGAAGACCTCTTCCCCTACACGTTGACCGCCGACCAGGCCCGGGCGATCGCCGAGGTCAAGGCCGACATGGAGGCGCCGCGACCGATGGACCGCCTGGTCTGCGCCGACGTCGGCTTCGGCAAGACCGAGGTGGCGCTGCGCGCGGCCTTCAAGTGCGTCCAGGACAACAAGCAGGCCGCGGTTCTCGTGCCCACGACGCTCCTCGCGAGTCAGCACTTCCAGACCTTCTCCGAGCGCTTCGCCGGCTTCCCGGTGACGGTGGCCCTCCTCAGCCGGTTCGTCGACGACGCCGAGGCGGCCCGGACGGTAGCGGGGCTGCGCGAAGGGACCATCGACGTGGTCGTGGGGACCCACCGGCTCCTCGCCGCCGGGGTGGCCTTTAAGGACCTGGGCCTGCTCGTCGTCGACGAGGAGCAGCGCTTCGGCGTCGAGCACAAAGAGGCCATCAAGGCTCGCGCCGTGGGCGTCGACGTCCTCACGTTGAGCGCGAGCCCGATCCCCCGCACGTTGGAGATGGCCCTCGCGGGGATCCGCGACCTGTCGATGATCACGACCCCGCCGGCCGACCGCCGCCCGATCCTGACCTACGTGGGCGAGTACGACGAGCCCGCGGTCGTCGAGGCGGTCCGCCGGGAGCTCCTTCGCGAGGGCCAGGTCTTCTACGTGCACAACCGGGTCCACGACATCGACCACGTGGCCCAGCGCCTCGGTCGGTTGGTGCCCGACGCGCGGGTCGCCGTCGCCCACGGGCAGATGGACGAGGCGGCGCTCGAGCGGATCATGGTCGACTTCGGGGACCAGCGCTACGACGTGCTGGTCTGCACGACGATCGTCGAGTCGGGCATCGACCTGCCGACGGTGAACACCCTCATCGTCGACCGCGCGGACCGGCTCGGCCTCGGTCAGCTCCACCAGCTGCGCGGCCGCGTGGGTCGCTCGGGCCAGCGGGCCTACGCCTACCTCTTCCACCCGCCCGGCGAGTCGCTGTCGGAGACCGCCTACGAGAGGCTGCGCACCATCGGCGACAACACCTCGCTGGGCAGCGGCTTCAAGATCGCCATGCGCGACCTCGAGATTCGCGGCGCCGGCAACCTGCTCGGACACGACCAGTCCGGGCCCGTCGCCGCGGTCGGCTACGACCTGTACGTCCAGCTGGTCGCCGAGGCCGTCGCCGAGGCCAAGGGCGAGGTCCCGATCGCGCCGGCCACGGTCACCCTCGACGTCCCCGGGTCGGCCCACCTGCCGCGCGCCTACGTCGAGGCCGACGACGCCCGCCTCGAGGCCTACCGTCGCCTCGCCGAGGTGCGTAGCGACGCGGGGCTGGACGACCTGCGCGAGGAGTGGTCCGACCGCTACGGGCTGCCGCCCGCGCCGGTCGAGGGGCTGCTCGATCTCGCGAGCCTGCGCCTGGCGTGCCTCGATCGGGGCGTGACGTCGCTCGTCGTCCAGCCGGCCAAGGTCGGGGTGCGCAGTCGGGCCCGGCTGCGGGTCTCGCCGCTGCGTCTCTCCTACAGCCAGCAGGTGCGCCTGCGCCGCCGGCGCCCGGGCGCGCACTACGACGAGGCGGCGGCCGAGCTGCGCTGCGACCTCGAGGCCGCCGAGACCTCGGCGAGGGGGCTGCGCGAGCTGCTCGAGTCCCTGGGGGCGCCCGCGACGGAGGCGGTCGACTGACTCGGTAGCATGGCCTCGTGCGGCGAGTCGTTCTCGGGCTGGTGATACTGCTCGCCGGCGCTATCGCCTACGGGTGGAGCGGCCTCTCGTCGGGGATATCGGTGAACGGCCAGCGCATCGACGCGAGAGTCCTCAACGGCGAGCTCGCTGCGATCAGCCAGCACCTCACCCTCCAGTGCTACGTGACGGCCCTTAACCCCACCAACTACGGGGTCGGGGCGGGCGGGGACACCATCAAGGCCAGCGGCGCGGCGGCCTGGACCGAGTTGCGCGTCGAGGGCGTCGCGATCGACCAGTACGTCCACGGTCACCTGCACTACACCCCGAGCGCCGCGGACCTCGCCTCGGCCAAGGCGTCGCTCGAGGGCGAGATGACCGCCCAGGCCCAGACCAACCGACTCACCTGCCCGGGTACCTCGGCCCAGGCGCTCGCCGAGATGCCCGCCGAGATGCGCCACGCCGAGCTCGTCGCCCAGGCCGACTCGCTGTACCTCGTGGGCAAGTTGAAAAAGGCGATCCCGCTGACGGTCGCCTCGATGCGCCACTACTACAACGCCCACCAGAACTCCTACGACACGCTGTGCGTCTCGATCGCCCTCGTGTCGCCGGCGAAGGTCGCGGCCTTCGCCGCGTCGCAGAAGACGGGGATGTCGGTGGCGAACCTCGCGCGGACCTACTCCCTCGACCCGTCGGGCGCGAAGGGTGGCGCCTACGGGTGCTACCCGCCGACGGACCAGTCCTACCCCGCGGTGCGCAACGACGTCGCCCACGGCACGCTCGACGCCTTCCCCTCGTCCCCGCAGTACATCACCTACGGCGGCCAGACCTACGCCTTCTACGTCGCGCTGACCAAGCGCACGCCGACCCCCTTCACCTCGGCGGCGCCGGCCGTGCTGAACGATCTGAAGAACCTCAAC
This sequence comes from Actinomycetes bacterium, assembly GCA_021838005.1. Classification (GTDB taxonomy): domain Bacteria; phylum Actinomycetota; class Acidimicrobiia; order Acidimicrobiales; family RAAP-2; genus RAAP-2. Next base: position 5,370 of record JAKCEK010000044.1, read on the forward strand.
GCCACGGCGGCCGCCTCAGTGAAGAACACGCTGCTCTACGAGGCCGCGGTTCACGTCGATCCGGCCTTCGGCCGGTGGGGTCTCGCGAGCACGGGCCCGACGGTCTTCTTGCCCGCCACGCCCGCGAAATCTGACGTCACCGGCGCGGGCACCCTGGGCGGCGCCGCGGCCCGCTATCGGTGAGTCCTCGGGTCCGGGTCGTCGGCCTCGGGCCCGGCGCGCCGGCGGCGGTCACGGTGGGCGCCCTCGAACGGCTCGCCAGGGCGCGGGTGGCGCGCCTGCGCACCCGGCGCCACCCCTCGGCCGAGGACCTGGGCGACGTCGTGAGCTACGACGAGTGGTACGAGCGCGCCGACTCCTTCGAGTCGCTCTACGCGGCGATCGCCGACGACCTCGCCACCCTGGCGCGTGACGCCCCCGGCGGCGAGGTCGTCTACGCGGTCCCGGGCTCGCCCCTGGTCGCCGAGCGCACCGTCGAACTCCTGCGCGCTCGCGACGACCTCGAGGTGGTGCTAGAGCCCGCCGTCTCGGTGATCGACGCCGCCTGCGCGGCCCTCGGCGTCGACCCCATGGGGGTCGGCCTGCGCGTCGTCGACGCCCTGGCGCCCGTCGCCTGGCGTGAGGGGCCCCACCTGGTGCTGCAGTGCTACGCGCCCGCGGTGCTCGCGGTGCTCGCCGATCGGCTCGGGGGCGCGAAGGTGACCCTGCTCTTCCACCTCGGACTGCCCGACGAGCGGGTCGAGCCGATCGACCTGGGCGACCTCGCTCGAGTTGGGCCGATCGACCACCTCACCTCGCTGTGGGTGGATATTCCGCGCGGCGTCGCCGAGGCCACCGGCGACCTCGTGGCGCTGGTGCACCGGCTGAGGGCCGAGTGCCCCTGGGACCAGGAACAGACTCACGACTCGCTCGCCCGTCACCTGCTCGAGGAGGCCTACGAGGCCCTCGACGCCCTGGAGGACCACGTGCGCGCCCAAGACGATGAGTCGGCGCGCCACGTCGTGGAAGAGCTGGGCGACCTCTGGTGCCAGATCGTCTTCCACGCCGAACTCGCGGCCGAGGCGGAGCGCTTCGACCTCGCCGAGGTCGCCGACCACCTGTCGGCGAAGCTGGTCGCGCGCCACCCCCACGTCTTTGGTGACGCGACCGCCGAGAGCGCTGACGACGTGGCCGCGCGCTGGGAGGTGCTGAAGCTGGCCGAGAAGGGTCGCACGAGCGTCACCGACGGCATCGTCTGGCAGCTACCCGCGCTCACGCTCTACACCAAGCTGCTGCGCAAGGCGGCCGCCCTGGGCCTCGAGCCGCCGCCACCCGAGGAACTGCGCTCCGAGGTCGTCGGCGCGCTCGAGGCGCTCGAGCTCGACGTCACCGTCGCGAGCGACGCGGCCGGCGACAGCGACGTCGCGACCGCGTGGGGCGACGCGCTCGTCGCCCTGGTCTCGCTCGCTCGACACGCGGGGGTGGACCTCGAGGGCGTGCTGCGCGAACGGGCTCGCTCGATGCGCGAGGCGATCGTCGACGCCGAGCGTCGCGACTCACGGCCGGCGCGAGGGGGCGCGGGTAACGTGACCTAGGACACGAGGAGGCGTGATGAGCGCGATTGAGGCCGTCCTGGGCCGGATGATCCTGGACTCTCGGGGCAACCCGACCGTGGAGGCGGAGGTCCTCCTGACCTCGGGAGCCGTCGGGCGCGCCGCCGTCCCCTCGGGCGCCTCCACCGGCGCCCGCGAAGCGGCCGAGTTGCGCGACGGCGGCGAGGCGTGGATGGGTCGGGGCGTCTCGAGGGCCGTCGAGTCCCTCGACGGGGAGATCGACGACGCCCTCGAGGGCCTCGACGCGCTCGACCAGCGCGAGGTGGACACGGCCCTCGTTGACCTCGACGGGACCGACAACAAGAGCCGCCTCGGCGCGAACGCCATCCTGGCCGCCTCGCTGGCCACCGCCCGGGCGGCCGCCCTCGAGTGCGACCTGCCGCTCTATCGCTACGTCGGGGGCGTCAACGCGTGCCTGCTGCCCACGCCGATGATGAACGTCGTCAACGGCGGCGTGCACGCCCGCAACTCGATCGACTTCCAGGAGTTCATGATCATGCCGGTCGGGGCGGCGTCGTTCACCGAGGCCCTGCGCTGGGGCGTCGAGACCTACCACACCTTGAAGGTCGTCCTCGCCGAGCGGGGCCTCTCGACGGCCGTCGGCGACGAGGGGGGCTTCGCGCCCGACCTCCCCGACAACGAGTCGGCGGTGAAGGTGCTCGTCGAGGCGATCGAGCGGACCGGCCGTCGCCCGGGGGTCGACGTCGCCCTGGCGCTCGACCCCGCGACGAGCGAGATCTTCCGCGACGGCGCCTACCAGCTCGCGGGCGAGGGTCGGGTCCTGTCGAGCGCCGAGCTCGTCGACTACTGGGCCGATCTGTGCGAGCGCTACCCGATCGTCTCGCTCGAGGACGGCATGGCCGAGGACGATTGGGAGGGATGGGCGGCCCTCACCGCCCGACTCGGCGACCGGGTCCAGCTCGTGGGCGACGACGTCTTCGTGACCAACACCGAACTGCTCACCAAGGGCATCGAGAGCGCGGTGGCCAACTCAATCCTCATCAAGCTCAACCAGATCGGCACGTTGACCGAGACCCTCGAGGCGGTGACCCTGGCCACGCGCCACGGCTACAGTGCCGTGATCTCGCACCGGTCGGGCGAGACCGAGGACGTGACGATCGCCGACGTTGCCGTCGCGCTGAACGCGGGCCAGATTAAGACGGGCGCGCCGGCCCGCACCGATCGGGTCGCGAAGTACAATCAACTCTTGAGGATCGAAGAGCAGCTCGGCGAGTCGGCCCGCTTCGCGGGTCGGTCGTCACTGTCGGGAGCTGGATGAGCACGACGAACGTCCACAGCCGCAGTGCGCAGGGACCGCACCGCTGGATGGTCCCGCTCGCGGTCGTGACGGCCGGGGCGATGATCGCGATCTGGTTCCCCTTCTCCGCGCTGTGGCAACAACAGCGCGTGATCGCCCAGGCCTCGGCCGCCCTCGCCGCGGTGCGCGGGGAGCAGCAGGCGCTCGACGTCCAGTCCCACCAGGTCGCCTCGACCCGGGCCCAGCGCGACCTCGCCCGGGCCGACTACCAGCTGGTCTCGCCCGGCCAGAGCTTGATCCAGGTGCTGCCGGGCCGCGCGGCCAACGGCGTGTGGACCCTGCGCGACGACCCGGGCTACCAGCCCCTCGCGCGGCCCGACACGGTGCCGGTGAGCGTGACGCACCGGGTGAGCGCGCCCACGGGCGGCGGCTTCCTCCAGCGCCTGGTGCGCACGCTCGAGTTCTGGCGTTGACCTTCGTCGAGGCGTCCGACGAGGACCGCCGGGTCGTAGAGGCGCTGCTCGGACGACCCCTCGGCGGTCGTTTCGCGGTCGCGGTGCGCCGGCGCGACGGGCGCCCCGTCGTGATCGAGAACGAGCCGCACCTGCGTGACGGGACCCCGATGCCGACCCTCTACTGGCTGGTCGACCCCGAGCTCGCCGAGGCCGTCAGCCGGCTCGAGGGAGCGGGCGGCGTGCACCGGTTCGAGGACCTTGTCGACGCCGCGGCCCTGGTCGCGGCCCACGACGCCTACGCCCGCGCGCGCGAGGCCGCCACGGTGCGCGCGAACGCCGTGGCCCCCACCGGCGGCGTCGGCGGGACGCGCCGGGGCGTGAAGTGCCTCCACGCCCACCTGGCCCACCGACTCACCGGCGCCGACGACCCGGTGGGCGCCCTCGTGGCCGAGGAGCTCGGCCTGGACGTGGGAGAGTTCGTGGTGGACGACGTCCGTGGCTGAGCCCGTCGCCGCCGTCGACTGCGGGTCGAACTCGACGCGTCTCCTCATCACCGACCCCGAGGGTCGTGCGATGGCGCGCGAGATGCGCATCACCCGGCTCGCCGAGGGCGTCGACGCCTCGGGCGAGTTGACCGACGTCGCGCGGGCGAGGACCCTCACCGTCCTCGAGGAGTACCACGGGCTCTGTGAGCGCGCGGGTGTGACCCGGGGGCTGTGCGCGGCCACTTCGGCGGTGCGCGACGCGCGCAACGGCGCCGCGTTCCTCGCGCGCGCGCGCGAGACCCTCGGCTTTGACGCCGTCGTCCTCTCGGGCGAGGACGAGGCCGCCTACTCCTTCGAGGGGGCGACCCTCGACCTCGCCGACGAGGGGCGACCGGTCGCCATCCTCGACGTCGGGGGCGGCTCGACCGAGATCGCCTCGCGCGTCGACGGCCGGGTCGTCGGCTACTCGATGCAGATCGGCTGCGTGCGCGTGACTGAGCGGGCCCTCGGGCCGGACCCCGTCGACGCCGAGCACGCGGCCCGGGCCGTCGCCATGATCGAGTCGGCCCTCGAGGGGGCCGCCGCGGCGGCGCCCGAGCTCTTCGCCCTCGGACCGGACCTGCGACTCGTCGGGCTCGCCGGGACGATCTCGACCCTGGCCCAGCTCGACGCCGGCCTCGACCACTACGACCGGGCCGTCGTGCACCACCGGCGACTGCGCCGCGAGGCGGTCGGCGCGTGGCGAGACCGCCTGGGGTCCGAGCCGCCCGCGACGCGCCTGGGCTTTCCCGGGATGGTCCGCGGCCGCGAGGACGTCATCGTCGCCGGGCTCTTCGTCGTCGACGCCGTGATGGCCCGCCTGGGCGTGGACGAGCTGCTCAGCTCCGAGTGCGACATCCTCGACGGCATCGCCGGGCGGCTGCGGTCGAGTTTTGCGTGATAGGGGGCGGCCTGGCACGATGAGACGATGAGGGCTACGCCGTGGTGACGCTCCGGGGCACGGGACACGCGCCGGTCTCCCTGCACGGCCGGCGCGTCGTCCTGCGCACCCTCGTCGAGTCGGACTTCGACGCCTGGCACGAGGTTCGGGTCCGCGGCCGGGACTGGCTGCTCAAGTGGGAGCCGCGGTCGGCTCACGCGCCGCACCTCGCCGAGGACCGGCGCAGCTTCGCCACGCGCTGCCAGGTGCGCGAGCGCGAGCGCCAGATCGGCACCGGCTTCGGCTTCGGGATCTTCGTCGAGGGACGATTCGTCGGCGAGATCTCGCTGTCGTCGATCCAGCGCGGACCCCTGCAGTCGGCCTTCGTCGGCTACTGGATCGACGAGGCCTACGCGGGGCGCGGTCTCATGCCCGAGTCGGTCGTCGTCGTCCTGCAGTTCGCCTTCGAGTCCTTGCGCCTGCACCGGATCGAGATCAACATCATCCCCCGCAACGCCGCGTCGCGCCGGGTGGTGGAGAAGCTCGGGCTGCGCTACGAGGGCATCGCGGAGCGCTACCTCGAGATCGACGGCGCCTGGGAGGACCACGCCCACTACGCGATCACCGCTGAGGAGTGGTCGGATCGAGCTCCCCAACTGGTGAGCGACTGGCTCCTGCCGACCGTCGATCGTGGGGGCCGCCAGTAGCCCCCGGACGTCCCGAGATGCCCAACAGCGATTGGGTAGCGTGACGATAGCAGCGACGCGATGGACGTCAGGGGGAGCGTGTACGTACTCGTTGTTCCGTGTTTCAATGAAGAAGCGCGCTGGGACCGCGAGTACTGGCGGCAGATGCGGGCGCTGGACGACGTGTCGTGGCTCATCGTGGACGACGGCTCGACGGATGCGACGGCGGAGCTGGCTTCGGAGGCGAGCCCGTCGAGTCGATGGCGAGTCCTCCGACTCCCGGCGAACGTAGGGAAGGGCGAAGCCGTCCGCGTGGGCCTTCACGAAGCACTGGCCATCGGTGGAGTTGAGGGAGTCGGCTTCATGGACGGCGATGGTGCATTCGCCGTCGACGACGTGGGTCGACTGTGCGGACTCGCGCGGGTCGGTTTCTCGGATGACTCGCGGTGGGACGCGGTGTGGTCGTCGCGAGTCATGCTGGCGGGGCGGCGCATCCTGAGGTCCCCGCAGCGGCACTACTTGGGCCGCATCGTGGCGACTTACCTCTCGGTGGGCAGTGGCACGATGCCGTACGACACGCAGTCGGGATTGAAGATCTTTGCCGCGTCTCAGACACTCGAAAGGTGCATCGAATCTCCCTTTACCACGCGTTGGCTGTTCGAGCTCGAACTCCTGGCGCGCTGGCGTGAGCAGGAGGGGGCGCCCATGCGCATCTGGGAGGAACCCCTCCACTCCTGGATCGACGTGTCGGGATCGAAGATCCGCGGTACCGAGTACCTGCGCGTGGCGCGAGATCTGGCGGTCATTAGGAAGATCGTGGCCGCCTCATCGAAGCGCTCGTCCCGGGTCGACGAGGGGTGAGTCCGTGGATCTGAAGGAGCGCTCCAGTGTCGACCCCTGGACGCATTGGTACTACCTCACGAAGCTCAACGCCATCCGTCAACACGTCGGAGGACTCGGTTACGAGAT
>JAKCEK010000045.1 GCA_021838005.1 Actinomycetes bacterium
CGGCGAGCTCGACGCGATCGCGATCGTGGGTGCCGAGGCGATGTACGCCCACCTGCTCGCGCGCCGCGAGGGCCGTCGGGTCGACTGGCCGGGTCCCGTCGAGGAGCCGACCGTTGGGGAGACGGACCGCGACCCCTTCACGGCCGAGGAGCGGCGCCACGGCCTCGCCCTGCCGGTCGGGGTCTACCCCCTCTTCGAGAACGCCCGACGGGCTCGGCGGGGCTGGTCGATCGACGAGCACCGGGACCGCCTCGGGGCGCTGTGGGCCGGCTTCGCCCGCGTGGCGGCGCACAACCCCTACGCCTGGCGCCGCGACGCGCCCGACGCCGCGACGATCGCGACGCCCTCGGCGACGAACCGCATGATCGGCTTCCCGTACACCAAGCTGCTCGTGGCCAACCTTCCGGTCGACATGGGCGCGAGTCTCGTCGTGACCTCCTACGGGTGCGCACGCGAGCTTGGCGTGACCCGCGAAACGATGGTCTTCCCCCAGTGCGCCGCCGAGGCCGAGGACCACTGGTTCATCTCGGAACGGCCCGCCCTCGACCGCTCCCCCGCGATGGAGGCCGTCTGGGGAGCGCTGCGCCAGTTCGGCGTCGAGGAGTCCGTCGACCTTGTCGACCTCTACAGCTGCTTCCCCACCGTCGTCCAGACGGCCGGCGAGGTCATCGGCCTCGACCCCTTCGACGCGTCACGTCCCCCGACGGTGACGGGGGGGCTCACCTTCGCCGGGGGACCGGGCAACAACTACGTCACCCACGCGATCGCGACGATGGTCGAGCGGCTGCGCGCCCGACCGGAGGCCACCGGGCTCGTGACCGGCCTCGGCTGGTTCTCGACCGAGCACGCCTGGGGCGCCTACCGCGCGACCCCACCGGCGAGGGGCTTCGGCTGGCGCGACGTCCAGGGGCTCGTGGAGGCGACGCCCCGAGTCGAGGTCGCCACCGGCGACGGCGAGGTCGTCGTCGAGACCTACACCGTGACCCACCGCCCCGACGGGTCGCCCGAGCGGCTCGTGGTGTGCGGGCGTCGCGCCGACGGCCGTCGCCAGTGGGCCCACGGCGAGGACCCCGACCTGTGCGCGCACGCCGAGTCGAGCGAGCTGCTCGGGGCGCGCCTGTCGGTGCGCGACGGTCGGGTGCGCGCCTAGTCGAGGACGTCGGCGATCGCCGCGGCGCTGAGTGCGCCCTCGCGCACGACGACCGCGGCCGGGCCGGACACCTCGACCACCGACGACACCGCCGACGCGCGGGTCCCGCCGTCGAGCACGCCGGCGAGCCCGGGCCGACCGGCGAAGGCCGCCGCCACGTCCTCGGCGCTGGTGCACGGCGGCTCGCCGTGCTCGTTCGCGCTCGTCACCGCGAGCGGCCCGGTGCGCTCGAGCAACGCCCCCACGGTCGGGTCAGCCGGGACGCGCACCCCGACGGTGCCGGTGCGGGCGTGCACGAGCACCGCGAGCTCCTCGGGCGCCGAGACCACGAGGGTGAGGGCGCCGGGCCAGTAGCGCTCGGCCAGTCGTTCGCCGAGGGGCCCGAGCGCCACCCCCAGCGGCCCAAGGTCCTCGGGGTGGGCGACGAGGACCGGCAGGGCGACCGACGCGGGACGCCGCTTGAGTGCGAAGACCGCGGCGATCGCCGCGGGTCGGTCGAGCCGCGCGGCGAGCCCGTAGACGGTGTCGGTGGGCACGGCCACCACCTCGCCCGCGGCCAGGGCGTCGACGGCCTCGTCCAGGGTGAGTCGCCTCACGGTCGCCGCCCGATCAGGACGCGGTCGTGCCCGGCGAGGTCGCAGCGGTCGAACGCCTCGAGCCCCGCGACGCGGGCCGCGGCCAGCGCCGCCGGGCCCTGGCGATCCCCGTGCTCGAGCACCAGCGCCCCGCCTGGGGCGAGCCACGCCGGCGCCGCCGCGACGATCGTCGCCACGTCGGCGAAGCCCGCGACGCCGTCGCGGTCGGGGGCGACGAGGGCGCCGCGGGGCTCGTGGGCGAGGACCGGGTCGAGTCCGGCGAGCTCCGCGGCCCCGACGTAGGGCGGGTTCGCCGCGACGAGGTGGACCCGACCGCGCAGGGAGGGGTCGAGTCCGTCGAACCAGTCCGAGAGCACGAACGAGACGTCGGCGAGTCCGTGCTTGCGTGCGTTGGCCCGCGCCACCGCGAGGGCCCCTTCGGAGGCGTCGACGGCGACGACGCGGGCCCGCACGCCGCGCGCCGCGAGCTCGTGGGCGATCGAGAGGCCGATCGCGCCCGACCCGCACCCGAGGTCGAGCACGACGGGGGACGGCTCGTCGAGTCGGGCCAGCTCGGCGAGCGCGTGGCCGACCAGCTCTTCGGTCTCGGGCCGGGGGATCAGGACCCGGGGGTCGACGTCGAGGTCGAGTCCGCGGAACGGCCAGTGGCCCAGCACGTACTGCAGGGGCTCGCCGTCGAGCCGGCGTCGCGCGGCCGCGCGCACCGCGGCGGACGAGCCGGGATCGCCGCCGACGGCGTACTCCTCGACGATCCAGCGGGCCTCGCGAGCGACGAGGCCGCTCGTCACGAGCTCCTCGACGAGCGACGGCCTAACGTCGACCACTCTCGGCGAGCTGGTGGGCGCGCTTGTCCGCGAGCAGGGCGTCCACGTAGGGGTCGAGGTCGCCGTTCAAGACGGCGTCGAGGGCGTAGGTCGTGAGGTTGATCCGGTGGTCGGTGACGCGGTTCTCCTTGAAGTTGTAGGTCCGGATCTTCTCGCTGCGCCCCCCGCCGCCGACCTGGGAGCGCTTGAGTCCGGAGAGCTCGGCCGCCTGGGCCTCCTGAGCCGCCGCCAGCAGGCGTGAGCGCAGCACCAGCAGCGCCTTCGCCCGGTTCTGGATCTGGCTCTTCTCGTCCTGCATCGACACGACGATGCCCGAGGGCAGGTGGGTCACGCGCACCGCCGAGTCGGTCGTGTTCACGCTCTGGCCCCCGGGACCCGACGACCGGTAGACGTCGATCTTGAGGTCGTTGGGGTTGATCTCGGCGTCGACCTCCTCGGCCTCGGGCAGCACCGTGACCGTCGCCGATGAGGTGTGGACCCGGCCCTTCGCCTCGGTGACCGGGACGCGCTGGACTCGGTGGACCCCGGCCTCGAACTGGAGCCGAGTCCAGGCGTCCTCGCCCTTGACGAGGTACGCGGCGCCGTCGAGGCCGCCCTGGTCGCTCGGGCGCTCCTCGATCACGTCGACCCGCCAGCCCCGCAGGGTCGCGTAGCGCTTGTACATCGTCGCGAGATCGGCCGCGAAGAGGTTGGCCTCCTCGCCGCCCTCGGCGCCGCGGATCTCCAAGATCACGTTGCGCCCCTCGTTGGGGTCGTGGGGCAGCAGCAGGGTCTCGAGGCGCTCCTCGAGCAGGGCGATGCGCGACTCGGCGTCGTCGACCTCGGCGCGCCACAACTCACGCTCGGCCCCCTCGGACTCGGTGAGCATCTCGCGCGAGGTCACGAGGTCCTCGCGGGCCGTGCGCAACTCGCCCCACGTGGTGGTGACCTCGGTCAGCTCCTTGTGACGCCGCGAGAGGTCGCGCAGCCGCCCCCGGTCCTCAGCGACGTCGGGCCGGGCCAGCTCCCCCTCGACCGCACGCAACTCGTCGGTGAGCGCGTCAAGGGTCTCGTCCAGGGAGCGCACCACGCCTCGACGGCGATCAGGACTTGGTGCGCGGCTTGGCCTTCTGCGCGTAGCGGCGCTGGAACCGCTCGACGCGACCACCCGTGTCGACGAGCTTCTGCTTGCCGGTGAAGAACGGGTGGCACTCGTTGCACAACTCCACGTGCAGCTCGGACTTGGTCGAGCCCACCGTGAAGGTGTTGCCGCACGAGCAGGTCACGGTCGCGGGACCGTAGTGCGGGTGGATGTCGGACTTCATAGCGCTCCTTAGCGAAGGGACAGTCTAGCGGGGCCTAGCTCGTGGGCGACGGGCCCTTGGCGATCTCGGCAAGGAACTCCTCGTTCGACCGGGTGGTCTTCAGTCGGTCGATCAGCAGCTCGAGCCCGGCCGCCTCGCGGCCCTCGGCCGCGAGGCCGTTGAGGACTCGGCGCAGCCGCCAGACCTGGGGCAGCGCCTCGCGGCTGAAGAGGAGCTCCTCTTTGCGCGTGGACGAGCCGTTCACGTCGATGGCCGGGTAGAGGCGGCGCTCGGCCAGCCGGCGGTCGAGGCGCAGCTCCATGTTGCCGGTGCCCTTGAACTCCTCGAAGATGACCTCGTCCATCTTCGAGCCCGTCTCGACCAGGGCGCTCGCGAGGATCGTCAGCGAGCCGCCCTCTTCGATGTTGCGCGCGGCGCCGAAGAACTTCTTGGGCGGGTAGAGGGCACCCGAGTCGACGCCCCCCGACATGATGCGGCCGGTCGCCGGGGCGGCCAGGTTGTAGGCGCGGGCGAGTCGGGTGATGCCGTCGAGGATGATGACGACGTCCCTCTGCTGCTCGACGAGCCGCTTGGCCCGCTCGATCGCGAGCTCGGCGACGTGGGTGTGCTCCTCGGCCGGCCGGTCGAAGGTCGAGGAGATGACCTCGCCGTGCACGGAGCGACGTATGTCGGTGACCTCCTCGGGCCGCTCGTCGACGAGCAGCACCATCAGGTGCACCTCGGGGTTGTTCGCCTCGATCGACTGGGCGATCTGCTTCATGACCGTCGTCTTGCCGGCCTTGGGCGGCGAGACGATGAGGCCGCGCTGGCCCTTGCCGATCGGCGCCAGCAGGTCGACGATCCGCGGGGTGAGGTCGGTCTTGCCCTCGTTCGTCTCGAGGCGGAGCTTCTCGTCGGGGAAGAGCGGCGTCAGGTCCTCGAAGCGTGGGCGCATCTTGGCGACCTCGGGATCGAAGCCCGCGACCTTGTCGATGCGCAGCAGCGCCGGATACTTCTCGTTCGAGGCGGCCGGTCGGAAGCCGCCGGTCACGGTGTCGCCCTTGCGCAGGCCGTAGCGACGCACCATGTTGATCGAGACGTAGACGTCGTTGGGCGACGGGTGGTAGCCGCGCGTGCGCAAGAAGCCGTAGCCGTCGTCGCGCAGGTCGAGCAGGCCCTCGACCTCGATCAGCTCGCCGGCGTAGGGCTGGTCGGCGTTGGGCATCGCGTCACCGCCGGGGCGCTCTCGACCACGGTTGCGCCGGTTGCGCCGGTTGCGCGAGCCCGACTCGCTGAAGTCACGCGGCTGGCGCTCGGGCCGGCTCGGCGCGTGGGCGCGGCTGGCGCCCCCGTCGCCGTTGGCGACGGGCTCCGCCGGTCCGTCGCTCGATCGGGCGTCGGGCGACGACGCGGGACGGGCGGGGGCGGCGGGACGCTCACGGAAAGCGGAGGCCGGCGTGGGGATCGAGGCGTCGGCGTCGAACTCGCCCAGGAGCGACTCGAAGTCCTCGGGCGTGGCGACGGTGCGCCTCGAGCGCACCGCCCGCGAGGCCGACACGGGCGTGTCGGTGCCCATGATCGCCTCGATCAGGGCCGCCTTGGTGGCCCGGGTCGAGACATCGACGCCCTTCACCTTGGCGATCGTCTGGAGGTCCTCACGCGTCTTGGATACGAGGTCCGTACGGTCTGGGGAGGGCTTGTCAGCCATGCATGATCCTTTCTCACCGCCGGCGTGGGTACGCCAGGGCAGAGGAGAAAAACGAGGAGTCGTCTCGGAAGAACACCGCAGTTCGGCGGAGCCGAGCGGACGACGTCACCAGTGTAGCGGGTCGGCCCGGGGGTGCCAACACCCCCGTCGCTAATCCAGGACCCGAAGCAGCGCGGGCAGCGTCGCGTCGACCACCTCGGGCGCGCGCGTGTGGGCGACGGCGGTGTCGGGATCCTTCAGCCCGTTACCGGTGAGGACGCACACCACGGTCGAGCCCGCCGGGACGCCGTACCTAAACAACCCCGCCACCGACGCCGCCGACGCCGGCTCGCAGAAGACGGACTCGTGGCGCGCCACGAAGCCGTACGCCTCGAGGATCTCCTCGTCGGTGACGGCTCGGATGTCGCCGAGGGACTCGTCGACCACCTCGAGGGCCCGGACCCAGCTGGCCGGGTTACCGATGCGGATCGCCGTGGCGATCGTCTCGGGGTTCGCCACCGGATGTCCCAGCACGATGGGCGCGGCGCCGGCCGCCTGGAAGCCCCACATCCGCGGCAGGGTGTCGCACCGTCGGGCCGCGTGGTACTGGGTGAAGCCCCGCCAGTAGGCGGTGATGTTGCCGGCGTTGCCCACCGGGATCGCGACGACGTCGGGCGCGCGACCGAGCTCGTCGACCACCTCGAACGCCGCCGTCTTCTGGCCCTCGATCCGGTCGGGGTTGATCGAGTTCACGATCGTGATCGGCAGGTGCCGGCACAGCTCGCGGGCCAGGTCGAGGGCCTGGTCGAAGTTGCCGCGGATCTGCAGGACGCGCGCGCCGTAGACCATGGCCTGGGCCAGCTTGCCCAGGGCGATCTTGCCCTCGGGGACGAGCACCACGCAGTCCATTCCGGCGCGCGCGGCGTAGGCCGCGGCCGCGGCCGAGGTATTGCCCGTCGAGCCGCAGATCACCGTGCGCGCGCCCTGGGCGCGCGCCTTGGTGATGGCCATCGTCATGCCGCGGTCCTTGAACGAGCCCGTCGGGTTCATGCCGTCGAACTTGAGCCACACGTGGGCCCCGACGCGCTCGGAGACCCGCTCGGCGTAGAGCAGGGGCGTGTTGCCCTCGTAGAGGGTCACGACGCCCTCGACGCCGTCGAGGTCGAACCACTCGGCGTAGTGAGTCAGCAGCCCGGGCCAGCCGATCACGGCACGGCCCCGAGCACCCGAGTACACGCGCCCACCCGGTCGACCGCGGCGAGGGCGGCGAGTTCGCCCACCGTCGCGCGCACGTCCCGATCGCGCGCCGCGTGGGTGAGGAAGGAGAGACGGGCCTCGTCGGCGAGGCCGGACTGCTCCATCAAGCGGATCGAGACGCCGTGTCGGCCGAAGACCCCGGCCACCTCGGCCAGGACGCCCGGTCGGTCCATCACGTCGACCGAGAGGTAGTAGGCGCTCTCGAGGCCGCCGGCCTCGACGAGGTGCAGGGTGCGGTCCCCGCTGAAGGGCGCGTCGTGGCGACCGCTCACCTTGTTGCGCGCGGCGTCCAAGACGTCGCCGAGGACCGCGGTCGCCGACGGCTCGCCACCGGCCCCCTGGCCGAGCCACATGAGCGGGCCGGCCTTGACGCCCTCGACGAAGACGGCGTTGGTCGCCCCGCTCACCGCCGCCAGGGGGTGCTCGCGGGGCACCAGGGTCGGGTGGACGCGCCGCGAGACCCCGCTCTCGCCGACGCGCTCGGCGACGGCCAACAGCTTGACGACGTAGCCGGCGTGCCGGGCGAACTCGACGTCGACCGGCCGCACGCCGGTGATCCCTTCGCGCGCGACCTCCTCTCCGGCGAGGGGTGTGCCAAAGGCCAGCGCTGAGAGGATGGCGATCTTCGCCGCGGCGTCGGCCCCCTCGACGTCGGCGCGGGGGTCCGCCTCGGCGTAGCCGAGGGCCTGGGCCTCGGCGAGCGCGGCGGCGTAGTCCGAGCCCCCCTCGCTCATGCGGCTCAGGATGAAGTTCGTCGTGCCGTTCACGATGCCGAGGACCCGGCTGATGCGCTCCCCGGCGAGCGAGGTGCGCAGCGCCCGCAGGATCGGGATCGCGCCGCCGACGGCCGCCTCGTAGAAGAGATCGGCGCCGTGCTCGTGGGCGAGGCGCGCCAGGGCGTTGCCGTGCTCGGCCATGAGGGCCTTGTTGGCCGTCACGACCGAGACCCCGCGCTCGAGGGCCGCGCGGACGTACCCGCCGGCCGGCTCGAGGCCGCCGGCCACTTCGACCAGGACGTCGAGATCCTTGGCCAGCAGCGACGCGACGTCGTCGGTGAGAAGCGCCGGGTCGACGCCGGGGCGGGCCCGGGTAAGGTCGCGCACCGCCACGCCGACGAGCTCGAGGGGCGCGGTCGCCCCGTCGACGAGGGCGTGCCGGCGGCCCGGATCGGTGAGGATCCCCACCAGGGCCGCGCCGATGTTCCCCGCGCCGATCACGCCGACGCGCACCGCCCCTCTCTCCATCGACCAAGGGTAACCCACGCCCTTTGGGTCACCCCACCTCGAGACGAGCGAGGTCGTCGAACGTCTCGCGTCGAAGCACAGCCCGCGCCTCACCGTCACTCACCACGACGACGGCCGGCCGCGGGACGCGGTTGTAGTTCGAGGCCATGGAGTAGCCGTAGGCGCCGGTGACCGGGGTCACGACGAGGTCGCCGCGTCCGGTGGCGACCGGCAAGAATCCCTCGTCGAGCAGGACGTCGCCGCTCTCGCAGTGCTTGCCGACGATCCGCACGCGCCGGGGCCGCGCCGCGAGCGGGCGGGCGAGGTCGAACGCCTCGTAGCCCGAGCCGTAGAGGACGGGCCGGGGGTTGTCGCTCATGCCCCCGTCGACCGCGACGTAGGTCCGCACGGCCAACTCCTTGACGACGCCGACGCGGTAGACGGTGACGGCGGCCTGGGCGACGAGCGCGCGTCCCGGCTCGGCGATGACCCGCACCGCGGGGTCGAGCCCGGCGTCCGCGGCGGCCGTGCGCACCGCCCGCGCCCACTGCGTGATCGACGGCGCGCTCTCCCCCTCGACGTAGGGCACCCCGAGCCCGCCGCCGACGCACAGCTCGTCGAAGTCGTCGTCCCTCGTGAACTCGACGAGGGTCCGCACGGACTCCTCGAAGGCGCGGGTCTCGAAGATCTGCGAGCCGATGTGCGCGTGGACCCCGCGCACGCGCACCCCCGCGACCCCGCCCAGCCGCTCGATCGCCCGTCGGGCCGCGCCCGAAGCGACCGAGAAGCCGAACTTCGTGTCCTCCTGGCCGGTGCGCACGTACTCGTGGGTGTGGGCCTCGACCCCGGGGGTGACGCGCACGAGGACGTCGACCGAGCGGCCCGCGAGGAGGCGGGCCAGCGCCTCGATCTCCTCGACGTTGTCGACGACCACCCGGTGCACACCCACCTCGAGCGCCCGGGCGAGCTCGTCGACGGACTTGTTGTTGCCGTGCAGGATCACCCGGTCGGCCGGCACCCCGGCCCGCAGGACGAGGTCGAGCTCGCCCCCGGTCGCCACGTCCACGCACAGGCGCGACTCGTGGGCCAGGCGCGCGACGGCCCCGCACAGGAAGGACTTGGAGGCGAAGGCCACACCGTCGTCGAAGGCGGCGGCCGCCTCCTCGCACCGGTGGCGCAGGGTGGCCTCGTCGTACACGAACAGCGGCGTGGCGAAGCGCTCGGCGAGCTCGGCGAGGTCGACGCCGCCGATCGACACGCCGTCCTCGCGCACCTCGGCGCTGTCGGGCAGGAGCGAGAGGGGGACGGGGCCGGTTCCCATGGGACGACCTTACGAGCCGACTCCTCCCAGCCCGAGCCGCGCACCAGGGAGTCCGGTAGTCTGGTCGGACCGCCCCCGTAGCTCAGCGGATAGAGCATTGGCCTCCGGAGCCATGTGCGCAGGTTCGAGTCCTGCCGGGGGCGCCATCGCGGCGGGGGGCCGACGGCCCCCCGAGGGACCTCGGCGATCGGCCACCCGGGCGACGTCGGCGGAGTCGGGCACAGCGGCCCCCGACGACAACCCGGGGGCGGCGGCGGGGGGCCTCGCGCGCGAGACCCCCCGCGTGAATTGAATGTATGCACGAATGTCCGTACAATTAACGCGTGACGCCGCTCGACTTCGTGATCTCCCTGGCCCTCATCTCGGTGGCGGCGGGGGTCCTCGGGTCGCTCGTCGGCCTCGGCGGCGGCGTCGTGATCGTCCCGGTCCTCACGCTGCTCTACCACGTCGACATCCGCCTGGCGATCGGGGCGAGCATCGTCTCGGTCATCGCCACCTCGAGCGGCGCGGCGGCGGCCTACGTCCGCGACCGAATGGCCAACCTCCGGGCCGGGATGTTCCTCGAGGTCGCCACGACCACCGGAGCGCTGACCGGCGCGTACCTCACGACGCTGCTGCCCGCCCGGTTCTTGTTCGTCTTCTTCGGGCTCATCCTCGGCTACTCGTCGTTCGCGACCTTCCGGCGCCGGCACGTGGACGCGCCGCTCACGGTGTCGAACGACCGGATCGCCAACTACTTCAACCTGCACGGCACCTATCACGACCTCGCCGAAGGACGGGAGATCCCCTACAAGGTCGTGCGCACGAAGCTCGGTCTCAGCATCATGTACGTCGCCGGTCTGGTGAGCGCCCTGCTCGGCATCGGGTCGGGGGCGCTCAAGGTGCCGGCGATGGACAGCGCCATGCGCCTGCCGATGAAGGTCTCCTCGGCCACGAGCAACTTCATGATCGGGGTGACCGCCGCGGCCAGCGCCGGCGTCTACTTCGTGCGCGGTCAGATCGACCCGATCATCGCCGCCCCGGTGGCCGCGGGCGTCCTGCTCGGGGCGACCGTCGGCGCCCGCATCCTCGGCCGGGCCACCAGCAAGACCATCCGGATACTCTTTGTCGTGGTCCTCGTGGTCATCTCGTTCGAGATGCTCCAGAAGGGGATCCTCGCGTGACCGGATCACCTCGAGCGTCGGACACCCCCGCGGAGAGCCCCGTGGACGCGGTGGGCTCCGCGGAGCTCGGGCGCTCGGGCGCTCGGCGCGAGCTCACCCCCGCCGAGGCGCAGCAGATGAGCCGCAAGGTCCATCAGGTTGAACTGGCGATCAGTCTCGTCCTGCGGGTCGGGGTCGTGGCGAGCGTGGTCGTCATCGCCGTGGGGCTCGGCTTGATGTTCGCCCACCACGGCTCGTACGTGGCGCTGCGCGGACCCTCCACCTACCGGGCGCTCACCTCCGCCTCCACCTCGTTCCCGCACTCGTTCGCCGCGCTCGGCCACGCCCTCGCCCTGGGCGAGGGCCGGGGCGTCGTCGTGCTCGGCGTCTTGATCTTGATCCTCACCCCGGTGCTGCGGGTCGCCGTCGGCGTCGTGTCCTTCGTCTACGAGAAGGACGCCCCGATGGCCCTCGTCACGCTCTTCGTCCTGGTCGTCCTGGTCGGCTCGTTCTTCCTCGCGGGGGTGTGACGTGGCCGGCGCGCTCGACCGGTCGAGCCCCCTGCCCCTCTGGGCCCAGACGGCAGAGGACCTGCGCCGACGACTGCTCGACGGCGAGTTCGAGGACCGCTTCCCCACCGACGAGGAACTGACCCGCGCCTACGCGATCAGCCGCCAGACCGTGCGCGAGGCCGTGCGCCACCTCGCCGCCGAAGGGCTAGTCGTGCGCCAGCGCGGCCGCGGCTCCACGGTCACCCCCCCGGTCCTCGAGCAGCCCCTCCACTCCCTCTACAGCCTGGCCTCGACGGTCCGTGCCGGGGGCATCGAGGAGCGCAGTGAGGTGCTCGCGGCGGATCGTCGGCCAGCCACGGCCGAGGCGGCCGCGCAGCTCGCCCTCGACGCCGGGGACGAGGTCGTCTACATCGAGCGGCTTCGCTTCGCCGGAGCCGAGCCCATCGCCCGGGACCGATCCTCCCTCCGGGCCGACCTGGCGGGCGGGCTGCTCGACGCCGACCTGTCATCCGGTGGCCTGTACGAGCTTCTCGTCGAGCACTGCTCGATGCGCATCACCGGGGGCTGGGAGCGCATCCGCCCGATCGTCCCCGAGCCCGCCGAGCGCCGGCTGCTCCGCCTGCCCCCCCGGACGGCGGCCTTCGCGATCGAGCGACTGGCCCTGGTGGGCGAGGCCCCGCTGGAGTGGCGGCGCAGCCTCATCC
>JAKCEK010000046.1 GCA_021838005.1 Actinomycetes bacterium
CCCCGCCGGCGTGCGGCGCGAGGGCGACCGCGAGGGCCGCCACCGCGGCGAGGGCCAGCGCGAAGAGGGTGAAGGAGCGCCCCACCCGCGCGAGACGGCTCACGACGCCACCCTGGCCACGACCGCCTCGAGCTGGGCCGTCGAGACCGGTCCGAGGAGGGTCGCCGCCACCCGGCCCGCGGGCGAGATGACGAAGGTCGTCGGCGGCGAGGTGACCCCGTAGCGGTTCGCGATCACCCCGCCCGGGTCGACGACCGAGGGGTAGAGCGAGCCGTAGTAGCGGGCGAAGGCGCGCGCCGCGCCGACCGTGTCGTTGAAGACGACGCCCACCACGACCACGCCGCGCCGGCGCATCTGCCACGCCGCGCTCGACAGGTCCGGCGCCTCGCTCCGGCACGGCCCGCACCACGACGCCCAGAAGTTGACGACGACGACGTGGCCTCGCTCGCGCGCGAGGTCGAAGGCCCCCCCGCCGAGCTCACGGCCCGTGAGCGCCGGGGCGGGGCGCCCGAGCAGCGGGCTCGGCGCCTCGGTGGCGTCGGTCACCGGGTGGCGCGTCGCGAGGAAGAGGGCCAGGGCCGCCACGACGACGAGCGCCGCGATCGAGCTGAGGGCCACCGAGCGTCTCACGCGGCCTCCCCCACCCGACGGCGCGCGAGGGTGAGCGCGCTGCCGAGGGCGATCACCAGTCCGCCGACCCACAGCCACGCGAGCAGCGGCTCGACGGTCACCCCGAGGACGACCGAGCCGGCCGGCAGGCCGTTGGCGACCTGGGCCCCCGACGCCGACCCCGTGCCGCCCACCGCGTCGAAGGTCACGTAGACGTCGCGCAGGAGGTTCGAGTCGATGGCCGGGGTGCCGACCGTCTGGCCGTTGCGGCCGTGGAAGGTCGTCACGGCCGGGTAGAGCGCGTGGCCGTCGACGGCGACGCGCAGCGCCGTGGCGCTCTCGAGGGCGCTCGCCACGTGGCGGAACCCCGCGAAGGAGACGAGCTGGCCGTCGACGAGCGTCGACTGGCCGGTGGCGAGGGTCACCTCGTCGCGCTGGACGAAGGTGCTCGAGGTCACGATCCCGAGGGCGAGGACCACGACCCCGAGGTGCACCACCATCCCCGCCGTCGAGGGCGCGCGCCACCAGCCGCGCGCCTCGTGGCGACGCAGCGCCGCCACGAGCGAGCCGCGCAGGGTGCGCACCGCCGCGCCCGCGGCGAGCACCGCGAGGAAGACCGCGACGAGCTCGGTCGGTCGGCGCACGTCGGCGAGCACCAGGGCGAGCACGGTCGCGAGGGCCACCCAGGCCGAGACCCGGATCCGCGACCAGAGCACCCGGGCGTCGGCGTGGCGCCACCCCACGAGCGGGGCCAGCGCCATGAGGGCGAGCAAGACCACCCCGAGGGGCGCGGCGACCGTGACGAAGTACGGCGAGCCGACCGTGACGGCCGCCCCGTTGACCGCCTGGTAGAGGAGGGGGAAGACGGTGCCGAGCAGCACCACGAGGGCGAAGCCGACAAAGAGCACGTTGTTGGCGACGAAGAGGCCCTCGCGGCTGAGGGGGTGGTCGACCCCCACGGGGGCGCGCAGCCGGTCCCCGCGCCAGGCGAGGAGGCCGCCGCCCACGAGCACGACGGCGAAGAAGAAGGAGATGAGGATCGGCCCGAGGGTCGAAGAGCTGAAGGCGTGCACGCTCACGAGCACCCCCGAGCGGGTGAAGAACGTGCCGAGGATGGTGAGGGCGAAGGTGGCGATCGCGAGCGACAGGTTCCACACCCGAAAGAGCCCCCGGCGGTCCTGGACGACGACCGAGTGGATGTAGGCCGTCCCGGTGAGCCAGGGCAGAAGGGCGGCGTTCTCTACCGGGTCCCACCCCCAGAAGCCGCCCCAGCCCAAGACCTGGTAGCTCCACCACGCCCCCATGACGATCCCGAGCGTGAGGGCCCCCCAGGCGATCACCGTCCAGCGGCGCTGCTCGAGGGGCCAGCGCTCGTGGACCCGGCCGGTGGCGAGCTGGGCCACGGCGAAGGCGAAGGGCACGCTGAAGCCGACGAAGCCGAGGTAGAGCAGCGGCGGGTGGATCGCGACGAGCGGGTTGTCCTGGAGCAGGGCGTTGGGCCCGGCCCCCTGGTGCACGACCGCCGGGTTGGCGACGAAGGGGTCGGCCGGCCCGGCGAGCACCAGGGCGAAGAAGGCGCCGACCGCGAAGAGCACGAGGGTCGCCCAGCGCACGACGTCGTCGTCGCGGCGGCGCCGGTAGACGACCACCACGCAGCCGAGCACGGCGAACTGGATGAGCACCCACAAGAGCAGCGAGCCCTCCAGGGCCGACCACATCCCGGTGATCGAGTAGAGCAGCGGGGTGAAGGTGGCGTTGTTCTCGGCCACGTAGGCGAGGGCGAAGTCGTGGGTGACGAGGGCGTACTCCATCACCGCGGCCGCGCCCACGACGCCCGAGAGGGCGGCCGCGAGGAACCACCGGGCGTGGGCCGGCCGACGGGTCGCGAGCGAGCGCGCCAGGTCGACGACCCCACCGAGCGCGCCGAGCGCGCCGAGGTAGACGAAGGCCCGGCCTAGCCAGGTCAGGGTCATCGAACCGTCCCGTTGGGGGCTCTCACCCGCCCGGGGTGCTGGGCGATGTAGGACGCGGTGTGCTTGACCAGGATCTGGTCCGCGCGGAAGGTGTCCGAGGTCGGGCTCGTGAAGTGGCCCTGGACGACGACGGGGATGTCCGACTGGAAGAGCTGGGGCGGGCTGCCGACCGCGCGCACGAAGACCCGTTCGCCCCGGCCCCCGCGCACCCAGAAGTCGGCGCCGGTCGCGGTGCGTTCGATCGTGCCCGCGACGACCACACCCTCGAGGCGGAACTCGCTCGTGCCGAGCTTCGCGCGCGAGGCCAGGGCCTGGTCGACCGTCTCGAAGTAGTTGAGCGAGTGCAAGAGGCCCTGGCTCAACAGCGCGAGCACGGCCACGCAGAGCAGGGCGAGTACCGCGGCGCTCCGCCACCGGCCGGCCCGGCGCACCGGCGGTGCGGCGACGGGCGTGAGGTCGGGAGTGGCCTCAGCGTCGAGCACGACGACCCCGCCACCAGATCGAGAGCGCGTAGAGCGCTAACCCCCCAAAGGCGAAGGCGTAGCCGGCGTCGACGTAGCCCATCAGGCGACCCCCTCACGTCGACGCAGGTCGAGGGCCTCGGCGAAGGCCACGGCGTCGTGCTCGGCGCGCGCGACCTCGAGCCGGTAGCGCGCCCGCAGCAGCCAGAAGAAGAGGCTCGTGAAGCCGAGAAAGCTCATCAGGAGCGTCCAGGCCATGATCCCGTGGATCAAGAGTGTGCGGTTCGCGGTGAAGACGGTCGCGCCCTGGTGGAGCGTCTTCCACCACAGGACCGAGAAGTGGATGATCGGCACGTTCACCGCGGCGACCAAGGCGAAGACGGCCGAGCGCGTGGCGCGCGCCTCGGGGTCGTCGATCGCCCGGCGCAGCGCCAGGTACGCCAGGGCGAACAGCCCGAGCACGGCGGTGGAGGTGAGCCGGGCGTCCCAGGCCCACCACACGCCCCACGTGGGCCGCCCCCAGATCGAGCCGGTGATGAGGGTGAGGGCGATGAAGACGACCGACACCTCCATCGCGCAGTGGGCGATCCGGTCCATCGTCGTCGAGCGGGTCCGCCGCCACAGGTAGAGGGCCGAGGCGATCGTCGCCGTGCCGAACGAGACGTAGAGCGCCACCCAGGCGATCGCCGGGTGGACGTAGACCAGGCGCGCGAGGTTGCCCTGCACCTTGGCCGGCGGGGTGACGAAGAGCCCCAGCCAGAACGTGAGCGCCAGCAGCACGAGCGTGACGGGTCCAAGAAGGCGTGACGCGACCGATTTCACCATGATTCCTCGAGAACACCGTAAAGGAGAACGCCGAGGGCCACGTAGGCGGCCAGGGCGACGAGGGAAATCACCCACCACTGCCACAGCGCCCCGCCGGCCAGGGCGCTGTGGTAGGCCCGCTCGCCGGCGATGAGCAGCGGCACGAAGCCCGGGAACGAGATCGCCGGCAGCAGCGTCGCGCTCCCCGCCCCGCCGCAGAGCGCCCCGTAGAGCGACCCGGCCGCGGCGAGCGCCCCCAGGGTCACCGCCACGCTGGGGAGGGCTTCAAGGGTGCCGGTGAGGGCCGCGTGCAAGAGCAGCACCGACCCGGCGAGCAAGACCGCGCCGATCGCCCACAGCTCGACCGCGAGTGCCAGGGCCTTGCCGAGGAAGACCCCCGCGGGGTCGAGCCCGAGCGTCGCGACCGACGAGCGGGTGCCGCTCGGGCCCTCGATCTGGGTCGACCGGTTGACCGCGAGGAGCGTCACGAAGAGGGCCACGAGGTAGAAGAGCCCGGGACCGGCGTCGGAGTGACCGGCGCGCGCCGGGCCGAGCGCGATCCCGGCGAGCACCAGGGCGGCCACCCCGAAGGGCAGGACCTGCCAGAGGAGCACCCGGCTGCGCGCCTCGATTCGCAGGTCCTTGCCCGCGACGAGCAGGGCCGTCGCGATCACGGCCGGCCCCCCGGGACGTCGCCGACGACCCGTCCGCCGGCCATCGCGAGGGTGCGTGGGGCGAGCGTCGCGCGGCGCAGGGGGTCGTGGGCGCTGAGCACGACGGTCGCGCCCGCCGCCACGACGTCGCCCAGCAGCGCGTCCAAGACGTCGCGACCCTCCTCGTCGAGCGAGGCGTAGGGCTCGTCGAGCAGCCAGAGCTCGGCCCGGCGCACGAGCAGCCACGCGAGTCCGAGCCGGCGGCGCTGGCCGGCCGAGAGTCGCCGGGCCGCGGTCTCGGACCGGCCCGCCAGGCCGACGCGCTCGAGGGCGGGGTCGATCGACGAGAGGGGGCGTTCGAGGGCCCGGGCCGCGAAGACGAGGTTCTCGCGCACGCTCAGGTCGTCGTAGAAGGAGCCCTCGTGGCCGAGCCAGCCGACCCGCCGGCGCAGCGCCCGCCCGTTCCCCGCCGCGAGGTCGATCCCGCAGACGACGGCCCGTCCACCCGACAGCCCCGCGAGCCCGCCGAGCAGGCGCAGGAGGCTCGTCTTGCCGGCGCCGTTCGGGCCGGTGGCGACGGTGAGCGTCCCGGGCTCGACGACGAGGTCGACCCCCGCGAGGAGGGGGTACCCGGCGGCGGAGACGACGGCCCCCTCGAGGGTCACGACGGGCACGGGGGGTGGTCTCAGCGCTGGAGGGCCTTGGCGTCGGCGTCGACCATCAGCTCGATGAGCTCGCTGAAGCCGACCCGGTGGTGCCAGCCCAGCTCGCGGTTCGCCTTGGAGGAGTCACCCACGAGCAGGTCGACCTCGGCCGGGCGCAAGAAGCGGTCGTCGACGACGACGTGGTCCTCCCACGCGAGCCCCACGTGGGCGAAGGCCACCTCGCACAGCTCGCGCACCGAGTGGGTCTCGCCGGTGGCGATGACGAAGTCGTCGGGCTCGTCGCGCTGGAGCATCAGCCACATCGCCCGCACGTAGTCGACCGCGTAGCCCCAGTCACGCCGGGCCTCGAGGTTCCCGAGGCGCAACTCGGTGTCGAGACCCGCGGCGATGCGCGCCGCGCTGTGGGTCACCTTGCGGGTGACGAACTCGATGCCGCGCCGGGGCGACTCGTGGTTGAACAGGATCCCGCTCGAGGCGTGCAGGCCGTAGCTCTCGCGGTAGTTGACGGTGATCCAGTGGCCGTAGACCTTCGCGACGCCGTAGGGGCTGCGCGGGTAGAAGGAGGTGTGCTCGTTCTGGGGAACGGCGCGCACGCGGCCGAACATCTCTGAGGAGCTGGCCTGGTAGAAGCGGATCTCGGGGTCGACGATCCGGATGGCGTCGAGCATGCGCGTGACCCCGAGGGCCGTCGACTCACCCGTCAGCACCGGCTGGGCCCAGGAGGCCTGCACGAAGCTCTGGGCGGCCAGGTTGTAGACCTCGCGGGGCCGGTACTCGCGCAGCACGTTGATGAGCGACACCTCGTCCATGAGATCGCCCGAGACGAGCGTCAGGCGCTCTTGGATGTGGCTGATGCGCTCGATGTTCACCGTCGAGCTGCGCCGCATGAGCCCGACGACCTCGTAGCCCTCCTCGAGGAGGAGCTCGGCCAGGTAGGAGCCGTCCTGGCCCGTGATGCCGGTGATCAGCGCCCGCTTGACCATGGTCCTCCCGAGGTCGCCGATGGAACCGTAGGAGTCTACTGGGGCCCCGCTCACCCCCCGGGCGCTCCGTCCTAGCCTCGGACGATGGCGCGCGTCGCGGTTCTGAGCTACCGCCTGGGCGGGGTGGACGGGGTGAGCGTGGAGGCCGCCAAGTGGGCCGGGGCGCTGCGCGCGCTCGACCACGAGGTCACCACGGTCGCCGGCGAGGGGACGGTCGACCACCTCGTCGAGGGCCTCTCGCACCGCGCCGCCGGGCCCGTCGACGAGGCGGCGCTCTCGGTCGCGCTCGACGGCGGCGACCTCGTCGTCGTGGAGAACCTCGTCTCGCTGCCCCTCAACCCCCGCGCGGTCGCGGCCACCTACCGCGCCCTCGAGGGGCGCGCCGCCCTCTTTCGCCACCACGACCTCCCCTGGCAGCGCCCCCACGGTGCCGACGCGCCCCCGCCGCGCACGGGGCCGCGCTGGCGCCACGTCACGATCAACGAGCTCAGCCGCGCCGAGCTCGCCGCGCGCGGCGTCGAGGCGACCACCCTCTACAACGCCTTCGACCTCGACCCGCCCCCGGGAGAGCGGCGCGCCACCCGCGAGCGGCTCGGGGTCGAAGAAGAGCGGCTCGTCCTCATGGCCTCGCGCGCGATCCCGCGCAAGAACGTCGGCGGTGCCCTCGCCCTCTGCGAGGCGCTGGGGGCGACCCTGTGGATCCTCGGGCCGGCCGAGGACGGCTACGACGACACGCTCGAGCGTCTCGTCGCCTCGAGCGCGGCACCGGTGCGTTGGGGCCGACCCGACGGGGTCGGCGTCGCCGACGCGTACGCCGCCTGCGACCTCGTGGTGGTCGCCTCGACCTGGGAGGGCTTCGGCAACCCGGTCCTCGAGTCGGTCGCCCACCGGCGCCCGCTCGCCGCCTTCGCCTACCCGGTGCTGGCCGAGATCACCGCCACCGGCCTCGCCGTCTTCGACCTCGGGGACGTCGCGGGCCTCGAGGCCGAGCTCGCCTCGCCCGACCTCGCCCGGCGCGAGGCCAACCTCGCGGTCGCCCGGGCCCACTTCGACCTCGCCGACCTCCCCGGCCGCCTGGCCCCGCTCGTCGCGGACCTCCTCGCGACCAGCCGGTAGGCTCGGGCCGATGGTCCTCAACGACGCGCGCCCGCTCTCGGGCGAGCGAACCCCTCCCCCCGAGCGGCGCGACCACCTGCTCGCCGTGGCGCGCACCGTCTTCGCCAACGGCGGCTTCCAGGCCACCACGATGGACGAGATCGCCCACGAGGCCGGCTTCACCAAGCCGATCCTGTACCAGTACTTCGAGTCCAAGACCGAGCTCTACCGCGAGGTCGTCACCGAGACCGCCGAGACCCTGCTCGGCTCGTTGCGCGCCGCCGTCGAGGACGCGACCACGCCGCGCGAGCGTATCGAGGTCTCCTTCAAGGTCTTCTTCGACATGGTCGTCGAGGAGACCGACGCCTTCCGGATCCTGTTCATCCACTCCCACGAGGGCGAGACCAAGGGCGACCTCCGGGCCTTCGAGGCGGCGCTCGTCTCGTTCATCGAGCCCTTGATCGCGGTGCGCATCAAGCCCGACCACCGCCGCCAGCTGGCGGCGGGCGTGGTGGGCATCGCCGAAGGCGCGGCCACGGCCTGGCTCATCCAGCAAGAGGCGCGCGGCTGGCCGCCACCGCGACCCGGCGTCGCCCAGCGACTCGCCGCGCGCAGCGCCACCCTCGCCTGGGGTGGGCTGCGCTCGATCCAGATCGATTAGCGCCGCGCGCCGAAGGCCAGCTGGCGGGCGATGACCCACAGTTGGGCCGCCGCGTCGTCGTAGACCGACTGGTCCCCGCCGGCCGGGTCGGCGACGTCGTGGCGGTCGTCGGGCGCGCGAGCCGCGACGAGGGCCACCTGGGTCGAGAGCGACTCGCCCTCGGGGGCCTCGGCGATGAGCTGGCCGACCGAGACGGACGTCGCCGTCGCCTCGGGGAAGGCGAGGCGGATGTGGCGGACGTGGTCGGCCTCGGTCGTCAGGATCGCGTCGGCCCAGGCGACGTCGCTCGCGCTGAGGCGGTGGCTGCGGTGCAGGGCGAGGAACGACGCGTCGACCTCGGCCAGCGAGGCCATGGCGACGAGGGTCCGCGGGCTCACCCGATCGCCCTCACCGGCGAGGGTCCCGGCGCTGCGGACCGACCAGTCCCGGCCCAGGTCCTCGGCCAGGGTGTCGAGCATCGCGGCGAGCATCGGCGAGCGGGCCACGTTGCCGGTGCACACGACGAGCAGGTGCGTGCTCTCTCCCACGGGCTCAGCGTAACGACCGGCCGGCGCCGCCCCGGGGGCCCTGGCCGGCGGCCGGCTCAGTGGTGGGTGAGGGAGATGACCGCGAGGCTGACGCCCGCGACGACGGCCCACACGCCGGCGCCGAGGGCCAGGGGGCGAATCCCGGCGCGTCGGATCGCCGCGAGGTCGGTCGAAAGGCCGATGCCCGCCAGGGCCACCGCGATCATGAAGGTGGCGAGCGAGCCGAGCGCCGCGGTGACCGAGGGGCCCAAGAGGCCGAGCGAGCTCACCCCGACCGCCGCCACGAAGGCCAGGATGAACCAGGGGAAGGACGAGGCCGCGGCGCGGAAGGAGCCGGTGGAGACCTCGGCCGCCCGGGCCCGGCGCAGCGACAGCACCAGGGTGATCGGGATGATCGCGAGGGTGCGGGCGAGCTTCACCACGATCGCGTAGGACGTCGCGCCGTGGCCGAACGAGGTCGCGGCCGCCACGACCGAGGAGACGTCGTTCACGGCCGTGCCCGCCCACAGGCCGAAGGTGTGGCTCGAGAGGTGCAGGGCGTGGCCGAGCAGCGGGAAGAGCAGTACGGCCGCCACGTTGAAGGTGAAGATCGTGGCGATGGCGTAGCTGACGTCGCGCTCGCGCGCGCGCAGCACCCCGTCGGTCGCGGCGATGGCCGACGCACCGCAGATCGCGGTGCCGACCGAGATCAGCGTGCGCAGGTCGCCCCCGACGCCGAGGAGGCGCCCGAAGAGGAGGGCGCCGAGGAAGGCTCCGAGAAGGCTGGCCACGAGCACGGGCAGCGACGACGCCCCGATGGAGGCGACCGCCGCGAAGGAGAGGCCGAACCCGAAGAAGACGACGGCGAGCTGCAGGACCGGCCGTGAGGCGACGCGCAGGCCCGGCCGCAGCGCCGGCGTCGTCCGCCCGGCGAGGGCGAGCAGGGCCCCGATGAGGATCGCGAAGACCGGCGCCCCGACGGTCGGGGCCAGCGTCGCCAGCCCCGTCGCGACCAGCCCCACGGCCACCGCCAGGGCGAGGCCGGGGATCGCGGCGGCCGGGCGGGCCCTCGTCGGGGTGTCCGAGGGTGTGCTCGTGAGGACGGCGGTCTCTTCCATGGCACCAGCCTGCCGGCGCGCGGCTCCGCCCGGACCCCCGACATTGGGTGAAGGTCATAACATGCGCTTATGACCAGTTGGCCCGACCTCGACGGACTCGCCCTGCTCACGTTCGTCGCCGAGACCGGCTCGATCTCCCGGGCCGCCGAGCGGGTCGGCGTCACCCAGCCCGCGGCGAGCCTCCGGCTCAAGCGCCTCGAGGACACACTGGGACTCACCCTCCTCGAGCGAACGACGTCCGGCACCCGCCTCACGCCCGAGGGAGCCGCCGTCGTCGGGTGGGCCGCGCCGGCCCTCGACGGGGCCCGCGAGCTCCTCGACGGGGTCCGCGTCCTCGCGACGCGCCGGCGCCATCACCTACGCGTCGCGGCCAGCCTCACCGTCGCGGAGTACCTCTTGCCGACCTGGCTCAGCGCCCTGCACGCGAGCGACCCCGACATCGCGGTCTCGCTGCACATGGCCAACTCCTACGAGGTCGAGGAGTCCTTCTCGCGTCGGGCAATCGACCTCGGCTTCGTCGAGGGGGTCCGGGCGCCCCCGGGCCTGCAGGGGCGCACCGTCGCCCACGACGAACTCGTCGTCGTCGTCGCCCCCGCTCACCCCTGGGCCCACCGGCGCCGGCCGATCGACGCCGCGCTGCTCGCGCGCGCCGACCTCGTGGCCCGCGAGCCCGGTTCGGGGACCCGCGAGGTCCTCGAGCGCGCCCTCGCCCGCCACGGCCACACCCTCACCCCGGCGGTCGAGCTGGCCTCGACGACGGCCATCAAGGCCGCCGTCGCCGACGGCATCGGGGTCGGGGTCGTCGGCCGGGCCGCCGTCGCCCGCGAAGTCGCCGAGGGCCGACTCGTCACCGTCGCCGTCATTGACCTCGACCTGGGTCGGGCGATCCGAGCCGTGTGGCCACGCGCCACGTCACTCTCGCCCACCGGACGTCGCCTGCTCGCCTCGATCCGGACCGCCCCGGCCTCGCGGGAGGACGGACCCGGCGTCGATCCGGGCCGCGGTGCCCGTCGCGTCGGCGCGAGTCCGCGAGGCGTCCCCCGGGCGCCGACCGTGTCTGCTTCGCTCGGGCGCGGGGCGAGGAGCCCGGCTCAGCCCGGGACGACCAGCGCGAGCGACGCCGCGCGCGCCGCGCCGGCGAGGCGCTCGTCGTAGACGACGATCCCCTCGAGGTCGTCGCCGATCTCGAGCGCGGTGGCCAGGTGGAGCGCGTCGAGCGAGCGCAGGCTCCACGGCTCGAGCCGGCCGGCGACGAAGAACGTGGTCGCGCTCGACAAGACCGGCGACACCGCCCCGAGAGCGCCCTCGACGACCTCGAGATCGACGCCGAGATGAACCGCCGCCCGCGCCGCCTCGGTGGAGAGGAGCTGGCTCGACCAGATCGAGTCGTGCGCGGCCAACCACTCGCGACGACGGTGCGACTCCGCCTCGAGGGTGATGAGCGTGAGGAACGCCGAGGTGCCGAGGGACCACACCACGGGCGCTAACCCTCGGCGCGCAACTCGTCGAGCACGTCGGTCGTCGGGCGCGCGACGCGCACCGGCTCGCGCGGGATGGCCACCCGCCGGCCTCGATCGGTCACGCCGATCGTCTCGCCGCGTCAGCGGATGTGTTTGCCCGAGATCGCCCGGGCGATGATGAGTTGCTGGATCTCGCTCGTTCCCTCGAAGATCGTGTAGATATTGGTGTAGATGTCATTTGCGCTGGTCAACGGCATTATTTATGAGTAATAGCCCCACAAACTGTGGGTTCACCCCGTGAGTCCCCACCAGAGATCCATTACGCCCCACGTAACTGGGGCGAGGTGTGTACGCCTGCGGCACTTCGCCATCATTCAGACATTCCACGCCCCCGACCCTGCCGATGGAGTTCATCGACACCGGCTCTGGACCCAGAGCTGCTCGCAACGCCGTCGATGGTCTCACCGAGGCCCCGAGCGAATATTTCTCGCCGATACTATGTATTCAGATAGTATGTAGCTACATAGTATCGAGAAGATTTAAGCGGCCCAACGAGAGAGGAGATGTCGTATGAGAGATCAGGATAAAGCGGCACTGGATGCGTTTTTGGATAGTTCCGTTGGCCGTCCACTTCTTGGTCTCGTCTACGGTCGGCGCCGCATCGGCAAGTCGACCATGCTCGTCGAGCAGGCCCAGCGGCGGGGCGGGTTC
>JAKCEK010000047.1 GCA_021838005.1 Actinomycetes bacterium
GGTTGAGCCCGCCGAGCTCGGAGAGCGCGAACCACCGGGCTTGGTCGGTGGTGCCGTCGACCTCGTCGCGCGGCTCGCCCTCGCCGGCGCGCACGCGATAGATGATCCGCACGGCGTGGACCCGGTCGCCGTTGGGCCGGCGGCGCACGTCGGAGAGCACGTCGGAGAGCACGGGGTCGTGCGCGGCGAGCCCGGTCTCCTCCTCGAACTCGCGGGCCAGCGCCTCGAGCGGGCTCTCGGCGAAGTCGATGCCCCCGCCCGGCAGCCACCACAGGGGCGGGTCGATCAGGGGGCTCGAGGAGCGCACGAGCAGGACGAGCCCGTCGCGCAGGGCGATGCCGTAGGCCCGCACGGTGGTCGGCGTACGGCTCAGACGGCCCCCCGCGTGTCGCCCCGACTGCTCACTCAACGCGTCCGGGGGAACCCGAGGTCGATCTGGGAGTCCGAGGGCTGGGGCCAGCGCGTCGTGACGACCTTCGCGCGGGTGTAGAAGGCGAACCCCTCGGGGCC
This sequence comes from Actinomycetes bacterium, assembly GCA_021838005.1. GTDB lineage: Bacteria > Actinomycetota > Acidimicrobiia > Acidimicrobiales > RAAP-2 > RAAP-2. Next base: position 511 of record JAKCEK010000047.1, read on the forward strand.
GTAGATGTGGGAGTGGCCGAACAGCGAGTTCTTCCACCCCCCGAAGGAGTAGGAGGAGATCGGCACGGGGATCGGCACGTTCACCCCGATCATGCCGACGCTCACCGCGCGGGTGAACAGGCGCGCCGCGTTGCCGTCTCGGGTGAAGATCGCCACGCCGTTGCCGTAGGGGTTGGCGTTCACGAGGGAGACCGCCTCGTCGAAGCTCGCCGCGCGCGCCACCCCGAGGACCGGACCGAAGATCTCGTCGTCGTAGCAGCGCATGCCCGGGGCGACGCCGTCGAGCAGGGTGGGTCCGGCGAAGAAGCCCGGCCCCCCGGTCGCCGCGCGGCCGTCACGCACGACGCGCGCCCCCTCGCGGGCGGCCCCCTCGACGTAGGCGATCACGCGGTCGCGGTGGGCCCCCGTGATGAGTGGGCCGAAGTCGCTGGCGGGGTCGTCGCCCGGCCCGACCCGCAGGCCGTCCACGCGCGTCGCGATGCGCTCGACGAGCTCGTCGGCGATCTCGCCCACCGCCACCACCACGCTGATCGCCATGCACCGCTCGCCGGCCGAGCCGTACCCGGCCGACACCGCGGCGTCGGCCGCCACGTCGAGGTCGGCGTCGGGCAGGACGACCATGTGGTTCTTCGCCCCGCCAAGGGCCTGGACGGGCTTGCCCGCCCGGCTCGCGGTCTCGTGCACCAGCCGGGCGACCGGGGTCGAGCCCACGAAGCTGACCCCGTCGATCCCCGGGTGCTCGAGCAGGGCCGTCACCGTGGTGGCGTCGCCCTGAAGAACGTTGAAGACGCCGTCGGGCAGGCCCGCCTCGACCGCCAGCTCGGCCAGGCGCACCGAGGGGGAGGGGTCGCGCTCGGACGGCTTGAGCACGACGGCGTTGCCACTGGCCAGGGCGTTGGCGGCCATCCAGAGCGGCACCATCACGGGGAAGTTGAACGGGGTGATCGCCGCGACCACCCCGAGGGGCTGACGCAGGCTGTGGACGTCGACGCCGTCGGCGACCTGGTCGGAGAAGTCACCCTTGAGGTGCTCGATCAGCCCGCAGGCGTACTCGACGTTCTCGACGCCCCGGGCGATCTCGCCGCGCGCGTCGGCGAGGGTCTTGCCGTGTTCGGCGGTGACCAGGGCGGCCAGCTCGTCGGTGTGGCGCACGAGCAGCTCGCGCAGGGCGAAGAGCACGTTCGTGCGCCGAGACAGGGACGTCGCGGCCCAGCGCGCCGCGCCGGCGCGCGCCGCGGCGACCACCCGGTCGACGGTCTCGGCTCCGGGGACGGGCACGGCGGCGGTCTGCTCGCCCGTCGCGGGGTTGAAGACGGGGGAGCGGCCGGGCTCCTCGAGCCGGTGGCCGTTGACGACGTGGGGGATCGCGCGCATGGGTCCTCGTTTCTCCCCGCAAATCTACCGGTCGCCCCCGGGAGCGCCGATAGGGTGAGGCGATGGCGCCCCGGCGCGGCGACCCCTCCGACCCCCCTTCCCGCGTGAGGGTCGACGCGGCGGGCGACCTCGTCCTCGGTGACCGCGCGGTGATCCCGGCCGAGGAGATCGAGGTGCGCACGACGACCTCGGGCGGACCCGGCGGCCAGCACGCCAACCGCTCGATGACCAAGGTGGTGGTGAGCCTGCGCGTCGCCGACTCGTCGCTCGACGCGACCTCGCGGGCCCGGGCGCAGGCGGTGCTCGGTCCCGTGGTGCGCGCCAGCGCGAGTCGCTTCCGCAGTCAGCACCGGAACCACGAGGCCGCCCTGGCCCAACTGGGCGAGAGGCTCCTCGACGCGATCACCCCGCGCCCGCCGCGCCGGGCCACCCGCCCGACGCGGGCGTCGGTCGAGCGCCGCCTGGAGCAGAAGCGGTCCCGCGCCCAAACCAAGTCCGCCCGTCGGGGTCCCGACGTCGAGGCCTAAAGGCTCAGAAGCCGTCGCCCCTCACCGGATCGGCGAGGGGGTTCGGTCGGCGCCAGCCTAGGTATTGGGTGGTTCGCGTGGCACCGGACCACCCTCGAGGGGCGTGAGTCCCACGACTCTGTCGGATCGGCACACGTCGATGTCCACCGCTACCTCATACGACTGGCCGTGACGTTCAGCGACGGGCAGAGAGAAGGTCGCTCGCGTGGCCACGCAGGACCGTGGGCGGTCGTTCGCCGGGACGTAGCCATCGCCAAAGCTGATGCCGAACGTCGCGACCGCGCCGGGTCTCAGGACCACTCGACGTGGTTGCTCCGCGAGGAAGATGCCGGATCGATTGTGGTCGACGTGGATCCCCCGGATCTCCCCGGACGAATTCGACAGGGTGAGCGTGGCGAAACCTCCGAGGGTGCACGCCGTGTGGCTGACGTTCGCCAGCAGCACGGGTAACGCGTGGCTTCCCGCCGCGTCGAACGAGCCGTTGCCCGTGGAGGCGTAGGCGAGAAGTTGGCTGTAGCGGCAACGGGGGAGTGACGCCCCCCTCGCGGACGCTGCGGCGATGCCGAGGGGTGCGGGGCCGAATCCCCCAACCCCCATCGTCACAAGGACGAGGGCCGCTCCCACGGACCGGGCGACCACGAGACCACCGCGAAGCGCGCTCGGTGGTCGGACGCGCCGAGTTCCCCGAGCCACGCCTTCTTGCTACCACCCCGGCTCCAACGCCGCACCGCGGGAGAGGGGTGTCGCCCTGGTCGGCGGCCTCGACCCGCGGGGCTCGACGAGCTCGGGCGGCGTCGGCACCCGCCCGTGGGGCAGGTCACGTGGTCTCGCGACTCCACTGCCCTCACCCGGACGAGCGGGACTCGACCGAGTGCGGGCTCTCTAGGTCCGGCGCAAGTGGGCGTCGATGAGTCGAAGCGCCGCGTCGACGGTCTGGTCGAGTCCGGGGTCGGTGTCCTCGTGGGGACCGCGCAGGGGGGTCAGCGTGGCGTAACCCGCGGCGAGGAGGGCCCCATCCTCGTCGGGCTCCTCGTCCGAGACGTCACCCAGGGCGGGGGTGGCCGACCCCAGGCGCAGGGGGAGTTCGCCCTCGTCGGCGAGGGGAGGACCGCCGGCGCGCCGCCCGGCCGCCTTGACGATGCCCGCCGTGGACACGCGGGCCCGGCGCACGCCCCGGAGTTCGTCGCGCGCGAGGTTCGGCACGTTGAGGTTCAACACGATGCGCCCGGGCGCCGCGACGACTTCGTCGAGGACCTCCACGCACACCGCGGCGGCCGTGTCGTAGTGGACGTGCTCGCCCCACTGGACCGACACCGCGATCCCCGAGAGCCCGAGCTGGGCCCCGGTGAGCACGGCCCCCACGGTCCCCGAGTGCAAGACGCTACGCCCGACGTTCGCCCCGGCGTTGATCCCCGAGACGATGACGTCGGGTACGAGGTCGAACGCCCCGAGGGCGCCCATGATGGCGCACAGGGCCGGCGGGGCGTCGAGGCCGTAGGCCGGGAGGGTCGGGGCGCCCTCGACGCCGTAGCGGCGGTACGACACCGTGGGCCGGGCGAAGACGTCCCCCACGGCGGCCGACATGCCCGAGTAGTTGCGATCCGGGGCGACGACGACCGCGGCGCGCTCCTCACCGGCGGGTGCGGCGGCGATCCACGCCTCGATGGCGCACGCCATCACCGCGAGGCCCCGCGCCCCCACGCCGTCGTCGTTCGTGAGTAGGACGTGCATCCCCTCGACCCTAACTGTCGTAAGTTACGAGCCGGTGAGGGAACGGGAAGGGCGCGATGCTGCCAACGGGTGAACAGATTGCGATCGCGCACGGCGACCAGCGTGCGGTGGTGACCGAGGTGGGCGCGACGCTGCGGACCTACGTCAAGGGCGGCGTGCCCGTCGTCGAGGGCTTCGCGGCCGACGAGGTGGCCACCTTCGCCCGGGGTCAGGTGCTCTACCCGTGGCCGAATCGCATGGGCGACGGTGAGTGGACCTTCTCGGGGCGCGCCGCGCGCGCCGCGGTCGACGACGTCCCCCACGCCACGGCCTCCCACGGGCTGGTGCGCTTCCGGCCCTTCCGGATCGAGGCGGTGAACCAGAACCGCTGCGTGCTGACCCTCACCCTGCACCCCACGCCCGCCTACCCCTTCGCCACCGAGCTGACCGTCGCCTACCACCTGGGCTCGCTCGGGCTCACCGTGACCACGACCGTGACCAACCGAGATGAGGTGCCCGTGCCCTTCGGGGTGGGCTTCCACCCGTACCTGGCCGTGACGTCCCCGACGATCGAGGGGGCCCAGCTCGAGGTGCCGGCGCGGGCCTACGTGGCGGTGAACGACCGGCGTCTGCCCACCGGCGAGATCCTGCCCGTCGCCGGCCACGCCCTCGACTTCGGCCGGCGCAAGTCGGTGAGCGGTCACGAGCTCGACGTCACCTACACCGAACTGGTACGCGACGATTCGGGGCTCGCCGTCGCGGTGCTCGAGGACTCGACGGGGAGCGCGATCGAGCTGAGCGTGGATCGCACCTTCCCCTACCTCCAGGTCTTCACCGGTGACACCCTCGAGCGCGGACGCCGGCGCACGGCCGTCGCGATCGAGCCGATGACCTGCCCGCCCGACGCGCTGCGCTCGGGCAAGGACGTGGTGGTGCTCGAGCCCGGCCAGCACTGGGCGGGCTCGTGGCGGCTCCGGCGGATCGCGTGAGCGTCGTCCTGGTCACCGGCTCGACGAGCGGCATCGGTGAGGCGACCGCGCGTCGCTTCGCGGCTCGGGGCGACCTCGTGGTCGTGAACTCGGCGCGCAGCCGCGAGGCCGGCGAACGACTCGCGGCCGAGCTGCCCGGGGCGACCTACGTCCAGTCCGACCTCGCCCTTGAGACAGGGGTGACCGACCTGCTCGACGCGGTGCGCGAGCGCCACGGCCACCTCGACGTGCTAGTGAACAACGCCGCCACCACTCGGCGCATCGACCACCGGGACTTCGCCGCCGCGAGCCGCGAGGTGTGGCGCGAGATCTTCGAGCTGAACGTCTTCGCCCCCTTTCAGCTGACGACGGCGGCCCTGGACCTGTTGCGGGTGGGCGGCGGGGCGGTCGTCAACGTCTCGTCGCACGCCGGCGAGCGCACGGCCGGCTCGTCGATCCCCTACGCCGCGTCGAAGGCGGCGCTCAACCACGTGACCCGGCTCCTCGCGCGCGTCGTCGGCCCCGAGGTCCGGGTGAACGCCGTGGCGCCGGGCTTCACCGCGACGCCCTGGACGGCCGACTGGGACGGCGCGCGCGAGTACGTCGAGCGCCACGCGCCCCTGCGCCGGGTGGCGACCCCCGACGACGTCGCCGGCGCGATCCTCGCCCTCGTAGACGCGCCCTACGTCACCGGTCAGGTGCTGGCGGTCGACGGCGGGATCTCGACGACCTGAGGCGCGGCCGGCGGGAGCACCGCGCGCACCGCGGCGGCGACGAGCCGCGCCGCGCGAAGCGCTACGCCGTCGCGCCACGACCGTCGCGACGCGCCGAGGATCCGGCGCTCGGGCTCGTCGAGCAGGGCGAGGGCCGCGCGCACGATCACCCGGTAGGCGAGGCGGGCGACTGGACCGAGGCTCACCCCGCGGACGAGGAAGTCGCGGGCCTCGCGGGCCGCGCCCGAGAGCCGTAGCTCGGGCCGAAACGACGCGAGCTCGGCCGCGAGGCCCGCTGCGGTGGTGGGGGGGTCGGGGACGCCGAGGTCGCGCGCCGCCGTGGCGACCTCGGCCACGTAGCGATCGGCGTCGGCGTCGGTGACGGGGTAGCGGCCCAGGCGCCGGTAGGCGGCGAGGAACATCGAGACCTCGGCGCAGTGGACGAAGGTGAGCAGGCGGGGGTCCCGGGCGTCGTAGGGGCGACCGTCGTCGGCGGTGCCGTGCACGAAACCGTGCACGAAGCGCACCCGCTCGAGGGCCGCCTCGGCCGTGGTGCGCGACCCGTAGGTCGTCGCGCTGATGAAATGCGCCGTCTGCAGGAGCCGGCCGAACGGGTCCTCCCGGTAGCGCGAGTGGTCGGCGACGCCGGCCATCGCGAGGGGGTGGAGCATCTGAACGAAGAGCGAGGCGACCCCGCCCACGAGCATCGAGCCGAGGTCGCCGTGGACGACGCGCGCGACACCGTCCACCGGGGTGTAGGCGATGGTCGGGTCGTCACAGCGCGGTGGCGGGTCCTCCACGAGACCCGCCGCCCGCCGGATGGTCTGTCCGGCGCGGGCGCGCACGCGCTCGGCGAGGACGCGGGGGGGCGTCGTCATGGCGCACCCACCCTAGGGTCGAGCCGTGCCCCGTGCGCCCTCGGCTGGAAGACTGGCCCGGTGAACGTGCGCCGGGCCTCCACCCAACGCGAGCTCGGCGAGAGCGGGGCCGTCGCCACCGAGCGGCCGTGGAACGTGATCGTCTGGAACGACCCGGTCACTCCCATGGCCGTCGTCGTCGTGGTCTTTCGCCGGATCTTCGGCTACCCCGAGGCCAAGTGCACCCACCTCATGCTCACCGTCCACCACGAGGGCCGGGCCGTCGTGTGGTCCGGCGGGCGCGAGCGCGCCGAGTCCTACTGCGTGAAGCTCCAGGTGGCGGGGTTGCAGTCGACCGTGGAGCGGGCCGACTAGTGGCCCCGCGCCTCTTCAGCCGGCGCCGGGACGGGCGGGTCGAGGTCCGGCTCAGCGCCGAGGGTCGCGCCTTCGTGGGGGCGAGCGCCCGCGAGGTCGTGGCGGCCGAGCACGACGTGGACCACGCGTGGGGGGCCGCCCTGCACGCGCCGATCGACCCCAGCCGCGACGCCGACGACCCCCTGGCGATCCTGAGCCGCCAGAGCGACCTCACCTCCAACGCCGAGCTCGTGCTCGCGACCCTCGACGAGGCGGCGCTCACCGACGCGGAGGCTTGGGCGTGGTTCTGCACGCTCCAGGTGGCGCTGCGCTCGATCGCCGTCGCGAACGGCCTGCTCGACGACGACGCCTGGAGCGCCCAGGGCGGGGCGCTGGTCGAGCACGTCCAGACGATCCAGGCCCTCCTCTTCGAGCTCGCCAGGGTCCTGTAGGCCACCCCCGTCGGCGGGGCCCTAGGGTGGTCGGATGCCTCGAACCCGTCTCGTGATAGCGGCCGCCCTGGCGGTCCTCCTCGTGGGGGGTGTCGCCCCCACGGTCGTCGCCGGCGCCGTCGGAGCGCCGACGGTGTCTTCGCTCCTCGCCGCGTCGGGACGAGCCCTCAAGGGCCTGCACGGCGTCCATCTCGTCGTCACCACGGACCGCCAGGGGGTGCGCGGCTCGGCCGTCGCGGACATCGGACGCTCGGCGGGGCACGAATCGTACACGTCGGGTGCCGAGCACTTCGACGTGGCCGTCACCACCGCGGCGGCCTACCTCTCGGGCTCGCCGAGCGGGCTGCGCTCGCTGATGGGCCTGAACGCGTCCCAGGCGGCCAAGGTCGGCGCGAAGTGGATCGTGATGGCGAAGAAGACGACCCAGTACAAGGAGTTCTGGCTCAACCTCACCGCGACGGGCTTCGGCGCGATCCTGCCGAGCGCCAAGGGGACCCGGCTCCTCGGGACCCGCGACGTGACGACCGGCGGCTACCAGCTGCGTTGGACGACCCCCCAGTCCGCGACGGCGTCGGCCTCGACGACGACCCTCGTCCTCGCGTCCGGGTCCCACCCGTGGCCCCTGCGCGAGGAGGTGGCCGCCCGGGGCGCGACGAGCCTGACGGTCTTCTCGCACTGGGGTGAGTCCGTCCACTTCCCCCGTCCGGCGGCGACCATCGCCTACGCGAAGGTCTTCGGGTAGGCGACCCGACCCGACCCGACCCGACCGCCCCTGACCCGGTGATACGGAACGGTCCAGTTACGGAACGATCTGGTATCGTAACCCCCGTGTCGATCTCCGAGGGCGACGGGCGCGCAGTCGAGGGCGACCGCCACGGCGGGCGCCACCTCGACGCCTCGCGTGACGCGGTCCTGTGCGACGCGGCGCTGCGCCTCCTCGCCCAGATCGGCTACGACCGGCTCACCGTCGACGCCATCGCCACGAGCGCCGGGGCCGGCAAGGCGACGATCTACCGGCGCTGGTCGGGCAAGGCCGAGCTCGTGGTCGACGCCCTGCTGCGCCACAAGCCTCACCCCGTGGCGCCCGACACGGGCTCGTTGCGCGGCGACCTGCGCGAGCTGGCCCTTCGCGCGAGCGCCCCGACGGGCCAGCCGCTCGACTCCTCGGTGATGGTCGGGCTCGCAAGCGCGCTGCCGCGCGACCCCGACCTGCGCGCCGCGTTCGAAGAGCGCCTCGTCGCGCCCCACCGTCGGGTGCTCGCCGCCGTCTTCGAGCGGGCCGTCGCGCGCGGGGAGATCGCGCCGGTCGCCAATCTCGACCTCGTCGTATCGCTCATCCCGGCGCTCGTGCTCTATCGGCTCCTCGTCCAGACCCAGGAGGTCGATCCGACGTTCGTCGAATCGATCATCGAGGGCGTGATCCTTCCCCTGGTGCTGGCGGGACCGGTGTCCCTGCAGTCCACCCCGACCTACTAGCGAAAGGCCCCCGTGACCTCCGACGTCGCGCCCGTACGCCACTCCACGACCGCCGGCAAGCACCTCGGCCTGGCGCTGCTCGTCATCTCGTGCGCCCAGCTGATGATCGTCCTCGACGCGACGATCGTGAACGTGGCCCTGCCGACCATCCGCACCGCGCTGCACTTCTCGCTCGACAACCTCGAGTGGGTGATCACGGCGTACTCGCTGACCTTCGGTGGCCTGCTGCTGTTCGGGGGGCGCACCGGGGACCTCTTCGGCAAGCGCCGGATGTTCATGGTCGGCATCGGCGTCTTCGCGCTCGCCTCCCTGCTCGGGGGGCTCGCCACCTCCGACGTCTGGCTCATCGTGACCCGCGGACTCCAGGGCGTGGGGGGGGCGATCGCCTCGCCGACCGCGCTCTCGCTGGTCACGACCAACTTCCCCGAGGGCCCGTCGCGCAACCGGGCTATGGGCGTCTACGCCGCCATGTCGGGGGTGGGCGGCGCCGTGGGCTTGCTCCTCGGAGGGCTTCTCACGAGCTACGTCTCGTGGCGGTGGATCTTCTTCGTGAACGTGCCGATCGCCCTCGTCGTCTTGGCCCTCGCGCCCCGGGCGCTCAACGAGTCCAACCGAGGCGAGGGGCGCCTGGACGTCCCGGGGGCGCTGACCGCGACGGCCGGCATGCTCTCGCTCGTCTACGGCCTCTCCAACACCGCGAGCCACAGCTGGACGAGCGTCTCCACGCTCGTCGCGCTGGGCCTGGCCGTCGTGATGCTCGGGCTGTTTTTGGTCATCGAGTCGCGCAGCGCCGAGCCCCTGATGCCACTCGCGATCTTCAAGAACCGCAACCGCTCCGGCGCCTACCTGATCATGTTGTTCATCGGCATCGCGCTGTTCTCGATGTTCTACTTCTTGACCCAGTACCTCCAGAACATCCTGGGTTGGAGCCCGGTGCGCACCGGCGTCGGATTCTTACCGATGACCGTCGGCATCGTGATCGCCGCGGGGTTCTCCTCACGCTTCGTCTCGAGGATCGGCGTGCGCATCCCCCTCATCGTCGGGCCGGCCGTGGCGGTGGCCGGACTCGGGTGGATGTCGAACGTGATCACGGTGCACTCGAGCTACTGGCAGGTCTTCGCGCCGCTCCTGCTGCTCGCGCTGGGCATGGGCACCACCTTCGTGCCTCTCACCCTGGTCGCCGTGTCGGGCGTCGAGCACCACGAGGCCGGCCTGGCCTCGGCGCTTCTCAACACGACCCAGCAGGTCGGCGGGGCCCTCGGCCTCGCGGTGCTCGCCACCGTGGCCATCAACGCGATGAAGTCGAAGCTGGCCTCGCTGCACTCCCTCGCACCCGCGGCCCAGGCCGTCGCCACGACCCACGGCTACACCACGGCCTTCGTCTGGGGCTCGGTGATCGCGCTGGTGGGCCTGGTGGTCTCGCTAGTGATGATCCGCGTGCCCGCGGTGATGCCCGGTGACCAGGAGCTGGCCTCGAAGACCCTGATGGGCTAGGCGAGGGGCACCGGGACGGGCGACTCGACGAGGCCGAGCTCGTCGGCCGGGACCGGACGGGAGATGTAGTCGCCCTGGGCGAGGTCACAGCCCAGCTCGGTCAGCTGGGCGAGGGTCACGGCGTCCTCGATGCCCTCGGCGACCACGCGCAGGCCCATCTCGTGGCCGAGGTTGATCGTCGCGCGCACGAGCTCGAGGGTGCGCGGCCCCCCGGCGTCGCTGATCCCGGCGAGGAAGGCGCGGTCGAGCTTCAGCTCGCTCACCGACAGGCCGCTCAGGTAGGCGAGTGACGTGACGCCCGCGCCGAAGTCGTCGATCGAGACGAGGACTCCGAGGTCGCGCAGTCGGCGGATGACCGCGCCCGCGCGGTCGAACTCCTTGATGATGACCGACTCGGTCACCTCCACCACGAGCGAGCGGCTCGCCAGACGGTAGCGCTGGAGGAGGCGCTCGACCAGCTCGACGAGACCGTCGTCGAGGAGGTTCGAGGCCGAGACGTTGACCGAGACCGTGAGGTCGCGCCCGGCGTCGCGCCAGCGTGCGCACTGGCTCAGGGCCGCCTCCATGACCCAGGCGGTGAGCGGCGCCATCAGCCCGGCCTCTTCGGCCAGGGGGAGGAACTTCACCGGCGGCACCAGCCCGAGGAGGGGGTGGGGCCAGCGCACGAGCGCTTCGACCCCCGGGACGGAGCCGGTCGCGAGGTCCATCTGGGGCTGGAAGTGCAAGACGAGCTCGCCGTTGCGCACGGCGGCGCTCAGGTCGTCGAGCAGGTGGATGTGGTTGTTCAGCCCGTCGAGGGACGGGTCGTAGAAGACGTAGGGGTCACCCCCGAGCTTCGCCCGGTACATCGCGACGTCGGCCGACCACATGAGGACGGCTCCGTCGGGGGCGTCGTCGGGGTAGAGGGCGATGCCGATGGACGCCGAGACGCTCGTCTCGACCGAACGTAGGGCGAAGGGGTCGGCGATGGCCGCGGTGACGCGCTCGGCGAACTCGGCGGCGGCCTCGGGGCCGGCGTCGAGCAGGAGGACGGCCAGTTCGTCGCCGCCCAGGCGCACGACCGTGCCGCCCGACCCGACCGCGTCGCGCAGCCGTGGCCCGAGCTGTCGCAACAGCTCGTCCCCGGCGGGGTGGCCGAGGGAGTCGTTGATCTCCTTG
>JAKCEK010000205.1 GCA_021838005.1 Actinomycetes bacterium
CGAGGTCGTCCACCGCGAGGGTCACCAGGGACAGCCGGGGCTCCACGTGGTCACTATCGCACGCGGGTGCGACAGCGAGGACGCGGCGAGCCGCGCGCGGCGATCCCCGAGCGCGCGTGCTCGCCCGGCGGAGGCGACCAGCGGCCTCGAGACCCGCGGGGCCGGGGCCGGGCGCCCCACCGGTCGTCCTCGGGCCCGGGGATCGCGCGGCTCGCCCTCGTCGGGGCCCCGACGTCGGAGCCAGCCCGTCGCGCGTGTCGCAGCGCGCCGCTAGCCTCGCGCTGCGCCCCCGGCGCGCGAAGGAGGTCTCGTGGCGAGTGCGCACACCGCCACCGTCGACAAGTACCTCGAGGCGATCTACTGCATCGCCGCCGAGGGCGAGGTCGTCCGGCCCGGCCGCCTGGCCTACTGGCTCTCGGTGTCGCCCCCGACGGTCTCGGACGCCCTCCAGCGGCTGCGCCGCGACGGCTGGGTCACCCTCGGTGAGGACCGCAGTGTGTCCCTCACCCCCTCGGGCGAGTCGACGGCGACGGCCCTGGTGCGTCGCCACCGCATCCTCGAGCGCTGGCTGACCGATGTCCTCGGCCTGGACTGGGCGAGCGCCGACGTCGAGGCCGACCGGCTTTCCTCGTCGATCTCCGAGGTGGTGATCGACCGCATCGACCACTCGATGGGGTGGCCCGCGACGTGTCCCCACGGCAACGTGATCCCTGGGCGGGCGGCACCCTACGGAGTCCTCGTGGCCCTGGCGGGGCTCGAGCCCGGGACCGCCGCGGTGGTGCGGAGGATCTCTGAGGTGGCCGAGCACGAAGCGCCGTCCCTCCTTACGACCTTGGCGGGTCACGCCATCTCCGAGGGTACGCTCGTCACCCTGGTGGGGGCCGGTGAGGACGACTCACTCACCGTGCGCGTCGGGAGCCGCCCCCTCGAGCTCGCGCGGGCCGCCGCGGCGAGCATCTGGGTCGAGGTCGCCTGAGGCACCCGCGGGCCCGACCCGTCCGCGGCGTGTCCGGGCGCTAGGGTCCTGCTCATTCGGCACCGTCGCGAGAGGAGGCGTCACGTCAGTTCGGTCCACCCTCACGAGGCTCGTCCTCGTCGCCGCGTTCGTCGCCGGCGCAGTCGGCGCCGCGGCCCTCCCACTCGGGGCGGCCCAGCCCACCCTCCAGGCGGCCACCATCGCCCGGCACCCCCACGTCCTCATCGACGTCATGGGCCACCCCCTCTACATCCTCACCTCGGAGGCCGGGGGCAAGATCAAGTGCGTGAACGCGTGCGCCCACGTCTGGCCACCGGTGATGCTGCCGATCACCATGGGCTCGTTCAGCCACTCGGCGGCGGTGAAGGGGTCGCTCGCCTGGGTGAAGCGAGGCAAGTTCCGCCAGGTCACCTTCAACGGCTACCCCCTCTACACCTTCGCCGGCGACACCAAGCCCCACGAGGCCACGGGCCTCGGGCTCAAGCTCGGGACGGGAACCTGGGTGCTCGTCAACGCCTGGGCCAAGACCGCCGCGGCCACCCCCGTGCCGGCGGGCAAGATCCGAACGACCTCGTCGTCCACGAGTGGGGGGTGGTAGACGCGTCGCGTCGGTGGCGCCGCGCGTCGTGGTGCCCGGTGAGCGCCGCACCGGCTGAAAGGACTCTCCGCGTCGCGCGCGCGGGCCTGTGCTAACCAGGGAGGACGAGCAGAGTCCTGGCGCGCCCCTCCGCGGCCGATCCCGAAAGGGTCGCCGACGTCCGTGATGAGGTCGAAGTCCTCCTCGCCCACCACGGCCGAGAGGCGGGCCACTACACGATCCTGGGGTCCGACCCCTGGCTGGTCTTTTTCGACGACGATCGCGAGGGCTTCGTCGGCTTCCTCGAGGGCCGGCGGGTCGTGGCGGCGTGGCGTTCGCCGGTGTGCGCGCGGGGGGCCGAGGGCGCGCTGGTGGCCCGGCTCGCCGAGTACGCCTCGAGCCGTCGCAAGTACTTCCTCGCCCTCGAGGTGGACGAGTCGACGATGCGCGCGGGCGAGGCGCTCGGCCTGCCGGTCCTCTGGACGGGGGTCGAGTGCTACGTGGACCTCGCCCGCTGGTCCCTCGACGGTGGGCGGCGCCAGAAACTGCGCTGGGCCCGCAACCACGCCGCGAGTCTCGGGGTCGCCTGGCGCGAGGCCCACCCCCTCACCCGTCCCGAGGACCGAGCGGCCCTGGCGTGGGTCGAGTCGGCGTGGAAGGCCGCCCGTCCGGAGCGCCGCACCGACTCCTTCTTGCGCACCGACTACCTCGAGATCGCCTCGCTCCGGCGCTACTTCGTCTCCGAGATCGGCGGGGCCGTGACGTCCTTTGTCGTCTGCACGCCGATCAACGCCACGGGCTGGTACCTCCAGGATCTGGTGCGCCTCGCCGAGGCCCCGCGCGGCTCGCTCGAGGGTGCCCTCGCCCTCGCCCTCGACACGCTGCGCGACGAGGGCTTCGAGACGGTCTCCAACGGGCCGCTGCCGTTCTGGCGGCCGGACGAGGGCTGGCAGGACCCCCACGACCTCGGGGTGGTGGGCCGCCGGGTGCTCGCCTTCTTCGACCGCCAGTATCGCTTCAGCGGGATCAATCGGTTCCGCTCCAAGCTCGAGCCCGACCGCACCGAGCCGC
>JAKCEK010000206.1 GCA_021838005.1 Actinomycetes bacterium
CCGACGGCGCCGAGGGTCCGCTTGACTCGGCGGCGGATTGATATTAGAGTGATGTCATGCAAATATCACACTTCGTCGAGGGGGTCCGTGAGGACCTCGCGCGCCTGGGGGCCCTCGGGGACGAGGCGACCGCCCGGATCGCGGCGAACCTCGCCGACGCCCTCGCGCCGGCGCTGCGCGCGCGCCTCCTCGAGGCCCTGGACGTGGTGGTCGCCGAGGCGAACCGGCCGGGCGATCCTCCGGGGCTCGTCCTTACCCTCGTCGGGGACAACGCCACCCTCACCCGGCCCGGCGCCGCCGGCGAGCCGCACCCGCAAGCGGCGGGGGACCTGACCGCCCGCTTCGCCCTGCGCCTGCCCGACGAGCTGAAGGCGCGCATCGAGCGCGAGGCCCAGCGTCGGGGCGCCTCGACCAACAGCTGGATGGTGCGCGCGCTCGCGCGCGAGGTCGCCGAGAGCCTCGAGCACCCGGGCCCGCGAGGGGCCCAGGAGCTTCGAGGGAGAGGAAGGAGCTGACATGGGAGAGTTGAGCGAGGTCGCCCCCGCCGCGCGGGTCGAGCACTTCGACCTGCGAGAGGGCGCCGAGATCGAGGTGACGACGGCCTCGGGCGACGTGCGCCTGGTCGAGGGCGAGGCGGGGACCGTCCGGCTCACCACGACCGACGCCGACCCGGCGACCCGGCTCGCGCGGGTGGAGTGCGCCCACGACGCGGCGGCCAACCGGCTGACCATCGACACCAAGGTGATGAAGGGCCTCGGCACCGACAAGGGCCAGGGCCTCGGTCGCGCGCTCAAGGGGATGATCGGCTACGCCCGCCACGACGTCGACGTGGAGGTCGCGGTGCCACGGGGGGCGCGGGTGCGCCTGCGCACCGCCTCGGGCGACCTCCAGGCCGACGCCACCCTCGCGGGGGCCGAGGTCGCGAGCGCCTCGGGCGACGTGCGCCTCACCAGAGTCGAGGGCCCCATAAAGGTCCAGACCGCCTCGGGCGAGCTCGCCCTCGGCCACGTGGTCGGGCCGGTCAGCGCGAAGCTGGTGTCGGGCGACGTGAGCGTCGAAGGGCTCGAGGGCGACCTCAGCGTCCAGAGCGTGTCGGGCGACGTCACGGCGTCGGTCGTGGCGCCGGGGCGCGTCGACGTGAGCAACGTCTCGGGCGACGTGACCCTGGCGGTGCGTTCGGGCCTGCTCGTCGAGCTCGACGTGCGCTCGGTCTCGGGTCAGGTCACCAGCCAGATCGCCCTCGACGGGGCGGCGGGCGAGGCCGGCGAGCGGCCGGTCACCGTGAAGGTGCGCACGGTCTCGGGCGACGTCCAGGTGCGCCGGGCCTAGGGGTTAGGTTGAGCGGGTGAGGCTCGACCACTACCGGGCGTGCAGCGGGCGCGAGAAGCGCCAGGTGCTCGACGTCTTCTGGCGGCGGGGAGGGTCGGCACCGGCCGCGACGGTGGCCGCGGCCTACGAGTACGGCTGGTGGGCGGTGGTGAGCCTGACGGTGATCGTCGTCGAGCTGGGCCTCGTCGTCGCGGTGTTGGCGATGCGCGCTTCGGTCTGGGGGTGGTGGGTCGGCGCCGCCGAGGCGGCCGACGCCCTGGCGCTGCTCTGGGCGATGCGCCGGCTGCGCGACGTGGAGGCCGTGGCCGCCCGCCCCGACGAGCCTGGTGCGCTGTCCCGGGTGAGCTAGAGGCCCGAGAGCCGTCGGATCGGCCGGGCCAGGGCCGAGTTGTCGTCGGCGCCGTGGCCCGAGGCCACGAGCCCGTCTTCGAGGGTCGCGGCGAGCGCGGTGACCGGCAGCACCGCGCCGAGCGCGCGCGAGAGCTCCAGGGCGATCCCGAGGTCCTTGCGGTGCAACTCGATCTTGAACCCGAGGGGGTAGTCGTCGGCGATCATGCGGGCGCTGCGGTTCTCGAGCACCCAGGAGCCGGCGGCGCCTCGGGCGAGGGCCGCCACGACGGCCGACGCGTCGAGCCCGGCCTTCATCGCGAGGGTCACCCCCTCGGCGACGGCGAGGTAGGTGCCGGCGAGGATCACCTGGTTGACGGCCTTCGCCCACTGGCCGGCCCCGACCGGGCCGAGGTGGGCGAGCGTCGTGCCGAGGGCCGAGAGCACCGGGGTGACCGCGGCGACGTGGTGGTCGGAGCCACCGCACAGGATCGTGAGGGTGCCCTTCTCGGCCCCCTCGGTGCCGCCGGTCACCGGCGCGTCCACGAAGCCGACCCCCCGCTCGGCGAGCGCCCCCGCGACGCGCTGGGCGGCGAAGGGACTCGTGGTCGAGCAGTCGACGACGAGCGCGCCCGGACCGAGGGCGTCGGCGAGCCCCCCGGCGAAGAGGACCTCGTCGACCTGGGGCGCGTCGGTGAGACAGAGCACGACGACGTCGCTGCTCGCGGCGAGCTCGGCCGGGCTCGCCGCCCGTCGGGCCCCGAGGGCCACCGGCGCCTCGTCGCGACCGGGCGTTCGGTTCCAGACCGAGAGCGCGAAGCCGGCGCGCGCCAGGTTGGCGGCCATCGGGGCGCCCATCGCGCCCATCCCGGCGAAGCCGACCCTCGTCGCACCCTCGGGTGTCGCCGTCACAGGGGCGTACGTTACTCGTCGCGGCGCGGGGCCTAAAGGGT
>JAKCEK010000207.1 GCA_021838005.1 Actinomycetes bacterium
GATCTTGCGGCTTCGTCCGCGGTCGCCAGGTCGGCAAGCACGCCTGGATCGTGAGTCGCGTGGTCGAGCCGTCCTCGGCCGCGCCGGTAGGGGAGGGTCGATGAGCGGCGAGCTGCGCGAGATGAGCGCCGAGCGAGTGGGTGAGTGGCTGCCCGGGATGTGGGCAGGCTACCGGGCCTCGATCGTCGCCGCCGGGTACTCCGCGGAGACGGCCGACGCCAACGTGGCGCGCAACCGGGCCGCACTCACCAGTGGCGAGGGCCTGACCGAGGGGAACCACGTGTTCGACGTCCTCGTCGAGGGCCGCCCCGTGGGCGTCGTCTGGATCGGCCGAGCCTCGGGCGAGAGCGAGGGCGAGTACTACGTCTACGACGTCGAGGTCGACGAGGCCGAGCGGGGGCGGGGCTACGGGCGGGTCGCCATGGAGTTGGTGGAGGCGTGGGTGCGCGCGGCCGGTGGCACGAGGATCGGGCTCAACGTCTGGGGCAACAACGCGGTCGCCCGCTCGCTCTACACCGCGCTCGGCTACCGCGAGCTCGCCGTCTCCATGGCCAAGGATCTCGACGCCTGAGAGCTCGATGGACGCGCCGGCCCACCCCCACCTCGACGCGACGCTCGTCGGCCGTCGCGTCACGGTCGCGCCGCTCGAGCGGCCCGACGCCGACGCCCTCGCGGCTGCGGCCGCGCTCAGAGCTCCACCTCCCGTTATACCGTCGTACCCGACGGCCCCGAGGAGGCCCGGGCCCACGTGAGACCTGCTCGAGGAGCGCCGTCGCGCTGAGACGGTCCCGTTCGTTCTGCGCCGCGACGGAGCGGTGGTGGGCGCGACGCGCTCGGTGAGCCTGCGCTGGTCCTTCGCCCGGGACGCCCCCGACGTCGTGGAGATCGCCGGGACGTGGCTCTCGGCCGCCGCCCAGCGCACCGCGGTGAACACCGGGGCCAAGCTGCTGCTCACCCACGCCTTCGACGTCTACGGGGTGGCCCAGGTCGACCTCAAGACCGACGCGCGCAACGAGCGCTCGATCGCGGCGATGGAGCGGCTCGGCCTGACCCGGGAGGGGACCGTGGCGCGGGCCCACCGCTCGCTGGTGCGCGGCGAGGAGGGCCAACTGCGCGACTCGGCGCTCTTCGGGGTCACCCGGGAGGGGTGGCCGCGGGTGCGCGCGAGGATCGTGGAGCTGCTCGAGGCCCCGTCCCTCAGCGAACTCCCAGACGTTCTTCGAGCAGTGCGCTGAGCCGCTGCACCGCGGCGGGCTCGAGCGGGCCGGGCGCGTTGATCCGTGTGACGACGAGTCGTGGGGGGCCGACCCAGACGGGGCCGTGCTGGAAGGGCCGGTTGAGGACGAGGCTCGGCAGGGACGCGAGGTTCCAGTCGCCCCGGGTGATCGCGAGGGCCGGCTCGACCGGCACGGCGGGTCCGGTGAGCTCGGTCAGTTCGTCAGCCAGCGCGGCCACCGTCTCGGCCTCGGTCGTGCGATCGACGCTCCCGACCACGAGCCGGAGCCGACCGTGGGAGGTCGGGGTGGGCCGGTACTCGACGCGCCCGGACCAGTCGCGCGACTCGACGGCCCAGACCCCCGACCGGGCCACGACGACGTGGCCGATCGGACGCCCGCCGGGCGTCGCGCGGCCCGAGAGGACGCGCCCCCCCTCGACGAGGAGATGGGCGAGGGCCCGGTCGGTCGCGTGCTCGGGCACCGCCAGCTCCGGGGCCGTCGCGCGCCGCGGCCGCCGGGGGGCGCGCGCGGCGACCTCCGCGCGGGGCAGGGTCGTGACGAGGGCGCCGCCGACGGGGTCCCGCTCGTCGGGGCCGCACGCGAGGCAGCGCACGGTGCCCGCACCGTCGAGCCAAGCCTCGTGGAGCTGCTCGAGGCGCGACCCGCACGACGCGCACACCCCACCCCAGATCGTCGGCTTGCGGACCCACCCCATGGTTGACCAGGCTAGGTGACCCCCCTCGACCCTTCGGGGGGCCGGAGGTGCCCAGGGGGGCCCGTTTGTCGGTCTAGAAGGAAGTTCGTAGAGTCGTTACGACTCTGGAGCGATCGGCTCGAGCACGACGAGGGGGATCGGGCGCGCGGCGCGGCGCCGGTAGCCCTCGTAGGGACCGTAGCGCGCGACGACCCGCGGCCAGAGGTGGGCGGCCTCCTCGGGGCCCGCGACCCGGGCCCGCATCGGGCGGCGCACGCCCTCGAGGGTGACGGCGACCTCGGGCCGGGCGACGAGGTTCCCCAGCCACTCGGGGTGCCGGTCGTCACCACCCTTGGAGGCGACCACGACGAGGGCGTCGGCGTCGCGCACCGGCACCGTGAGCATCGTCGTGCGCTCGAGCCCGCTACGCCGGCCCGTCGTGTGCAGCTCGATGACGGCCATGCCGAAGGCGTGGCGCCCGAGACGGCCCCCGGTCCGGCGGACGACGGCTCGGTGGAATCGGTTGAGCACCCGAAATCCCGCGTCGCGAAGACGAGGGGGCGCGCGCACGCGCCGACCCTACCGCTACGCGTCGACGGGGGTAGGCTCCGGCCGTGGCCGACACCTACGTCGATCCGCGGGTCGAGTGCACCGAGAGCGCGGTGCGGATTCA
>JAKCEK010000208.1 GCA_021838005.1 Actinomycetes bacterium
GCATCGCCGCGATCGAGCGCGCCCTGGAGGTCGGCGACCCCAACGTCTTCTACGTCACCGTGCGCGACCAGATGACCGCGGCCTGGTCCGCCGGCCGGGCCGACGCGCGCTACTCGCTGATCCGGACCTTCATCAACATCTTCGACAACAAGAACCAGGCGACGCGTTTCCGCAGCCAGCTCGACGCCCAGTTCGACCGGTGGCTCGCGGCCGCGGAGCTCGCGCACGAGCGCGGCTGGACCCTCGACGGAACGACGGCCGAGATGGTCGTCCTGATGTTCTGGGCCGCGTCGGTGGGCCAGTTCATCTTGCCGATCGCGACCCGGCGCACCATGGCGCCCGCCGCGGTCGCCACCTTCTTCATGAAGATCCTCACGGGCGCCGTCGGCCCCGGCTCGGCCGAGGAGCCCGAGCCCGAGGCCTAGGGCGACACCTCGTACCTCCTCGCTACGGTCCGTGCTAGGGAGGAGCGGTGAACAAGAGCCCCACTCCGGGAACCACGCCCGCCGAGCGCATCGACGCGCGCATCGCGGAGCTCGGCGACTGGCGCGGCGACGCGCTCGCGCGGGCGCGCGAGCTGATCCACCGAGCCGACCCCGACGTGATCGAGGAGTGGAAGTGGAACGTGCCCGTCTGGTCCCACGACGGGATCGTCTGCACCGGCGAGACCTACAAGGCGGCGGTCAAGCTCACCTTCGCGCGCGGCGCGACTCTCCCGGACCCCTCGGGCCTCTTCACCTCGAGCCTCGAGGGTAAGGTGCGTCGCGCGATCGATCTGCGCGAGGGCGAGTCGCTCAACGCCCGGGCCTTCGTGACGCTGGTGCGCGCCGCGGTGACCCGCAACCGCTCGGCGACCTGAGCCGTCTCGCGCGAGGTGACGTCGAGCCTGCCGAGGGTCTGCCGTGCGGTGCCGTCGGACACCGTCAGGTCGACGGCCACCCGGCTCGTCGGCCCGTCGACCAGTCCCCCCGCGGCGGCGGCGGCGGTCGGCCGGGCGGACGGTACGCGCCGTCGACGGCGACCGGCCGGGCTCGGAGAGCCCGTTCGTCGAGGGGGCACCCCTCGCTTTCGGGTCCTTCGCCCTTTCCCGCCTCTCGTCGGCCCGGCCCGACCGTGCCCGCTCGGGCTCGGATTCTGGGCCGCCGGTCGCGCCGAGGCGAGTGAGCCCGAGCGCGACGCCGTGGCGCATCGCTCCTCGGGACGCCCGCGTGAACGACACTCGAACCCCGGAATGGTCAACCCTGACCAGAGACGAGACGTCAGCTCATCGCGAGACGAGCGGCGTCCTCGACCCGATCGTGGTAGGCGCGCCACCACGCGCCGTCGTGTTGAGGGACGTTGCTGTCGTCCGCGGCGTAGCCGATCGAGCCATCAATGAGTTCTCGAGTGAGGTCCGCGTGACCGACGTGGCGGAAGGTTTCGGCGATCACGTGAACCAGCACGTGGTGAAGCGTGACCGGTTGATCGCCCCACCACGGCACCGAACCCGTGGCGTCGAGGCTCAGCGCCTCGATCGTTGCGTCCGAGGTCTCGCACGCCCGGCGATAGTTCTCGATGACGTCATCTCTCGCTTCGTCCGCCCGCACGAAGAGGTCGGCGTTGTCCTCGATTCCATCCTCGAACCAGAGATTGGGCTGTCCCATGGGTCGACCAAAGACGGGGCCGAAGTAGCCGAGCTCGACGCAGGTGAGGTGCTTGACAATCCCGAGGAGGTTGGTCCCACTCTGGACGAGAGGGCGACGGACGTCATACTCGGAGAGCCCGTCCACCTTCCAGAGCGCGACGCCACGGGCGGTCTGCAAGTAGCCCTGCAGGATCTTCTTCACGGCTCTTCACGATACGCGAGGAGCGGTGAGATGTCTAGGGTGAGCGTCACGGGATCGGGATCCCGGGTTCGAGCACATCGTGGCGGCGGTAGAGCTCGCCCGCGGGACGCGCCTGGTCCATGTCGACCCGCCATTCGAGCTCCCGAACGGCTAGTCCGATACGTGCGTAGATCCATGTGGGTTCGACCTTCCGACAGCCCCGAAGACACACGCCACTCGGCGAGGTGCCCTTCGCCGGTCCAAGAATCTCCGGATCATCACCGGGCTTGATCGGAGTGCACACCGTGTCCGTGCGGTGGCGACCGTCAACTCGGGCGTCCATCTTGCCGCCGCGCAGGCCGACCAACCGCTCGAACATCGGCCAGGTCTCTGGGATCTGCGGACGATCGCCACCCGTCGACCACTCCATGACATCAACGTCGTCACGCTACGCGAACCGCCAGGGTGGGGTGGGGAGACGTCCACTGTGTGAGTGAACGACAGCACGATGACTTCGACCGATTACGGAGGTTCAACGACGGCTACTTCTTCGGTGAGCGGATCGACGTCGCACACAGCCGTTCAGCAAGGATGTGCGGTCCTTGCCCCAACACCTGGTGGAGGTATAACTCGCTCTGGGGCAGGGCAGAGCCTCCGGCCAGCCCAGGGCGATTCCCAGCGATCGGAAATCAACGATCCGTGTCGACCAGGATTGACGTTGTGATCTTGACAACGAGAGGAGGGGGCGCGACGACGTTCAACTCCTCGGGTTT
>JAKCEK010000209.1 GCA_021838005.1 Actinomycetes bacterium
GGTGCAGACCCAGCCATTGCCGAAGGCGTACGTGACGAAGGCGTGCAGGAAGCTGTCGACGGCCTCCCAGGGTGTCATCGTGGCGACGTCGCGCTCGGCGACGGCCACCACCTGGTCCACGTCGTCGCGGTAGACGGCCTCGACGACGTCGATGCGCCGGGGGAAGTGGCGGTACAGCGTGCCGATACCGACCCCGGCCCGCCGCGCGATCGCCTCCATCGAGGTGTCGCCCTCTTCGTCGAAGAGCTCGCGGGCCGCGCGCAGGAGCAGGTCGCGGTTGCGCCGCGCGTCGGCGCGCTGGGGCCGCGCCGGGCTCTCGGCTCGCTCGTCCTGGATGGTCATGACCACGCCTCCCGCGCGGCACCCGGGGGGTGCATCAAATGGAGGGAGCCTCCGTATAATAGACGGAGGAACCTTCCGGTTCCATGGTACCCCCAGAAAGGCCGACCATGTCCACCGTCGTCACCGCGCCCGTGAGCGGGGGCCGGAGAGCGCCCGCCCGCTTCCTCGCCCGCCCCTCGGTGTATCTGCTGATCATCTTGGCCGCCCAGCTGATGGTCGTCCTCGACGGGACCATCGTCAACGTGGCCCTGCCCCACATCCAGGCCAGCCTCGGCTTCTCGGGGACGGGCCTGTCGTGGGTCCTCAACATCTACGTCCTGGCCTTCGGCGGGCTCCTGTTGCTCGGGGCCCGCGCGGGCGACCTCCTGGGCCGGCGGCGGGTCTTCCTCGCGGGCCTTGCGCTCTTCACGCTGAGCTCGATGCTCGGCGGGCTCGCCACGAGCGCCACCACGCTGCTCGTCGCCCGGGCCTTTCAGGGCGTGGGCGCGGCGCTCGCCGCGCCGTCGGCGCTGTCGCTGCTCACGGCGACCTTCGCCCCGGGCGCCGCGCGGGTGCGGGCGCTGGCCATGTACACCGCGGTGTCGGCCGCCGGCGGGGCGATCGGCCTCGTGGCCGGCGGGCTCTTGACCGAGCTCGTCTCGTGGCGGTGGGTGATGTTCGTGAACGTGCCGATCGGGCTCGTCGTGGGGCTCCTCGCTCGCGTCGTCGTCGCCGAGACGCCGGTGCGCACCGGCCGGCTCGACGTCGCCGGTGCCCTCACCTCGACCGCGGGCATGACCGGTCTCGTGCTCGGGCTCGTCGAGGCCGGCGCGAAGGGCTGGGCGAGCCCCGCGACGCTGGTGCCGCTGCTCGCCGGTGCGGCGCTGCTCGTCGCCTTCGTGCGGATCGAGGGCCGCGCCGCCGAGCCGGTGGTGCCGCTACGGCTGCTGCGCGGCGTGACCCGCTCGAGCGCGAACGCGGCGCGCGGACTGATCTACGCGGGGATGTTCGGCGTGTTCTTCTTCCTCACCCAGTTCCTCCAAGAGGTCCAGGGCTACTCCCCGCTGCGCGCGGGCCTCGCCTTCTTGCCGATGCCGCTGACGATCTTCCTCGCCTCCCAGTTCACGAGCCGCGTGCTGGTGCGCCGCTACACCCCGCGCTCGATCGTGTTGGTCGGCGCGGCCCTGGTGGGGGTGGGGCTGCTGGTGGCCTCGCGGATCGCGCCCACGTGGGGCTACGTCGACGTGGCCGGAGTGCTCGTGCTCATCGGCTCGGGCTCGGGTCTCAGCTTCGTGACGCTCACGTCCCTCTCGCTCGAGGGCGTCGCCCCGGCCGACGCCGGCGCCGCCTCGGGGCTCGTGAACGTCTCCCAGCAGCTCGGCGCCGCGCTCGGGCTCGCGGTCCTCGTCAACGTCTTCGCCGTCGCGACCGGCCACGCGCAGTTCGGCGGCGCGCTCGGCCGGGCCGTGGCGCGCCAACGCCTGGACACGCTCGTCCACGGCCTCCACGTCGCCTACGGCGTCGGCTCGCTCTTCGCCCTGTCGGCGGTGGTCCTCGTCGCGGTGACCGGCCGGACCCGGCGCGACGACGCCGACTACGACCTCGCCTTCGAGGACGAGGCGCTCGCGGAGCTGGCCGCCTAGCCCCAGACCTCGGCCGCGGTCTCGACGACCAGGCGCAGCTTGGCGACCTCGTCGTCGAGGGTGATCGAGTTGCCCTCGACGGTCGAGGAGAAGCCGCACTGGGGCGAGAGGCACAGCTGGTCCAGGCCGACGTAGCGGGCGGCCTCGTCGATGCGGCGCTTGAGGTCGTCCTTGGACTCGAGCTGGCCCCGCTTGGTGGTGACCAGCCCGAGGACCACGACCTTGCCCCGGGGCACGTAGCGCAGGGGCTCGAAGCCGCCGGAGCGCTCGTCGTCGTACTCGAGGAAGAAGCCGTCGACGTCGAGCTCGCCGAAGAGGGCCTCGGCCACGAAGTCGTAGCCACCCTCGGCGGCCCAGTAGGACTGGAAGTTGCCCCGACACGAGTGGGTGGTGACGAACATGCTCGCGGGTCGGTCCTTCAGGGCCGCGTTGATCTGGCGGATGTAGCGCAGGTGCTGGTGCTCGGCGTCGTCCCCGCGTCCGGCGATCATCGCGCGCTGGGCCGGGTCGTTGAGGTAGGCGAGCGAGGTGTCGTCGAGCTGGAGGTAGGTGCAGCCCAGCTCGCCCAGGCGTCGGACCTCCTCGGCGTAGGCGGCCGACAGGTCGTC
>JAKCEK010000048.1:0-6763 GCA_021838005.1 Actinomycetes bacterium
TCCGACCACGACCACGACGTCCGCCCCGGCGGCCCCGGCGACGCCGTACCCGATCGGGACCCTGGACGCGAGCGCCCCGTCAGGCTACGCGCCGCCGGCCGCCAACGCGATGGCCGGCTACACCCAGTCCTACGTGACCGACTTCAACGGGTCGTCCCTGCCGAGCGGCTGGTACACCTACAGCGGTCAGCCCGGGGGCGACCCCGGCTCGCAGTGGGGGAGCTCTCACGTGAGCGTCTCGGGCGGCATTCTCACCCTCAACGCCTTCCAGGACCCCGCCTACGGCGGGGAGTGGGTCACGGGCGGCCTCTGCCAGTGCGGCGTCGCCCGGACCTACGGCGCCTACTTCGTGCGCTCGCGGGTCACCGGGGCCGGCCCGACCCAGGTCGAGCTGCTCTGGCCGGCCAACAACACCTGGCCGCCCGAGATCGATTTCAGCGAGACGAGCGGCGGGACCGGCGGGTCGACCGCGAGCGACATCTGGGCGTCGTCGGGCTCGAGTCGCAGCCAGGTCCAGTCGCACGTCTCGATCGACATGACCGCGTGGCACACCTGGGGCGTGATCTGGACCCCGACGACGATTACCTACACCGTGGACGGCCGGGTCTGGGGCGAGGTGGCCAACTCCGGTTCGATCCCGTCGATCCCGATGACCCTCGACATCCAGCAGCAGACCTGGTGCAGCTCGGGCTACGCCTGCCCCTCGGCGCCCCAGTCGATGCAGGTCAACTGGGTGGCCGAGTACGCCCCGGGCGCCTGACCCGACCGAGCGAAGAGTCGGGCGAGGAGAGCCATGTCAGCGACGCCACCGTGCGACGACCCGCGCCGCGGCGCGACCCACAGCGGGGGCCGCGTTCGTCACCGTCGAATTACGCCGATGTCATCTCAGGGAAGGGACGTTGATCCAATTGACAGTCGGCGAGACCTCTGTAAGTGTTGTGGCCGCAAGGGCCAGCAAGGGGCGGTATAGGTGCACGGCGTCAACCCCGCGTCCTTGTCAGGATACACGTGGCCTGATCAGGAACGCGCTCTCACGGTCGAGGACGCGACCGTGTCGGTCGTCATCCCGACCCTCAACGAGGCCGGGAACCTGCCCTACGTGCTCAACACCATCCCCTCCTGGGTGGACGAGGTGATCCTCGTCGACGGACGCTCGAGCGACGACTCCGAACGCATCGCCAAGGCCCTGTGGCCCGACGTGCGCATCGTCCACGAGACCCGTCGAGGCAAGGGCGCCGCCCTGCGCGCCGGGCTCACCGCGGCCAAGGGTGACCTCCTCGTCGCCATCGACGCCGACGGCTCGATGGACGGCGCCCTGATCCCCCGCTTCCGCGACGCGCTGCTCGAGGGTGCCGACTACGTCAAGGGCAGTCGCTTCGCCGAGGGCGCCGGATCGGCCGACATCACCCCGCTGCGGCGCTTCGGCGACGCGGGCATCTGCTTCTTGATCCGAGTCCTCTTCGGGGCTCGCTACACCGACGCCACCTACGGCTTCTTCGCGGTGCGCGCCGACCGCCTGGCGTGGCTCAACATCGACTCCGACGGCTTCGAGGTGGAGACCCTGATCGGGATCCGCGCCCGCCGGGGCCGGCTGCGCATCGCTGAGGTCCCCTGCTACGAGACCCACCGGATCCACGGCACGAGTCGGCTGCACGCGCTGCGTGACGGCCTGCGCATCTTCTGGACCATCGTGCGCGAGCGGCTCCGTCCCTATCGGATAGCCGATGCCTGAGCACTCACTCACCGGGACCGACCGGTTCCACGTGGTCGTCGCCGGTCCGGGGCTCGCCCTCACGATTCCCGGAGTCATCGTGACCGAGCTGGTGCGCGCACTGTCGCGCCGGGCCCTGGTGACCCGCATCGAGGTCGACCTCTCGGAGCAGGAGCTCACGGGCCTGCACCGCGCCCCGTCGCTCACCTCGGTCCAGCGTGACGACAGCGAGGACAACGTGGTGACTCTGCGCGCGCCGGTCCGCTCTAAGGACCGGGCCAGGAACCTGCGCGAGTGGGTGGACGAGTCGGCCGACCTCCTCGTCGCCTACGTCTGGCCGGGCCTCGACAACGTCTGGATGACCGACCTCCTCGAGGTCGGCCGGGCCCGTGGGGTGCCCACCGTAGTGCTCTGCGCCAGCCTGCCCGGCGTGCGTGCGGCCGACCTCGCCGCCTTGTGCTCCCTCGCCTACGGCGCCGACCGGGTGTTCGTCGGTCGGGCCGAGGACGCCCGCACCCTCCGCTCCCTCCTGGGGGCTCGAGGGCCGCAGGTCGGGGTGCACAAGGCCCTCGCCCTCACGGGACGGGGCGGCGGCGGCGACGGCGCGATCACCGCCTTCTTGCCCCGGGACAACGTGGCGGCACTGGCCACGGTCCTCACCGCCTTCGACGCCGTGCCCGACGAGTGGATCGACGACTACCGGCTCCGCGTCGTGATGCGCCACCGCGGCCACGAGGTCGAGAACCTGGTCGGCGCCAGCCATCACGCCGACCAGGTGGAGCTGATCGACGGAGAGATGTCCGCCTCCGACCTCGAGGAGGTCGTGGGCTCGTCGGCCGCCGCCGGCATCGCGGACCCCACGGACGCCTCGCGCGCCCTGGACGCCGCGGTGGACCGGGGCGTCGCCACGGTGGCCATGGTCTCGACCAAGTCGCTCGCACTGCGTCGGGGCTACGCCGGGGGACTGGTCGCTAACCTCACCCGGCCGGCGTCGGTCCACGTGGCCTTCAGCCACGCCCTGCGCCTGTCCTCGCTTCGCTTCCCGAGCTCCGACGACTGGGACGCCCTCGCGGGGCGGTTGGTGCGCCACGCCACGGTAGTCGTGGCCCCCG
Organism: Actinomycetes bacterium; assembly: GCA_021838005.1. Lineage (GTDB taxonomy): Bacteria > Actinomycetota > Acidimicrobiia > Acidimicrobiales > RAAP-2 > RAAP-2. Next base: position 2,824 of record JAKCEK010000048.1, read on the forward strand.
TGGCCCCCGTGGCCTCCTACGCCCCCCGCTGACCGATTGGCGCCACCCCCGCGGGCGGGGGTGGCCGTAAAATGATGGTCCGTGCGGCCCCGGGTCGCAACCGACCGGAGGCGCGACACCCGGGCGCCCCCCGACCCCTCCGAGGATCATGACGAGCCCTGACGACGAGCCGGTGACGCCCCCCGTCACCCTGTCCGAAGAGCTGGACCAGGTCGCCCAGACGCGTTCGGGCGAGGCCTTTGTCTACGAGGCCCTGGCCCGGCTGGCTCTGCGCCACCAGCTGAGCGACGCGGTGGTCGTCCTGCCCGAGGTGGACGGGGCTCCGGCCCGGGTGCTGCGGCTCGACCGGCGCCCCCTCGCCCCCTCGATGGTCCACCGCCTGGCCTCGCACCCGGGCCTGCACTGCGACCCGCCGCGGATCCCGAGGGAGGACCGCCGCCTCGTCCTGGAGCGCTGCCGCGCCGCCCTCGCCCCCGAGTCCCCTTCGGCGCCCGCACCTGTGCCCGTGGCCGCGCTCCCCTTGGTGGGGCACGGCGTCGGCCCCGCCCTGGGGGTCCGCGCACCCGGCACGGCCGAACTCGGAGTGGACACCGCGCCGCCCGGCGTGCCCTCCGCGACGCGGGCGACGCTTCGTGCGCTGGTGCGCGGCCCGCTCGGGGCGAGGCGGCGGCGCGCCCCGGGTCCGCTGCCGGGCGACGAGGTCCGGCTTCGGGTGTCGGTTGCCCTCGTCGCGGTGTCGCTCGCGATCGTCGCCCTCGGACTAGCCCAGGTCCACGGACCCGTGCGCTTCGTGGTCGGCCTCGCCTTTGGCCTCCTCGTGCCGGGCTGGGCGGTCGTGGGTTGGATTCGCCTGGCCCAGCCGGCCCTCGAGCTCGGGATGACCCTCGCCGCGAGCGTCACCATCCTCATGCTCTCAGCACAGGTCCTGATCACCGTCCACCTCTGGTACCTGATGGGCTTCGGCGAGGTCCTCGGCCTGGTCTGCGCCGCCTCGCTGGCCCTCCAGGCACGTCAGCACCGGCGTCGGGGGGTTCGGTGACCTCGGTCGTGATCGTCGCCGACGCGGCGTCGGCCAGCGCACCGGTCGTCTTCGTGTTACTCGTGGCCATTGTCATCTTGCTCGTCGTGCGCGCTACGAGCGGCATTTGGAACGTGCCCCTCTCGCGCGTGGTGTGGCGCTTTCTCGACGTGTCGGTCATCGTCTCGGTCGTGCTCTACGCGGTCGTCGTCTACGCCCGGTTCAAGATCATCGGATGAGCGCCACCCTCGCCCCGCCGCGAACGGCCGCGTGGCTCGACGCGCGCCGCACCCTCAGCCGGGCGGCCGCGGGACCGCTGACCCTCTGGCTCGGTGGACTCGGCCTCGCCCTGTGGGTCTACGCCGTCGCTACCTCGGACTACGGTGCAATGAACGGCTACGGCCTGATCTCGGTCCTCGGGTGGACGTACTTCGCGGGGCTGCTGCTCAGCGTCGTGGGCTTCGCCGTCGAGCTCGGACGGCCCACGCTGCGCACCGCGCGACTCGTCGGATTCATCGTGCTGTTCGCGGTCTTCATCTACGGCACCGCCTCGGCGGTGGAGCCGACCGCCGTCTTGACCGACTCGTGGATCCACGTCGGCTTCGTCAAGTACATCCTTGTCCACGGCCAGCCCCTGAACGGCTACGACGCGCGCTTCTCGTGGCCCGGAGCCTTCTCCCTCGGGGCGACGCTCTCGGCCTTCGTCGGCCTGCACTCGGCCATCGCCTTCACCCACTGGTTCCCCCTGGCGATCGAGCTGTCCTATCTCCCGCCACTGCTGGTCATCGCCCGCTACAGCGGGGTGGGGGCCCGCGCGGGCTGGCTCGGCATCGCCCTCTACTACTCCACCAACTGGATCCTCCAGGACTACTTCTCGCCCCAGGCGCTCAACTATCTCTTCTACCTGGTCTCCATAGCCGCGGTCCTCTACCTCTGGCGCCCGAGGCCCCTCGAGGTCACACCCCACGACCCCGGGTCGTGGCGCGAGCGGCTGACCTTCAGCCGCCCCCTCTTTCGCCTGGGGCGGATCCTCGGCCACGACGCCGAACCCACCCAGTCCCCCGCGGTGACGGCCGGCCTGCTTGGCGTGCTGGCGCTGGTCTTCCTCGCGAGCTCGATGAGCCACCAGCTGACGCCCTACGCCCTGGCCCTGGCCCTCCCGGCCCTCCTCCTCGCGCGTCGACTCGGCCGTCCCGAAGTGTGGATCCTGCTCGTGGTGCTCGCGATCGGCTGGCTGAGCCTCGGGGCCAGCAACTTCTGGGTGGGCCACCTCGGGGTGATCTTCGGCTCGATCGGACAGCTCGGCTCGAAGTTGAGCAGCAACGTGACCAGCCGGGTAACGGGAACGGTGACCCACCTCATCGTCGTCAAGTCTCGGATCGGCCTCACGGCGGCCATCTACCTCCTGGCCGCCGTCGGCGTGGTGCGCCGACGGGCCGACTCGCGCGCCCTCGAGGCGCTGGCGGCGGCCCCCGTGCTGCTCATGGCGGCGCAGAACTACGGGGGCGAGGGCCTCATGCGGGTCGTCTTGTACGGCCTGCCCTTCGTGGGCATGCTCGCGGCCTCGGCCATCCTGCCCAGTCGAGAGGGCCAACTCTCGAGCCCGCTGGCGCTCCTCCGGCCACCGTCGTCCTGGGCGATCGCGGGTCACCTCGACCGGGCGCTCGCCAGCCGGGCCTGGACCGCGACCCGCCACGCGCTCGAGCAATCCTCCCTCGTCCTCGTCGCCGTCGTCTTGGCGGCGTGCACGCTGATCACGACGATGGTGCGCGGCGGCAACGACGCCTACGAGTCCTTCACCCCCGACGAGGTCGCCGCGGTGAACTACGTCTACAACCACATCCGTCCGGGACAGGTGATCGGCCTGGCCAACTACTTCATGCCCCTGGGTCAGCGCGACGTCGGGACCGTGAACGAGTACATCGCCGGCTCGGCCACGTCGGCCACACCGCTCAACGCCATCGTGCGCAGGCTCGTGAGCAGCAAGTCCACGTTCATCCTGCTCGGTCGCTCCGAGTCGAACTTCGGCGTCGAGGTCCTCAACTACCCGCACGACTGGATGGCGGTGGTGCGTGGCCACCTCGTCGCCCGCGGCTACGTCGTCGTGCGCTCCTGGCCGACCGCGACGGTTCTGAGGAGGGCCTAGTGGGTCGGCGCGTACTCCGCGACCCAGGCCACGTCCATCGAGACCGGGTGCGTCGGGCACTGACGGTGCAGCGCGCAGAGCGTGCGCTGCTCGAAGTCGAGGGTCATGGGGACGTGCGCCACCTCCTCGGGCGAGGCAATCGTGCCCCACACCTGGCCGTCGACGGTGTAGATGATCTCGCCCTTGGTCCAGATCACACCCCAGGTGTGCCACTTGGTCATGTCCACCGTGACGAAGCGCTGCTCGATCTGGTTGATCGGGCCCCAGTGCACCGTCGAGGAGGTGGCCGAGACGCGTCCGCCCGTCTCGTTGAAGTCGATCTCGGGCGGCCACTGGTTGTTCGCCGGCCAGAGCAGCTCGACCTCGTTGGGGCCGGGCCCGCTCACCCGGCTGCGGACGAAGAAGGCGCCGTAGGTCATGGGCCGTCCGCACTGGCAGAGGCCGCCCGTCACCCAGGCGTCCTTGAAGACCGGGTCCTTGAACGTCCGCAGCTCGAGCGTGCCGTCGTGGACCGTCACGTGGCGTGCGCCGAAGCGCCCCCCGGGCGAGCCGGCCTGGGGGCCGGTGAAGAGGTACCAGCCCGAGGGCAGGGTCGTCCCGGGAAACGTCGTAACGTACACCTCACGGAAGTGGGTGAGCGCCTTCGGTCCGGGTGGCGCGACGCCCGACGTCGCGTGGGCGTCGCGAACGCCGACGGGGTAGGGAGTGGGCCCGTGCGGGTTGATCGAAAAGACGCTGGTCCGCTGGATGTAGGCGTAGGCGAAGGTGACCAAGAT
>JAKCEK010000048.1:6773-11345 GCA_021838005.1 Actinomycetes bacterium
ACCACCGAAGCCATGACGGTCACCACGATGAGCGTGGTGACCGTCGCCACGACGAAACTCGAGCGACGCGAGCGCGCGGGACCGGTGTCCGTCGAGGTCACCTCCGGAACACCCGACATACTCGGGAATTCTACCGAGGGGGCGCCGCCACGGCCCCGGGCCGTCCCCGGGCGGGCGAGGCTGCGCGATGAGCCGTCCGAACGACGCCGCGGCGGCCCCCGCGCTCAGCGTGAGCGTGATCGTCTGCGCCTACACCCTGGAGCGCTGGGCGCTGCTGTGCGACGCGATCCGCTCGGTCGGAGCCCAGACGCACCAGCCCGTCGAGCTCTTCCTCAGCGTCGACCACAATCGTGAGCTCTTCGAGCGGGCCACTCGCGAAGTCCCGCCGCTGCTCGCCGACCGCGCCGTGGCGGTGCGGGTGATCGAGAACCGCTTCGACTCGCGCCTCGGGGGGGCCCGCACGAGCGCCGCCGAGCTGGCCACCGGTGACGTGCTCGCCTTCCTCGACGACGACGCCGCCGCCGCACCCGACTGGCTCGAGCGGCTCGTCGCCGACTACGCCGACCCGCGCGCCGTCGCGGTCGGTGGGGCGCCGCTGCCCCACTTCGAGTCACCCCGTCCGCGGTGGATCCCCCTCGAGTGCGACTGGGTCTTCGGCTGCGCCTACCGAGGGCTGCCCGAGACGAAGGGGCCGGTCGAGCACCTCATCGGCGCCAACATGTCGATCCGCCGGGCGGCGCTTCTCTCGTGGGGCGGCTTCCACTCAGACAACCATGACGACATGGACCTGAGCCACCGCACGGCCCACGCCTTCGGCCCGGACGCGGTCGTCTTCGACCCCGAGGCCGTCGTCGCCCACTTCGTCCCGACGTCACGGCTCACCTGGGACTACTTCTGGCGACGGTGCTTCTTTGTCAACCGGGGCAAAGTCGCCGCCTTCACCAGCCTCGGCGAGGCGTCCAACCTGCGCGCCGAACTCCGCTTCGGACTGCGCTCGCTGGCTCGCGGCCTTGTCTTCGAGGGGCGGGCCCTCGCCGAGGGTGACTTCTACGGACCGGTGCGCTACGGCGTGCTCGTCGCGGCCCTGGCCCTCGGGGCGGCGGGCAACCTCGCGGGCCGGCTGCGGTGAGGGGGATGGACGTCGTCATCGTCGGGGCCGGCCCGGCTGCGGCCGGCGCCGCCCTCGCGCTCGCCGAGCGCGGTGACGCGAGGGTGAGGATCCTCGACGTCGGCGGGCGACTCGAACCCGAGCTCGACGCGGCCCGCCGCCACCTCGCGTCCTTGCCCCCCTCGAGCTGGGACCTCCGAGAGCGGGCGCGGGTCGCCGTCGCCGCCGAGCCCCGTCACGACCACCGCCTCCCCGAGAAGCGAACCTTCGGCTCGGACTTCCCGTTCCGCGACTTCGGCCAGCGCGAGGGACTCGCCGACGACGCCCACGTCGTCTCGGGCGCCCTTGGGGGGTTCTCCAACACCTGGGGCGCTCAGACGATGGCGTACTCCGCGGCCAGCTTCGAGGACTGGCCGGTGACCCGCGACCAGCTCGAACCCCACTACCGGGCAGTGCTGGCGGCCCTCCCCTACGCCGGCGAGGTCGACGACCTCGCCGAGTACTTCCCCCTCTTCGGCGAGGCCGATCCCCTGCCCCCGCTCGCGGGCAACGCCCAGCGCATCCTCGAGCGCTACGAGCGCCACCGGCTCGCGGTGCGCCGCGCCGGCGTCCTGGTGGGCCGGGCCCGGCTCGCGATGCGGGCGTCGGCGTGCGTGTCGTGCGGACTGTGCATGACCGGCTGCCCGTACGGCCTGGTCTACTCGGCCGCCCAGACCATCGAGGCGCTAAAGAGCGCGGGGCGCGTCGAGTACCGCGGGGGCGTCCTCGCCCTCGAGGTGGGCGAGGACGACGGCCGCCCCCACGTCGTGGTCCGCCCGCGCGAGGGCGGGCCACGCGAAGTCGTCGAAGCCGACGCGGTCCTCCTGGCCACCGGCGCCATCGCCACGACCCGCCTGGTCGCCGGCTCGCTCGGCCAATGGGGACGGCCCGTCCCCATGGTCGAGTCGGCCCAATTCGTGGTGCCCCTCGTGTCGGCGAGGGCCACCCACCCCGCCCGCGAGGAGGGATCGTTCACCCTCAACCAGTTCAACCTGCTCCTGCCCTTTGACGAGGCCGGGCACGACCTCGTCCAGATTCACGGCTATCCCTACAGCCGCGCCCTGGACTCGGCCCTACCCGGGCCCCTGCGCCGCGGGGCGCTCGCCCCCCTCGGCGAGGCGATCCTGCGCCGGGTGACGGTCGGTCTGGGCTACCTCCCCTCTTGGTGGTCGCCCGGCTTCGAGGTCACCGTCACGCCGGGGGCGTCCGGGGACGGGCTCGCCCGGGTCGGCATCTCGCCCACCCCGGGACGCGACGAGGCGGCCCGCCGACGCCTGCACGAGGTCGCCGGGCGCCTCGCGCGCGCCGGACGCCACCTCGGTGTCTGGCCGGTCGTCCCGATGATGGCGCTGTCGGCCGCGACCAAGAGCTACCACTTCGGGGGGAGCTTCGCCCACCGTGACGACCCTCGGCCCGGGCTCGACAGTGACGTCCTGGGTCGCGTGGCCCCGTGGCGCCACGTCCACCTGGTCGACGCCTCCGTCTTCCCCACGGTCTCGGCGACGACCTTCACCCTGACCATCATGGCCAACGCCCACCGCATCGCGAGCGCCCTGGAGGTGCGATGACCCGCGTCGCGGTGACCGGCGCCGGCGGCTTCCTCGGCGGCGCGCTCGCCTCACGGCTGCGCGCCGAGGGCGACGACGTGGTTGAACTGCGCCGAGACGGGGCGGAGCCCTTCAACCTCGCGGGGCCGCACCGCCCGGGACGCCTGACCGGGATCGACGTGCTCGTGCACGCCGCGTGGGACCTGCGCACCACGGAGCCGGTCGCGGCCTGGCGCGTCAACGTCGAGGGGTCGCGCGCTCTGCTGGAGGCGGCTCGTCGCGACGGGGTCGGGCGTGTCGTGTTCGTCTCGTCGATGTCGGCGTACTTCGGCACCCGGCAGGTGTACGGCCTCACCAAGCTCGCCGTCGAGCGCACGGTGCTCGAGGCCGACGGCGTCGTCGCCCGGCCCGGGCTCGTCTACGGCGCCGGGGCCGGGGGGATGATGGGGACGCTCCGACGCCTGTCGCGCCTGCCGGTCATCCCCTCCTTCCCCGGCGCCTCCTTGTTCACCGCCCACGTCACCGACGTCCTCGACGGGCTCGTCACCCTCGTGCGCGCGCCCGAGGCGGCCGGCGCCGTGGTCGGCCTCGCCCATCCCGTCGCGGTCCCCTTCGACCTCGTGATGTCGGTGCTCGCGCGTGAGGCGGGCCGGAGCCGACTCGTGCGGGTGCCCGTGCCGTGGCCCGTGCTTCTCGGCCTGCTGCGTGTGGGCTCGGGCCTCGGCCTGCCCCTGCCGGTTCGGCCCGACTCGCTCCTGGGGCTCGTGCGCCCGGCGCCGTCGGTGCCCGGGAGAGACCTGGTCGGGGCCCTCGGAGTCGCTTTCAGGCCGTTCCCAGACGGACTGGCGCAGGCGCCGACGATACTGGGTCCATGACCCGTCGTCCCACGCGGCTGGCCGGCCTGGTGCTGGCCGTCGCGATCTCGATGGGCGGCGCCTCCTTCGCCGGGGCCACGACGCACCGTCCCCATTCCTCGTCCCACCCGCCCGGGTCGGCCGCCTCGGTGACCTTCCCGACCGGCCTGCCCGACGCGAACGAGCCGTCCGGGGTCGCGCCGCCGAGCTCCACGGCGCTGCCCGGCTTCGTCGAGCGCTACGTGACCGACTTCACCGGCTCGTCGCTGCCGGCGGGCTGGAGCGTCTTCTCGGGCACCGCGTCGGGCGATCCCGGCTCTCAGTGGGCGGCGACTCACGTCAGCGTGAGCGGGGGCCTCCTCTCGCTCAACGCGTGGCGCGATCCGAGCTACGGGGGCCAGTGGGTCACCGGAGGGCTGTGCCAGTGCGACGTGGCGAGCACCTACGGCGCCTACTTCGTGCGCTCCCGCGAGACCGGACCCGGGCCGACCGTCGTGGAACTGCTCTGGCCCGTGACGGGTTGGCCCCCCGAGATCGACTTCAACGAGACCGACGGGCGCACCACCTTCAGCTTCGCCACCCTTCACTGGGGCGCCGCCAACCACCAGGTCCAGGTGCGCACGCCCGTCGACCTCACGCAGTGGCACACGTGGGGCGTCGTCTGGACGCCCACCACCGTCGTCTACACCGTCGACGGGCGGGTCTGGGGGGTCGTGAACGCGCCGAGCGAGGTCCCCCACGTCCCGATGTCCCTCCACCTCCAGCAGCAGACCTGGTGCTTACAGGGCTACGCCTGCCCCACCAGCGACCAGTCGACCCAGGTGGACTGGGTCGCCTCGTACGCGATGAGCCCGAGCTCGACCAGCCTGGCCCCCTTCGTCTCGGGACGGGTCGCCCTGAGCGCCGCCCAGAAGGCGTCGGTCGCCAGCGAGGCCCTGACGATCGCCGCCCAGGGCGACGAGCTCGTCTCAGTGGTGGGCCACCCCACCAGCCCCGACGGCGTCGCCCTGGCCGGGCGACGCGC
>JAKCEK010000210.1 GCA_021838005.1 Actinomycetes bacterium
CAACCTCGTCCTGGGGCTGCGCTCGCGCGACAACGCCACCGGTCAGTTCGGCGCCCTGGTGGCGCCGGACCGTGCCCGGCTCACCCACCAGATCACCGTCGAGGTCGACGACCCCGACGCGCTGGCCGCGCGCCTGGTCGCCCGGGGCACCGAGGTGGTGCACCCGCCGACGGACCAGCCCTGGGGGATGCGCTCGGCGTCGTTCCTCGACCCCGACGGCCACCTCTTCGAGGTCTGCGCCGCCCTCGACTGACCGAAGGCCCGACACCGCGGCGCGGCCCGTGGTCGCCCCCGGTTCACGCCGGGCGCGCTGTTAGCGTGGCCGCGATGCCCGGCGACGGCCCCCGCTTCCGCGACGACGTCGTCGCCCTCTTCCCCGGCCAGGGCTCGATCGGCGCGCGCGCCGGCCTCCCGTGGCGCGACAGCCCCCACTGGGAGCTCGTCGAGCGCGTCTCGGAGTCCGCCGGCACCGACGTGGCGCGCCTCTTACTCGAGGCCGACGACGAGGAGGTGGTGCGCACCGACAACGCCCAGCTCGCCACCTTCGCGCTCTCGACGGTGGGCTACCACGACCTGCTCTCGGCGGGCGTTCGCCCGCGCTACCTCCTCGGCCACAGCCTGGGCGAGTTCAGCGCCCTGGTGGCGGCGGGACTGCTCACGATCGATGAAGGCGCCCGGCTCATCGCCGTGCGCGGGGCGGCCATGGCCCGGGCGGCCCGCGAAGCGCCGGGATCCATGGTGGCCCTCATGGGCGGGGACGAGGGAGCCCTCGGGGCCCTCGGAGGGCTCGAGGGGGTGTGGGTCGCCAACGTCAACGGCGCCCAGCAGGTGGTGGTGAGCGGCACGCGCGAGGGCCTCACCGACCTGCTCGAGCGGCACCGCGAGCTGGGGTGGCGACGCGCGACGGCCCTGCCCGTCGGCGGCGCCTTCCACTCGCCGCTTATGGCCCCGGCCCAGGGCGACCTCGACGAGGCGCTGGCGCGCGCGACCTGGGGTGCCACCGACCACGTGGTCGTGGCCAACGTCGACGGCCGGCCCCACAGCGACCCGATCGAGTGGCGCGGGCTGCTCTCGCGCCAGCTGACCTCACCGGTGGAGTTCCTCGACGCGACCCTCGCGCTGCCCGAGTCGGTGCGGGTCACGGTCGAGATGCCCCCCGGGGCCGTCCTGACCGGTCTCACCAAGCGCATCCGCCCGTTCGACCACCAGTACGCACCGGCCGACCCGGCCGAGATGGGAGCGATCGCCCCGTGAGCCGACACGTCATCGTCACCGGCGCCAGCCGCGGCATCGGCGCCGCCGTCGCCGAGCACTTCGTCACCCTCGGGGACCGGGTCGTCGGGCTGTCGCGCGGCGGCGTCGCGCCCGCCGGCTGCGCCGCCGCGGCCGTCGACGTCGCCGACGCCGACGCGGTGGCCGCCGCCGTCAAGTCCAGCGTCGAGCGCTTCGGGCCCGTCGAGGTCCTCGTCGTCAACGCGGGCATCACCCGCGACGGGCTCGCCCTGCGCATGAGCGATGCCCAGTGGCGCGAGGTGCTGGCCGTCGACCTCGACGGCGCCTTCTACTGCGCGCGGGCCGCCCTCTCGTCCATGGTGCGCAACCGTCAGGGGTCGATCGTCTTCATCGGCTCGGTCTCACCGTTCATGGGCGTCCCCGGCCAGGCCAACTACGCCGCCGCCAAGGCCGGGCTCGTCGGATTGGCTCGCTCGCTCGCCACCGAGGTGGCCTCGCGCTCGATCACGGTCAACGTCGTCGCGCCCGGCCTCATCGACACCGACATGACGACCGACCTGGCCTCGCGCGAGGCCATGACCTCGCGCATCCCCCTCGGTCACGTCGGCACGCCCTCCGATATCGCGAGTGTGGTCGGGTTCCTCGCCGGTAACCACGCGCGCTACATCACCGGCGCCGTGATCGTCGTGGACGGCGGCCTCTCGCTCGGCCACTAGAGCGCGGCGCGTGCGCCGGCCCCAGTACCATGGATCGACCGACACGGAGGAACACACACCATGGACCGCGAGGAAGCCTTCAAGAAGTTCAAGGACGACACCGTCGAGGTGTTGGCCGTGGACCCGTCGCAGGTGACCCCCGAGGCGTCGTTCGGTGACGACCTCGGCGCCGACAGCCTCGACCTCGTCGAGCTCGTGATGGCGCTGGAGGAGACCTTCGGCATCGAAGTGGCCGAGGACGAGCTCAAAGAGATCAAGACCGTCGGCGAGGCCTTCGAACTCATCTACGCCAAGCTGTAGTGCGCGTCGGGCTCACCCCCTCCGGACCCCTCGCCGGTCGCCGGGTGGCGGTGACCGGCGTCGGCGCCTTGACCTGCGCGGGGGTCGGCGTCGACGCGCTCTGGTCCGCCCTGCTGCGGCCCGAGGCACCCGGCGCGATGACGATCGCGCCCTTTGACGCGTCCCACCTGGGCGGCCCGAAGGAGTTGCGCCGGCTCGACCCGTTCACCCTCTACGCCCTCATGGCGGCCGACGAGGCGTGGCGCCAGAGTGGCCTCGAAGGACCCCTCCTCGACGGCGGCAGCGTCGTCACGACGGGCATCGGTGGACTGCAGACGG
>JAKCEK010000211.1 GCA_021838005.1 Actinomycetes bacterium
GCACCGCGCCCAGGTGGCTCGCCCCCGCGTGGTGGTAGTGGCCGCAGAGCACCGCCCGCACGTCGGTCCCCTGGATCACCCGACCGAGGTCGTCGGCGTTGGCCAGGCGCAGCGCGGCCATCATCTCGATGGGCGAGGGGCTGGGCGGGTGGTGCAGCACCACGATCGAGCCCTCCGGCGCCGGCTCGGCGATCGCGTCGGCGAGGAAGTCGATCGTCTCGGCGTCAAGGTAACCGCCGTCACCGCCCGGCACCGTCGAGTCGAGCGCGACCAGGCGCAGTCCCCCGTGCCAGGCCACCTGGTTGATCGGCCCCTCGTCGGGAACCTGGCCGAGGAGGACTGAGCGGAATGGCCCGCGCCGGTCGTGGTTGCCGGGCACGTAGACGACGGTCGAGGTCGTCGCGCTCGACGCGAGCGCGGCGGCGAGGTCACGATACGAGCGCTCGTCACCCTCGTTGGCGAGGTCCCCGGAGAGGAGGATGACGTCGGGAGCGACGTCCTCGTCCTCCAAGAGCCCGAGCGCGCTCGCCAGGTTGGCGGCGGGGTCGACGCCGGGGGCGAGTTCGCCCGAGCGCGTGAGGTGCACGTCGGAGAGTTGTATCAGCAGGTGATGGGCCACCGTCGCCCTCCCGGGTCAGCGCCGACTCTACCGACCCACCCGGCGTGCTCGGGGTTCAGGCGACGTCGGCGCGCGGCGACTCGCGGGCCGACGAGACGTCCCGCCCGGGGAGTTCGAGCGTCGTTACCCGGGAGCCGTCGGGCTCGGGTTCACCGGGGAGCTCGACGGACCACACCGCGCCGAGCAGGTCGGTCAGGGTGACGCGGCCGACGAGGGCCGCCTCGCCCGGCCGGCGGGGACGCAGCTCCACGACCGTCGGCTCCGGCTCGACGCCGATCTGGTTGATGAGCATCACCCCTCCACCACACCACCGAACACGCCGTCCGGGCGCAGACCACTCCGGTCCACCCCACCCTAGGTCCGCCCCCGGGTCCGAGAGCGGACCGACCACGACCCCACCGGCCGGCCGCGGGTACCCTCGGCTCGTGATCGAAGAGATGACGGACGAGGAGGTCGAGGAGTTTCTCCTCGACCAGCGGGTCGGACGGGTCGGCTGCCGCGACGGGGACGAGACCTACGTGGTCCCGGTGATCTACGCCTGGTACCAGGGCTGTGCCTACGCCTACACCACCGAGGGCAAGAAGGTGGACCTCATGCGCCGCCACGATCGCGTCTGCTTTGAGGTGGACGAGTACCGGGCCGACGGGGGGTGGCGCAGCGCCATCCTCCAGGGCGCCTACGAGGAGCTCGACGGCGCAGGCGCCACGCTCACCCTCGAGCTCCTGCGCGCGCGGATGGCGGCGACCGGCGCCGCCGGACGCGGCCCCTCCCGCGAGGCCGACGGGGGCTCGGGACGGGCGCCGGTGGCCTTTCGAATCCGCGCCGAGACGCTCAGCGGACGTCGAGTCGAGCGGGGCTGAGCCGCGCTCCGAGGTCGACGGGGGGCTCGGCGACGAGCAGGCACCCCGGATCCGAGGCGAGCGGGTCCCCGGTGGTGGCGAAGGCCCGGGAGCGCGAGCCACCGCAGAGGTTGGCGTGGACGCACCGTCCACACGGTCCGGAGAACTCGGCGGCCCGGATGGAGCGAAGCAGCGGGTGGTCCTGGTAGATCTCGGTGAGCCTGGTCTCTCTCACGTTGCCGAGCGCGAGCGGCAGGAAGCCCGAGGGGTAGACGTCGCCGTTCGCGCCGACAAAGACGATCCCCTTGCCGTCGCGGGTCGCCGCGCTCGGGGCGCGCGGGGTGGCGCGGGGCGGCCCGAGGAGCTCGGCGAGCCGGGCCGAGAGCCGCCGATAGAGCGGTCCCCCGTCGAACGCCCTGCTCTCATCCCTCTCCAGGGCCACCCGACGGAAGAAGGGCGCCTCGACGGTACGCACGGTTACCCCGTAGCGCGAGGCGTCGACGAGGAACCGACACACGTCCTCGTTCTCTCGGGGCGTTGTCGAGGGGATGTCCGTGCCCCGGCCCGTCGTGATGAGGAAGAAGACCTCCCAGACGTCGGCCCCGCGCTCGACGACGGTCGCGGCCACGTCGGCCAGCTCCTCGAGGTTCGAGGGCATGACCGTCGTGTTCACCTGGGTGGAGAACCCCTCGGCGACGAGCAGGTCGATCGCCTCGAGGGTCGCCCCGAAATGGCCCTCGATCCCCCGGAGGGTGTCGTGGGTGGCGGGACCCGCGCCGTCGAGGCTCAGCGAGGCGCTCTTCACCCCGACCGCGCGCAGCGCGCGCAGGGTCGCCGCCGAGAGCCGCGGGGAGACCGAGGGGGCGACCGCGACCGGGAGGTGGGCCTCGTGGGCGTGGCGGGCCAGCTCCACGAGGTCGTCACGCATGAGGCAGTCCCCACCGGTGAGCACGAGGATCGGGCGGGGACTGCCCAGGGTCGCCAGGTCGTCAATGAGCGACAGGCCCTCGGCGGTCGTCAGCTCGTCGGGCCCCCCGACCAGCTGCGCGTCGGCCCGGCAGTGGCGACAGGCCAGTGGGCAGGCCTTGGTCGTCTCCCAGA